>JAJZFB010000009.1 GCA_021805545.1 Pseudomonadota bacterium | reverse complement strand
TCCTCCTCTATGGCGGGGTATCAGGTTGTGGTTGTGGCCTGCGACCGCCAAGGCAATGTGGATGTCGCTGATCTGCACGCCAAAATCGCCACACATGGCGATAAACTTGCCGCGCTGATGATTACCTACCCCAGCACGCATGGTGTGTTCGAAACCGCGATCCGCGATATTTGCCGCGCCGTGCATGCGGCGGGCGGCCAGGTTTACATGGATGGCGCGAACATGAACGCGCAGGTGGGCCTCACCTCACCCGCCTCCATCGGCGCGGATGTGTGCCATCTGAACCTGCATAAAACCTTCTGCATTCCGCATGGCGGCGGCGGGCCGGGCGTGGGGCCTATCGGCGTTGCCGCGCATCTGGCGCCGCATCTGCCCAACCATCCGCTGCGCGCGGATGCCGGGCCGGCCAGCGGGTACGGGCCAGTCAGCGCCGCACCTTTCGGCTCCGCGCTTATTCTGCCCATCCCCTACGCCTATATAAGGCTCATGGGGCCGGAAGGTATTACGCAAGCCACCAAAATCGCCATCCTCAACGCCAACTACATCGCGGCACGGCTGGAGGGGGCCTACCCCATTCTGTACCGCGGCGAAGCCGGGCGTGTGGCGCATGAGTGCATTGTGGATTGCAGAGGCTTTGCCATCACCTCCGGCGTGCAGGTGGAAGACGTTGCCAAGCGCCTGGCCGATTACGGCTTCCACGCGCCCACAATGTCCTGGCCTGTGGCCGGCACGCTGATGATCGAGCCGACGGAAAGCGAGGACAAGGCCGAGCTGGACCGGTTCTGCGATGCCATGCTGCGCATCGCCGCCGAAATTGTCAGCATTGAGGACGGCACCTGGCCGCGCGGCGATAACCCGCTGAAAAACGCCCCGCATACGGCGGCGGAAGTAGCCGCGCAGTCCTGGACGCACCCCTACACGCGCGAAGAGGCCGCCTACCCGCTGGCTTATGTTGCCGCCCAGAAATACTGGCCGCCCGTGAAACGGGTGGATAACGTTTACGGCGACCGTAATCTGGTTTGCTCCTGCGCGCCGCTGGAAGCGTATATGGAGGCGGCGGAGTAACAAGCGCCGCCGCCGCCGCGTAAAAAATTCATGGTCAGGCGCAAAAATACCGCTTGCATCAGGGGGGGTATGGCCTCATAAGCCCCCCCCATTGGCCCAGGGGGGCGCAGCGCGGTGCTGCGTTCTACAGGCTGTCTACTAGTTGAGGGGGTTCGCAATGAACGCACTTGCCCGACTGGGGATGGTCTCGGAGTCTCCGAGCGAAAACCAGGCGATTTCCACAGTCTCTCCTGAGCCGCAGAAGGACTATTACGTGGAAAAGGACGGCGTGAAATACGCCGGCATGCATCTGATCATCGATCTGTGGGGCGCGTCGAATCTCGACCAGCCCGAACTGATCGACCAGACGCTGTGCGACGGCGCGCGCGCCGCCGGTGCCACCATTCTGCACCACCATTTCCACCATTTCGAGCCAAATGGCGGCGTTTCCGGCGTTGTTGTGCTGGCGGAAAGCCATATTTCCATCCATTCCTGGCCGGAACGCAATTTCGCGGCGCTGGATGTGTTCATGTGCGGCACCTGCGACCCGTACAAGCTCATCCCCTTCCTCAAAGCCGCCTTCAGCCCGTCCCATATCCAGGTGAACGAGCAAAAACGCGGCCTCGTCGCGTAAGTTTAAGGCCAGGGGGCTTTGCCCCCTGAACCCCACTGGGCCTGAGGCCCAGACCCCATTAGTTAATGGTTTTGGGAGGATGAGGTAACTCGCCGCCCGAAACCATGGTTAAAGCCAAAGCAGATAAGGGCGAGTTACCTCATCCTCCCAAAACCTAAGTAGCGGGGGTCTGGGGCCTCAGGCCCCAGCGGGGTCCAGGGGCAGCGCCCCTGGTCTTACTTACACGAGGAGCGCGTTTATGACCGATACGTGGTTTAATGAGACATTGTACCCGGATTGGGGGCAGCGGTTCCGGTTTGTCCGCCAGTTGGCACGGGTGAAGAGTCCGTTTCAGGACATTGCGGTGTTTGAGACGGACAGCCATGGCCGTGTGCTGACGCTGGATGGCGTGGTGCAGATTACCGAGCGTGATGAGTTTGTGTACCAGGAGATGCTGACGCATGTGCCTTTGCTGGCGCATGGCAATGCCAGGAACGTGCTGATTATAGGTGCTGGCGATGGCGGCGTGCTGCGCCATGTGCTGATGCACAAGGGCGTGGCGCGCGCGGTAATGGCGGAGATCGACGGCGAGGTGATCCGCCTGTCGAAAGAATTCATGCCCGGCATTTCTGGCGATGCGTGGAACGATCCGCGCGCGGATGTGATTGTGGGCGATGGCATCGACTACGTGAAGAAGGCGCCGGATGCGTCGTTCGACGTGATTATCGTCGACTCCACCGACCCGATTGGCGTGGGCGAAGTTCTGTTCACGGACGAATTCTACAGGCACGCCGCGCGGATTCTCACGCCCAGCGGCCTTATTGTGAATCAGTGCGGCGTGCCCTTCATGCAGGCCGATGAGCTGCGCGACACCTCGCTGCGCCGCAAGCAGTTTTTTCCGCATGTTACGGCCTATGTGGCGGCGGTGCCCACCTATGTTGGCGGGTACATGACCCTGGGCTGGGCCGGCAAGGATGCGTCGCTCACGCAGCTTTCCGTCGAGGAAATTACCAAGCGCGCCGCGGCTTCGGGCATCACGGGCGCGTATTGGAGCCCGCATGTGCATGTAGCCAGCTTCTGGCTGCCGCCTTACATCGCGAAGCACCTACCGAAATAGCAACGAAAACCCCGGCTGAAGAGACTCAGCCGGGGCTTTTCATAACCTGCCCGGCTACAGGATAAGCAGGATCAGCACCACAAGCAGCGCCACGCCCAGCCCGCCACCGTAATATATACCGCCAGGGCCAAGAAACAGCCCGCCATGCAGGCCGAATCCTCCGCCAAACAGGATGAGGATGAGCAGGATGATAAGCAGCAGACGCATGGGCGTTTCTCCATTGTTGCCGATACATCTGCAAATGGGGGCAAGTTACCGAATGTCTCGTTTTCTTGCCCGATATTCATATGCGGGTAAGGCTTACAACCCCGCATCCTTCGCCGCCAGCTTGCCGATGGCGGACCAATCCAGCGCCGCGCCGCCATGGGCCAGCAGCGTTAAAAACCGGTCCCGCAACAAGCTGGCCAGCGGCAGCGGCACGTTCAGCTCTTCAGCAGCTTCCAGCACCAGCCGCACATCCTTCTGGCCCAAAGGTGCCGCGAATCCGGCAGGCTCGAATTTCTGTTCCACGATGAGATTGCCATAGGTTTTGTAAACCGGCGCGGAGAACAGCGTGGAGGTGAGCAGCTCCAGATAGGCGCGTTCATCCACCCCGCCCTTGGCCACCAAAGCCAGCGCCTCGCCGAGCGATTCGATGACCGCCGCGATGAGGAAATTCCCGCTCAGCTTCACCAAATTGGCGCGCGAAGGCTCGTGGCTCAACACGAAAGTGCGCTGCCCGATGGCATCGAATAACGGCTGGCATGTGGCAAGGTCCGCCTCTGCCCCCGCCGCCGCCACAAACAGCTTGGCGGCCGCTGCGGCCTCGGGCCGGCCGAATACGGGGGCGGAAACAAATTTCTGCCCGGCCTTGGCGTGCGCGGCGCTCAGCGCCTCCGCCATCGCAACGGAAATAGTGCTGCAGGAAACATGAATACTCCCCGCGGGCAGCGCGCCGATAAAGCCGCCTTCACCATACGCCACACCGGCCAGCGCCTTGTCATCCGCCAGCATGGTAAACACCACCTCCGCGCCCCGCGCCGCATCCGCCGGGCTGGCGGCCACGCGCCCGCCTAGCCCCTGCGCCTTTTCCGCCGTGCGGTTATACAACGCCACCTCATGCCCGGCTTTTATAAGGTTGGCGGCCATGCCGCGCCCCATCTGCCCCAGCCCGATAAACCCAATTTTCATAAGCACCTACCCTAATAACCGGCCAATAACCCGCGCGGTGTAATCCACCACGGGGATGATCCGCCCATAGTTAATGCGCGTGGGGCCGATAACACCTATGGCCCCCACAATTCTGTCCTGCGCGTTGCGGGCGGGCGCCACCACCATGGAAACCCCGGCCGCGCCGAACAGCCCGGATTCCGCGCCGATGAAAATGCGCACCCCGTCCGAGGCTTCCGCCAGTTCCAGCAGGCGCAGCATGGTCTCCTCGGCTTCCAGCCGCTCGAACAGCGCCTGTATGGCGGAGAGTTTCTCCAACTGGTCCACATCTTCCAGCAACCGGCTTTGGCCGCGCAGAATCAGCGCGCCGGCGCGCCCTTCATCGCCCCAGCTTGCCAGCCCGGCCTCCACCACCGCGTTGGTCAGCTCGTCCAAAGCGGTGCGGTTGGCGGCTATATCTTCGCCCACGCGCCGCCGCAGCTCTGGCAGACTAAGGCCCGAGAGCTGGGCGTTAAGGTAATTGCCCGCCTGTTGCAGCGCACTGGGCGGCAGGCCGGGCGGGGTTTCTATAATGCGGTTTTCCACCTGCCCATCAGCCGAGACCAGCACCACCAGCGCCCGCCCGGGCGACAGCGGCACGAATTCGATATGCTTCACCGGCCCCTCACCCTTGGGCGCCAGCACCAGCCCGGCAGCGGCTGAAAGGCCCGAGAGCATGGCCGAGGCCTGGGCCAGCGTGTCCTGCATGCTGCGGCCAGACTGCGCCAGGGTGCGGTTGATGGCGCCGCGCTCCTCGTCCGACAGCTCGCCGAATTGCAGCAGCCCGTCCACGAACAGCCGCAAGCCCCGGTCCGTAGGCAGCCTTCCGGCGGAGGTATGCGGCGCGAACAGCAGCCCGGCATCGGTTAAATCCGCCATTACGTTGCGTATGGTGGCGGGCGAGAGCTTTTGCGGCAGCAGGCGCGAGAGCGTGCGGCTGCCTGTCGGCTCTCCGGTTTCTACATATTGCTCCACAATTTCGCGCAGCACCGCGGCAGAGCGCACATCCAGCCCTGGCGGCAGGCGCGGCGGGGTTTTGCTCCTATGGTCCATCCTCTCCATCCCGGCTATGAGCGCCAGCATCTAATCTAGGAGACAGATCATGCGGCCCTCAGGCAGAAATTTCAACGAACTCCGTAAAATCTCTATCGAGACCGGGTTCTCCCACCATGCCGAGGGTTCGGCCCTCATCCGGGCGGGCGGCACCGAGGTGCTGTGCACGGCCAGCGTAGAGGGCAAGGTGCCGCCCTTTATGCGCGGCCAGGGCGAGGGCTGGATAACGGCAGAGTACGGCATGCTGCCCCGCGCCACCCATACGCGCGGCGACCGCGAGGCCGCGCGCGGCAAGCAATCTGGCCGCACGCAGGAAATCCAGCGCCTCATCGGCCGCAGCCTGCGCGCCGTGGTGGACCGCAAGGCCATGGGCGAAATTAGCATCACGCTGGATTGCGACGTGCTGAATGCCGATGGCGGCACGCGCTGCGCCTCCATCACCGGCGCCTATGTGGCCCTGGCTTTGGCCTTCCGCAAACTGCGCGACAACAAGGTGATTTCCGCCATCCCGTTCATCGGCCAGGTGGCCGCTGTTTCCTGCGGCATTTACAAGGGCCAGCCCGTGCTGGATTTGGACTATGACGAGGATTCCGCCGCCGACGCGGATGCGAACTTCATTCTGACCGCCGGGGGCGGGATTGTGGAGATTCAGGCGACGGCTGAGAAATCCACGTTCGACGATAGCGGCTTCCAGGCGCTGCTGGGCCTGGCCCGGCAGGGCACGGCGGAGCTGTTTGCGGCGCAGAAGGCGGCGCTGGGGTAGTCCATTCTCGATCAGTAAAGTGCCGTTTCGGCTGGTGCATTTGCAAGCCAGGAATCTGCGCTTCGTTTTGCCGTGCCACAAATTCATTGGCCGTTGGCAACAAGGGGACGGCGGCGCTGCCGCCCCCGCCGCGGCACGAAGTTGGCCGGGCTTGCGAATTGTGAACAATTTTTGGCATTTTGCACCCGCCCAAAACGCAGCCCTCCCCCGCTCCGCCTGCAAACGCCTTGCATCTGGGGCAAGAATCCCGTAAGCGGCACACATGGCTCACGCCCCCACCCTCTTTGGGCTGCTCCTTCGACTTATCCGCCCCTGAGCGATAGGTCCCATTCGCGCGTGCCATAAATGCCGCGCCCGCCGCTCAGGGGATTGCCAGACCAGCCACAGGCATGACACGGAAAGAGCAGGAGCAATACAGTGAGCATTACCCACCCTAATTTTGGTAAAATGGACGCGAACCGCGTCATTATCTTCGACACCACCTTGCGCGACGGCGAGCAATCCCCCGGCTTCTCGATGAATATCGACGAGAAGATCCGCATGGCCGAGGCTTTGGCCGTTTTGGGCGTGGATGTGCTGGAGGCAGGCTTCCCCGCTGCCTCGCCCGGCGATTTTGAGGCGGTGAACCGCATTGCCACGGAGGTTAAGGGCTTTGTGGTGGCCGGGCTGGCGCGCTCGGCGGTGAATGACATTACCCGCGCGGGCGAGGCCATTAAGCCGGCGGAGCGCAAGCGCATCCATACCTTCATCAGCACCAGCCCGCTGCACATGAAGTATAAGCTGCGCATGGAGCCGGAGGCGGTGCTGGAGGCGATAACCTCCTCCGTGGCCCTGGCGCGCAATTTTACCGATGACGTGGAATGGTCCGCCGAGGACGGCACACGCACGGATATCGAATTTCTATTCCGCTGCGTCGAGGCCGCCATCAAGGCCGGGGCCACCACCATTAATATCCCGGATACGGTGGGCTATGCGGTGCCGGATGATATGGCGCGCATCTTCTCCGCCGTGCGCGAGAAGGTGCCGGGGGCCGGCAAGGTGATTTTGTCCGCCCATTGCCATAACGATTTGGGCCTGGCCGTGGCCAACACCCTGGCCGGGGTGCATGCCGGGGCGCGGCAGATTGAATGCACCATTAACGGTATTGGCGAGCGCGCTGGCAATGCGGCGCTGGAAGAAATTGTGATGGCCATCCGCACCCGGCCGGATGTGAACCCGTACACGCACGGCATCGAAACAGCGCGGATTTTGCGGACGAGCAAGCTGCTGGCCAGCATTACCGGGTTTGATGTGCAGCCCAACAAAGCCATCGTGGGGCGCAATGCGTTCGCGCATGAATCGGGTATTCACCAGGACGGCATGCTGAAAAATGCCGCGACCTACGAGATTATGACGCCGGAGAGCGTGGGCTGGCAGAAGACCTCGCTGGTGATGGGCAAGCATTCCGGCCGCGCCGCCTTCCGCGACAAGCTGAACGCGCTGGGCTATGGTGATATAGGCGATAACGCGCTGAACGACGCCTTCCGCCGGTTCAAGGATTTGGCCGACCGCAAGAAGATTGTTTACGACGAGGATATCGTCGCCCTGGTGGATGACGAGGTGGTGCGCGACCATCAGCGCATCAAATTCGTCTCGCTGGAGGTGCGGGCCGGCTCCAAGGAACCTGCGCGCGCCGAGCTGGAGCTGGAGGTCGATGGCGCGGTGAAAACCGCCAGCGAAACCGGCGACGGGCCGGTGGATGCCGCGTTCAGGGCCATCCGCGCCATTTTCCCGCATAATTCCGAGCTGCTGCTGTTCTCGGTGGGCGCCGTGACCGAAGGAACCGACGCCCAGGCGCGCTGCACCGTGCGCCTGCAGGAAGAGGGTAAGATGGTTGATGGCCAAGGGGCGGATACGGATACGATTGTGGCCGCCGTGCGGGCCTATGTGCACGCGCTGAACAAGCTGATTACAAAGCGCGCGCGGACGGAGCCGGAGGCGCTGTCGGCGTAATTGCGCTCCCCCGTCATCCCCGCGAATGCGGGGGGCTTTGCACGTAATACCAACGGCTATAAAGGACGGCTCCCTTTGGGGGCCGTTTTTGCATGGAGCCGCGCGGCTGATGGGAAAAAATTCCTCTTGTGCCGGAAAGAACGTTTGATTACATAGGGCGCATCGTCAAAAGGGACCGCCCCTGGTGCTTCGGGCCGGGCCGGTCCGCTGCAAAGGAGCGAATTAGATGAGCAAAGTTATTGGTATCGACCTGGGTACCACCAATTCCTGCGTCGCCGTTATGGAAGGCAAGGACGTCAGGGTTATCGAAAATGCCGAGGGCGCGCGTACCACCCCCTCAATGGTGGCCTTCGCCGATTCGGGTGAGCGCCTTGTAGGCCAGAGCGCCAAGCGCCAGGCCGTGACCAACCCCACCAACACGCTGTTCGCCGTTAAGCGCCTGATTGGCCGCCGGTATGAAGACCCGACCGTGACCAAGGATAAGGGCCTTGTGCCCTACACCATCGCCAAGGGCGATAATGGCGATGCCTGGGTGGAGGCGAAGGGCCAGAAATATTCGCCGAGCCAGATTTCCTCCTACATCCTCACCAAGATGAAGGAGACCGCCGAGGCTTACCTGGGCGAGACCGTGACGCAGGCCGTGATTACCGTGCCCGCCTATTTTAACGACGCCCAGCGCCAGGCCACCAAAGATGCCGGCAAGATCGCGGGGCTGGAAGTGCTGCGCATTATCAACGAGCCGACCGCGGCTGCCCTTGCCTATGGCATGGACAAGAAGAATGCCGGCACCATCGCCGTGTACGACCTTGGCGGCGGCACGTTCGATATTTCCGTGCTGGAACTCGGCGATGGCGTGTTCGAGGTGAAGTCCACCAATGGCGACACCTTCCTGGGCGGTGAGGATTTCGACCAGCGCGTGATCGACTACCTGGCCGACGAGTTCAAGAAGGACCAGGGCATTGACCTGCGCAAGGACAAGCTGGCCCTGCAGCGCCTGAAGGAAGCGGCTGAAAAGGCGAAGATCGAGCTTTCCTCCTCTAAGGAGACCGAGATCAACCTGCCCTTCATCACCGCCGACGCCTCCGGGCCGAAGCACCTGGTGCTGAAGCTGACGCGCGCCAAGCTGGAGAGCCTGGTGGAAGACCTGATCGAGCGCACGCTCGGGCCCTGCCGCGCAGCACTTAAGGATGCCGGTGTGACCGCTGGTGAGATCAACGAGGTGATCCTGGTGGGCGGCATGACCCGCATGCCGAAGGTCATCGAGGCGGTGAAGAATTTCTTTGGCAAGGAACCTGCCCGCAACGTGAACCCGGACGAGGTGGTGGCCATCGGCGCCGCCATTCAGGGCGCGGTGCTGAAGGGCGATGTGAAGGACGTTCTGCTGCTGGATGTCACGCCGCTGTCGCTGGGCATTGAAACCCTGGGCGGCGTGTTCACCCGCCTGATCGACCGCAACACCACCATCCCGACCAAGAAGAGCCAGACCTTCTCCACCGCGGATGACGGGCAGACGGCCGTGACCATCAAAGTGTTCCAGGGCGAGCGCGAGATGGCGGCGGACAACAAGCTGCTCGGTAATTTCGACCTGACCGGCATTCCCGCGGCGCCGCGCGGCGTGCCGCAGATTGAGGTGACGTTCGACATCGATGCCAACGGCATTGTCTCGGTCTCGGCCAAGGACAAGGCCACAAACAAGGAACAGCAAATCCGCATCCAGGCTTCGGGCGGCCTCTCTGAGGCTGACATCGAGCGCATGGTGCGCGATGCCGAAGAAAACGCGGCGGCCGATAAGGCCCGGCGCGAAGCTGTTGAAGCCCGCAACCATGCCGAGGGCCTGGTGAACCAGGTTGAGAAGACGCTGAAGGAAGGCGAGGGCAAGATTGCCGACGCCGACAAGGCGGAGGCGGAAGCCGCGATTGCTGAAACCAAGTCGGCGCTGGAAGGCGGCTCGGCTGAAGCGGTTAAGGCCGCGTCCGACAAGCTGGCCCAGGTGGCGATGAAGATTGGCGAGGCGCTTTACAAGGCACAAGGCGCTGAAGCTGGCCCGGCCGGTGAGGGTGGCGGCACCGCCACGGATGAAAAAGTCGTCGACGCCGATTTCGAGGATGTTGACGACAAGAACAAATCCGCCTGATAAAATCCTCGTGATAGGGGATTGGCATCGATTCTTGGGAATCCCGGGGCTCGCTCCGGGATTTTCTTGTTCTAGCATTCGCAAGGAATAAAGCGCCGTCATGGCTAAACAGGATTATTACGCCACGCTGGGCGTGCAGCGCGGGGCCAATGCCGAAGAGATGAAGAAGGCGTATCGCAAGCTCGCGATGCAATATCATCCCGACCGCAACCCGGGCGACGCGGCGGCGGAGCATAAATTCAAGGAAATCAACGAAGCCTACGACGTGCTGAAGGACGACCAGAAGCGCGCCGCCTATGACCGCTTCGGCCATGCCGCCTTCGAGAATGGCGGCATGGGTGCTGGCGGCGGCGGTGGCGGGTTCGGCTTCGAGGGCGGGCTGGGCGATATTTTCGAGCAGATGTTCGGCGGCGCCCGGCGCGGCGGCGGTGGCGGCGCGCAGAACGGGGCGGACATCAAGGTGCCGGTCGAGATTGAGCTGAAGGAGGCCTTTACCGGCACCAAAGCCAATGTGCACGTCACCACGCGCATGAGCTGCGACGCATGTAACGGCACAGGCTCGGCCGATAAAGGCGCCAGCGCCGATAAGTGCGGCACATGCGGCGGCGCTGGGCGCGTGCGGGCCCAGCAGGGCTTCTTTTTGGTGGAGCGCACCTGCCCCACTTGCGGCGGCTCTGGCCGCGTGGTGCGCAACCCGTGCCGCATCTGCGCCGGGTCTGGCACCGTGCCCCGCGAAAAAACGCTTGCCGTGCAGATTCCCGCCGGGGTGGAAGATGGCACGCGCATCCGGCTGTCAGGCGAGGGGGAGGCGGGCCTGCGTGGCGCGCCCCCGGGCGATTTATACGTGCATGTTTCCGTACGTCCGCATGAAATTTTCCAGCGCGACGGCGCCAATATTTTCTGCCGTGTGCCGTTGCGCATGGCGCAGGCCGCGCTGGGCGGCGAAATCGACGTGCCGGCCATCGACGGTTCAGCCTCACGGGTGAAAATTCCCGCTGGCACGCAATCGGGCGACCAGTTCCGGCTGAGGAACAAGGGCTTCTCGGTGCTGCGCAGCACGCAGCGCGGCGACATGTATATTCAGGTGGCGGTGGAAACACCGCAAAACCTGACACGGCGCCAGCGCGAGCTGCTGGAGGAATTCGAGCGCGAATCGGCCGGGCATAAAACGGGCAGCCCGGAGCATGAAGGGTTCTTTGCCAAGGTAAAGGATTTTTTTGAAGGCCGGCCCTAATGCGCCGCGCCGCGCCGTTGCACGGCACGGGCGCGCTGACTACATCTGCGTCCGGGTGAATAGCGCCACGCGCGGGAGCCACGAATGACGAAATTTTATTTCAGCCTCGGTCTGTGCTCGCTTCTGGCATTAAACGGTTGCACCGCGGCCACGCCAACCGGCCCTACCGTGGTGGCCATGCCGGGCCAGGGCACAAGCTGGCAGCAATTCCAGCAAGATGACGCGATGTGCCGGAATTACGCGCAAAGCCGCATGCCCTATGCGGGCCAGGTAGCGCAGGCCTCGCAGCAGAACGCGGTTGGCACGGCGGCGGCTGGCACAATATTGGGCGCGGCAGTGGGCGCGGCGCTGGGTGCGGCGGGCGGCAATGCCGGGCTGGGTGCTGCGGCGGGCGCGGGTGCCGGGCTTCTGGGCGGCGCGGCGGCGGCAGGAAATCAGGCCCAGGGTACTGCGGATTCACTCCAAGCCCGCTATGACGTAGCCTATGCGCAGTGCATGGTGGGAAATGGCCAAACGATTCAACAGCCTGTGGGTATGGGTTACGCAGCGCCCGGCTATTACGCGCCTCCCCCGCCACCGCCCGCTTACTACTACAGCCCTTACTGAACCGCCCGGCATAATCGTTGCCGCGGATGAGCGGCTGGCACCGCCGGAGGGGGGCAAAAACTGGCACCCCTGGGCGTGGGCTGGCGCAATTTTGCTGCATATATTGGCCCTGGCCATCGCGCTTTACACGCGCGAGCCGCGGCTGCAGGCGCCGCAGGAAGCGCCTGAGGGGATTTCCATGGTGTTTGACCATGGCGGGCAGCAGCAGAATACAGCGCCGCCCCAGGCAACTCACGGCCAGACGCAGCCTTTGGAAACGCCCACCGCGCCACCGCCGCCTCCCCCGCCGCCACAGCCCGAGGTGAGCCTGGGCCTGCCGCAGAACCCGCTGGCGGAACTGCCCATGCCGCCGCCGCACCCAGCCCCGCACCCCGCGCAGCAAACCCCGCCGCACCCGCGCCCGCCTTTGCCGCAGCATTATGCGATGATGCTCAACGGCATGTCTTATGGCAGCCCGGCCACGCTGGCGCCCGCGCAGCCTTCGCCGCACCGGCAGCTTAATCTGAGCCTACCCCAAACGGACGCGCAGGCGGTGATGGGATCAAGCGTTGAAGTTAAGGGGGATGTAGGGCCTGATTGGGACGCGCAGTTAGCACAATGGGTTAACATAAACAAGAAAAACATCTATCCCGACGCCGCCGCTGAACAAGGGCAACAGGGCGACGTTGTGGTGGAGTTTACCGTAGACCGCAGCGGCAAGATCTCAGGGCTGCATTTGGTGAGCAGTTCAGGCTCGCCATTTTTGGACCAAACTTGCCTTAATATTTTCCGGGGGGAAGGTGTACATGTCCCTCCTTTCCCTCCCCACACACCAGATAACAGCGTTATTGTGGATTTCACCATGCATTATCAGCTGATCGGGCCGTAAGCCTTGCTCCGACTCGGCACGCGGGACTGAAGCAATGTGATGGAGATGCACGCACTCGGGGTCATGCAAAGCCTTACCGGACGGCGCTGGACCTGGCGGCCGGGCGCAGAGGAGCGGCTAGGCCAGAGGCTGGCGCAGGAGCTTGACCTGCCCGAACTCATGGGCCGGCTGCTGGCCTCGCGCGGCGTAACAGTGGAAGACGCGCCCGCGTTTCTCGACCCCACGCTGCGCGCCCTGCTGCCGGACCCTTCCAGCATTATCGACATGGACGCCGCCGCCACGCGCCTGGCCGAAGCGGTGATGGCTGGCGAGCCGGTTGGCGTGTTCGGCGATTACGATGTGGACGGGGCCTGCAGCGCGGCCTTGCTTGTCTCGTTACTGCGCGAACTGGGCTGCACGGTTTATTACCATGTGCCAGACCGCATTTTGGAAGGGTACGGGCCGAACAGCGAGGCGCTGCGCGCCATGGCCGAGCGGGGGGCGCGTGTGCTGGTTTGCGTGGATTGCGGCACGGCCGGGCACGAGGCCTTCGCGCCGCTGCACAACATGGCGGATATTGTGGTGCTGGACCACCACAAGGCCGAAGGCGCGCCGCTGCCCATACGCGCGCTGGTAAACCCCAACCGGCTGGAATGCCGCTCGGGTCTGACGCATATTTGCGCCGCGGGGGTTACCTTCCTCACCTGCGTGGCGCTGGTGCGCGTGCTGCGCAAACGGGGGTTTTTCGCGGGGCGGCGGGAGCCGGATTTGCTCTCTTACCTCGACCTGGTGGCGCTGGCGACGATTTGCGACGTGATGCCACTGACCGGCCTCAACCGCGCCTTTGTAACGCAGGGGCTGCGCGTCATGGCGCGCCGCGCGCGGCCCGGCATTGCCGCGCTGCTGGATGTGGCCAAGCTGGGCGAAGCGCCAACGGCGATGAATTGCGGCTTCTCATTAGGGCCGCGCATAAATGCCGCAGGGCGCATTGCCCAGGCCGATATGGGGCTGCGCCTGCTGCTGGCCGGGGATGCCGCGCTGGCGGCAGAGCTGGCGCAAACCCTGGATGAGGTGAACAAACAGCGCCAGCTTGTTGAAGCAGAGGTAAGCGGCCAGGCCATGGCCATGGCCGAGGCGCAGCTTGAAGCCGGGCACAGCGTGCTGCTTCTGGCGCAGGAGGGCTGGCACCCCGGCGTGGTGGGCATCGTGGCCGGGCGGATGAAGGAAAAATTCAACCGCCCGGCCCTTGTGGCGGGCATTACCGATGGTTACGCCAAGGGATCTGGCCGCTCTGTGCCCGGTGTGGATTTGGGCGGCGCGATCATCGCCGCGCGGCAGAGTGGATTGCTGGCTACTGGCGGCGGCCACCCCATGGCGGCGGGTTTCTCACTGCGGGCGGAAGCGTTGGAGCCGTTCCACGCCTTTCTTGAAGAACGGTTGCAGACGGGCACCCTGCCCATGAGCGCCGAGCTGGTGGTGGATGGTTTACTGGGCTTGGCCGGGGCGGATACCACGCTGGCGCAGCTTGTGGCGCGGCTGGGGCCGTTCGGCAACGGCAATGCGGAGCCGCTTTTTGTGCTGCCACGGGCCCGCGTGGTGCGGGCCGGCCGCATCGGCAAGGATGGCGGCACCATCCGCGCCATGGTGGAGGGCGAAGGCGGCGGGCGTCTGAAAGCCCTGCTGTTCCGCGCCAAGGACGGACCTTTGGCCGCCGCGCTGGAAAACCCCGGCGCGCCTTTGCACCTGGCCGGGCATTTGCGCGCGGAAAGCTGGCAGGGGCGTGTCTCGGCGGGATTTTTCATCACCGATGCCGCACCTGCTTGACGCGGGCCGCACGGCAGCGTAGCACGGCGTCCACCTCTGTCCCGTTCGTCTAGAGGCCCAGGACACTGCCCTTTCACGGCGGCAACAGGGGTTCGAATCCCCTACGGGACGCCATTGATATTCCTTCACATTCTCAGGTTATCCACAGGTTCTAATCCTTCCATACGGCATATGTACGGCATACACGGTACGGAACATGTCTGGCTTAAGTATAAGTCTACAAAAGTAATATAGATATTTTTCTCGCGTTAAGGAAGGGGTAGGCATCGGACTCATCCGCGCTAGAATGTAACTGCATAGGTATAATCTACACTTTTTCGCGCGGATGCCTGCGCGGATGAGTCCGATGCCCTATTTTTGAGGTTAAAAAACCTAGGTTTTCCGCCATTTTTTCGCAAGAGGCATCCGCGCCGCACCCTAAATTCGTTGCGGCTTCTTTCAATTTTTGCAAAAGATCATTTATATGCCTTGGCTTTTATCATTTCATGCTCGCCAGGCCTATTGTGGCGTACCAGGGCGGATAATAGGGCTAAATCATAAGTATAGTCATAAGTAAGTAATACTGACCTATTTTCCTTGTTTTTCACGCGCGTATGCGTGAGTGAAGGCGCGCCAACCCCTGGATCGCATTTTACAGATTTGCGGATGCCCCCCTGCTAATCCAGCTAATCCTGCTAATCGTTCCAGGCGGCTGCACCCATGATGCGGCTATGGCGTGTAGGGGGTGCTGGGGGCTTCCCAACCCACTCCGCCCGCCTGGCTATAAAAATTCGAGAGCCTAAGCATGATTTCGCCTTCAATGTTTACCGTGTCGCTTGGCGCCAGGTCGCCTTGGGCGCAGAAGGCCATCCCATCGCTCTCTACAGAATACGGGAGACCCGTTTGAGCGTAGTTTTTCATAATGCCAACAAGAAAGGACGGATGTATGTTCTCGGTATTAATGGCAGCTAGGGCGAATGCTGTTATTGTCGGAATATATTCGATTTCAAATTCACCTCCATTGCTAAAGGCGCCGCAGGGAACATTCGTGAGATCTTTCTGCTTAGGCTTCGGCGGTGGAGGCCGCACATCCAATCCAGGCGGCTCTGGGACCGTAAATTGATTTTTGGCAGCTTCTTCGATCCATTGTCGGCAACCACTCATGGTGCCCCAAGCCTCTACGTAGTTCCCAGTATTGTCCGTAAATCCACAGCGCACATCTTCGCCGGGAAGTTTCTTGACGGACACCCCTGGTGGCATCGGTGGCATCAAAGGAGGGGCGGCGCGCGCATACAGTGGAAAAATCGCAACAAAAATGGCCGATGGTGCCACAGCAAACAGAACGCGCGTCATGGTGAGCTTCACCATATATTCCCCCTCTATTACGTTTCGGATATAATTCCTGGTTGCTTAGCGAGAATCAAATCAGAGCAGTCTTATTTCTGACGGGGCCATAAAGTGACCACGTTACCCTGCCGTTATGTGACGCGTAACGCCTGCTCAGTCCATGTCCATCCAAGGGCGCGGCCCCCAGACAACCGGTGCCACTCCCAAGCGCGCGGCGGCAGCCCGCGCCCTCGCGCGGAAATCGGCCAGGGCCTCACCCTCGCCACGCTGCCACTCATGCCCGCCAGCGTGTGCGTGATCTTCCAAATTGACCGGCTCGTCCACCCAGGTTCTGGGATGAACCACGGTTTCCCCAGCCCCGGTCAAAGCGCGGCGGCGCGATTCAAGCGCGGCCAGGCGTGTTTGAAGACTCATTTGCTTTCCTCCAGCGCTGCAATCCGGCGTTCAAGTTCCAAGGTCTCGATGGCTTACAGCCTCGGATAATTTCAAATATCGTGGCGTCATGTGAACCCCTGAATGTTATAGAACGGTCCAGATTAACCACGCGCAGCCGGGTGGGTGGAACTTCCCAAAACGCTCCATTATCTACCGAGATAACGCCGCAGTGCGGTTTCCGTTACCCGCACACCACCCAGGTTGAGTAGTTTCTTAACTGTCAGCAGCGCCTTCGAGTTGTACTTGAACGAGACTGTTTTGCCTGCGGCATGAAAGATGCGCACCGTGTCTTGTGCCAGCAAGCGAGCGTGCCCGTGCCACCAGCCACGCGGGTCGTTGAATCGCTGTGGCGGCCCAACTAGAAATTGGGGGAGTGCATTTATATCACCGCCGCGGCGAAGCCCAATTAGCCTATCAAAAGCACTAGTATTTACGTGCAATGGCTGAATTAGGACCGGGACCTCACAGATCCGGTGATATCGCAGACGAGCTGAGCCGCGCAACTTCGTCATTGGGGCCAATCCGGAGCAGCTTGATTGCAAAAGGGATGATCTGGAGCCCAACGCATGGTGATACGGCGTTTACCGTGCCTTAGTTTGATGAGTTTATGAAAAGAATTATCCCAGGAAAAGACTGGGCTACAGCAGATGCGTGACACAACGGCAGGGTCACGCCCATATCCGGGGTAAGATGTCGCATAACTGGTAAATTACGCGACAATGCCCCCTCGCAGCCCAGCTTGGTTTTTGTTGTCGCATATCTTTGTTGCTCTACAAAACCACCCGCAAAAACCGCTCTCGGGCAGGGTGTATACTGCGCTGAGCGATGGCCATGGGCCACACCCCGAAACCAAACCGTACAACAAAAAACGGGGCCTTTCGGCCCCGTTTGCGTTAGCGGCGGAGGTTCAGCCGCCCAATCAGGTCTTGGTAGCGCTTGGTGTTCTTGCGCTTCAGGTAGTCCAGCAGCGAGCGGCGCTGGCCAACGAGGACGAGCAGGCCACGGCGGGAATGGTAGTCCTTGGCGTGGGTCTTCAAATGCTCGGTGAGGTTGGAAATGCGCTCGGAGAGCAGGGCGACCTGCACTTCGGGGCTGCCAGTGTCGTTGGCGGCGGTGGCGTATTCGGCGATGAGCGCGGTGCGGCGCTCTGGCGTGATCGACATCGGGTTTTCCTTATAAAACAGAGTTAAAACAAGCGTTCCGGCTTCAGCCAGCCTTCACAAAGGCGGGCCAGGGCCGCAACGCGCCCTGCTGCCGTAATGCGGACCAGCCCGTTATCGGGGCTGGCGGCCTCCGGAATCCGCCCCATCAAATCAACCAGGCTGATGGCCTGGCCTTGTGAGAGGGCATGGAACTCCGCGGCGTTCAGGGCCAGAGCCGGGATGTCGTCCAGCGCGGTCGAGAGCGGTCGCAAAGTTTCAGCGAGAGTTGCGGGCGTATGCGCCGGGTCGAGGAAAATGTCCAGGGGGACGGCCATGTTTTCCAGGAACGGCCCCACGCGCAGGCGGCGCAGCACGCAAATATGGCCCACCGTGCCACAGGCGCGGGCCAGGTCGCGGGCGAGCGCGCGCATATACACGCCCTTGCCGGACTGGACCTCGAATTCGGCATGATCGGCATCGGGCCGGCCGATGAGCTCGAACCTGTCCACCTGGGCCGGACGGGGCGGCAGCGCGGGCGGGCGGCCATCGCGGGCCAAATCGTAGGCGCGCTCGCCTTCTACCTTTATGGCGGAAAAGGCAGGGGGGATTTGCATGATATTGCCGCGGAATTGCGGCAGGGCGGCGCGGATTTCGTCATCGGTGGGGCGGGCATCGGATGTGGCGGTTACGGCGCCCTCGGCGTCGTCGGTATCGCGCGCCTCGCCGAAGCAGATGGTGAAATGGTAGATTTTGGTGCTGTCCATAACGTAGGGCACGGTTTTGGTGGCTGCCCCCAGGGCGATGGGCAGTATGCCGGTGGCCAGCGGGTCCAGCGTGCCGCCATGGCCGGCTTTCTGCGCGTCGAGCGCGCGCTTCACCTTGTTCACCGCCTGGGTGCTGGTGATGCCTTGCGGTTTGTCCAAAATAATCCAGCCGTCCAGTTTGCGGCCTTTTTTCTGCCTAGCCATGAAAATCCCAAAGAATCGAATAAGCGGCGCTGATAGGCCAGGATGGGCCTGGGGGAAAGAAGGGCGCTGAAATATCTGCCTTGCGGCGGGAAATCGCTAACGGGCCAGCAACTTTTTTGGGGTGAAATTGGCATGCCAGGAAAGAGTCCGGCGTTGCTTCTCCTCATCAAAGGACACCCAATGCAGGACAGCCCCCTGAGCCTCTCGTTACCCGCCGCGCAACAGGCCAGCCCCGCGCCAGAAGCCCGCGGCCTTAGCCTGCCGCGCCCGGCGGCCCTGGTGCCAGCTAGCATGAAGCGCGGCAAATTCATAGGTTTTGTGAACGATGACGCCAGCGCCCGCGTGCTGCGCGAGGCATTGCTGGGGTATTTGCCCAACAGCAACCAGGTGCATGTGGTGGAGTACCAGAGCGCGCTGGCCATACTCGCCGCCATGACCACGCCGGAGATTGTGCTGGTGGACCTGACAGGCGCGGACCAGCCGATGAACGCGCTGATGGCGCTGGCCGAAGTGGTGGAGCCAGGCACCATTGTGCTGACCGTGGGCGCCCAGCAGGGGCTGAATTTCTACCGTACGCTCACCAAGGGGCTGGGGATTAGGGATTACCTGCCCAAGCCGCTGACACACGCGGGGGTGGAACAGAATTTTCTGCCGGTCATCGCCGGTATAGCCAGTGACAAAGCGGTGCTGCGCGGCGGACGGACCATGGCCTTGACGGGCACGCGCGGCGGCGTGGGCGCCAGCACCATCGCCGCGAATTTGGCCTGGTATCTGGCCAATGAGATGCACCGGCACACGCTGCTGCTGGATGGCGCGCTAAGTACCGGCACCCAGGCGTTGAATTTGGACGTGCGCGCCGCAACCGGGCTGACCGCCGCGCTGCAAATGCCGGAGCGGGTGGACCAGTTGCTGATCGAACGCTCGATTACCGGTGTGGGCAACAGGCTGGATGTGCTGGCCGGGCTGGAGGGGCTGGATAAGGAAGTGGATTTTAACCCCGATGGCGCGGCCAACCTGCTTACCGCCCTGCGCGGGCGCTATAATTATGTGGTAGCCGATGCCGGGGCGCGGCTGGAGCCGCTGGGGCGCGCACTGCTGTTCAATGCGCAGCAGCGCGTTATCGTGATGGACCCGAGCATGATCTCGATCCGCAATTTGGAGCGGCTGATGGACCTGCCGGGCGGCTCCACCCAACACCCGCGCGCCTTGCTGGTGCTGAACCATGCCGGGGCGCCGGGCGGGCTGGCGCAGCATTATATGGAGCAAAGCATGGGGCTACGGTTTGACGCGGTAATACCCGCCCTGCCCCGCGTGGTGCCGCGCGCCAGCCAGCTTGGCAGCCAGGCCGCAGCTTTGCGCGGGCCTTTCCGCAACGGCATTGCCACGCTGTGCGCGGTGCTGGGCATTACCACCCAGGGCACGGCCGCTGGGTAAGGTTTTGCCGCGGCTCTAGCGCGATGGCTTGAGATGCGCGCGCTTTGCGCGCGGTTCTGAAATCCAACGGATTTCAGAACCGCGGTGGACACTAGGTGTTTGCCGGGTTTGCGGCTATACAACAATCTCCTTTGCACGAACCTGGAGCCTGCCCCGCCGATGTCCGACGCGACGCCGCCAAACCCCGCCGCCCCGCAAGACGAGGCTTATGATGCTGCCTCGATTAGTGTGCTGAGGGGGCTGGACGCCGTCCGCAAGCGCCCTGGCATGTATATTGGCGACACTGACGACGGCTCGGGCCTGCACCATATGGGGTTCGAGATTATCGACAACGCTGTGGACGAGGCCCAAGCCGGGTTTGCCGACCGGGTGGAAGCGGTGCTGAACGGCGATGGCTCGATGACCATCCGCGATAATGGGCGCGGCATTCCCACTGATATTCACCCCGAGGAAGGGATTTCCGCCGCCGAGGTTGTGCTGACCAAGCTGCATGCGGGCGGCAAGTTCAACCAGAACAGCTACAAGGTTTCCGGTGGCCTGCATGGCGTGGGTGCTGCCGTGGTGAATGCGCTTTCGGAATGGATGGACGTGCGGATCTGGCGCAATGGCGCCGAGCATTTCATCCGGTTCGAGCATGGCGAGACCGTGGCGCCGCTGCGGCTGGTGGGGGCTTCTGACCATGCTAACGGCACGGAAGTAACATTCAAACCCTCGGCGGCGACGTTTACGCATACGGAATTTGACTATGCCGTGTTCGAGCGGCGGCTGCGCGAGCTGGCCTTCCTGAATTCGGGCCTGGCCATTGCGCTGCGCGATGAGCGGCACGAGCCGTTCCAGGAGGCGCTGTTCCATTACGAAGGCGGGGTAATGGAGTTTTGCGCCTGGCTGGACCGCGCCAAGCAGCCAGTGCTGAGCACGCCGATTACGGCGATGAGCGAGGCCAAGGAATCGGGGATCAAGGTAGAATTCGCGCTCTCGTGGAACGACTCTTACCACGAAACGATGCTGTGCTTCACCAATAACATCACGCAGCGCGATGGCGGCACGCATCTGGCCGGGTTCCGCGCAGCACTTACGCGCGTGGTGAGCAAATATGCCGCCGGGATGGGTAAGAAGGAAACCACGGAATTTTCTGGCGAGGATATGCGCGAGGGGCTGACGGCGGTGCTGTCGGTTAAAGTGCCGGACCCGAAATTCTCTTCGCAGACCAAGGATAAATTGATTTCCTCCGAGGTACAGCCGGTGGTGCAGGCGGCGGTGGCCGATGCGCTGAGCCATTGGTTTGAGACGCACC
>JAJZFB010000034.1 GCA_021805545.1 Pseudomonadota bacterium | reverse complement strand
AATGATCGCCTACGCCTTCCTCCAATCCCGCCGACTCAAAGCAGCGGGACGAAAAAAAAAGGATCGAGGGACCACCGCCGCAACCGACCATGCCGGCAATCAGAAACGCGATCCTCAATCTCTTCGCACGGCCTCCACCTCGAAGATGCCCGCACTGTGACAAGCCCCTGACAAAAACCACCGATAATAATATGCCAAAGTAGTGTTAAGCTGATCGGATGAAATTGCTCGCCCAAGCAAATTTAGAGCGTTTCCGATTGATCGGAAAATGCTCTAGCGCGATGACTTGAGATACGCTCGCTTTGCGCGCGATTCGAACGTTTGAATCGCGCTCTGCTTCATTGATTCAGTGCCGCAGGCGCTCTATTTCCCGCGCCAGAGCCACCCGGTCCAGCACTGCAAGCGTTCTGTCACGCCCTTGCGCCCCGGCATTGGCCGCTTCATCCCACGCGGCATGTTCGCCAAACCGGGAAAAATGCGTTTCCAGCCCCAGGGCATCGAGATACCGCACCAGAAAGGAGGCCTACCGCGTCCCGCCCGCCAGGGCGCGGATAATGTCCGAACGCGCCACAATGCCCACCAATTTACCATCGCGCAGCACGGGCACACGCTTAATGCCATGCTTGGCGAAGAGATCGACAATATCGCCCACCTGCGTGGTCTCGCTCACCGTCACCACATCGCGTTTCATCAACTCCGCGGCGGAGCGGTTTTCCTCTTGCATATAGTCGAGAAAATCCGAAGCCAAAGCCTCGCCTTCGGCCAGTTGCTCCAGCCACCAGGCACGGCGCTTGGCCTGCTCACCGCCCAGTTGGTGGATCAGGTCACTTTCGCTCACCAGCCCCAATAAATTCCCGGCCGCATCAACCACCGGTACGGCGCTGATGCGGTTATCTCTGAGTGTGGAGGCTATGGCTGGCACACGGTCGTGCGGATGTACGGCAATGAGCGGGGCGGGAGTCATTATTTCAGCCGCTGTACGGTTCATCTGCGCCTCACGATCATTCCGCGGCCCCGCTCCGGCGAGGCCGCGATCACGATCATGATAATCAATTCACCGGCCACGCTCCAGCAAGCTGCATGCACGGCTTGGTTGCGCCCCCTTCATACCCCACCTTGGCCTTGCGGGCTGTTACTTAACCTGCGCGGCCAAAGGCTGGGTGGAGGTCAGACTGACGCTATAGGCCAAGGGCGTGGAGCCAGCGGAATAACCATTGTTTTTGAGGATATACGCCATCACATCCTCGTATTGCGCATGAGAGAGGCTCCCTGGCGCGCTAGCGGGCATTTGCCGGGCGATAATGCGGAACACGCCGCCCAGCGTGGTGCTGCCGCCAGCCGGTGCAAAACGTTGGCCGGCAAGGGCCGGGGCCGCGGAACCCTGAAGATCGGCACCGTGGCACATCGCGCAATTCTGCGCGTAAATGCCGCTGCCCGCATTGGCCTGCTGCGCCGTATATAATGCCGGTACCGGCGCGGCATGAGCCACGCCTGCCAAAAGCGCCATACCCGCAACCATAGCCATACTGAATTTGTACATATATTTTCCCCTGATGTCGCGGCATTGTGCCCCGCAATTTGCCGCAACGCAATAATCCGCCAGCCCCGGCGGCGCGGCAACCCCCCCGCCTCTGGCAAAAAACGCGTAAAAAATCCCGTTTGATTTGTATCAATGAATCACGCGGCAGATTCATTCATAAAATTTTCATCCCGCAGCGGATACACTCCCCAAACTTGGCCCTGCCACGGTATTCCGTGACAGGGCTTTTTTCTGGATGGCATGCGGAATGGCATACGGACGAATGTCCCGGCTCCGAAACCCATGGGATTTCGGAGCCATGGCAGACACACGCAAAACCAGTCATCCGGTGTGATGCTTCCGGCGCTTCACATGGCGGTGGCGTGGCGGGGGGCGGCGGTATGGTGTTGCAGATAAGCATCGAATAAAGCGGCAATATTACGCACAAAGAGCCGCCCGCGTTCCGTCACCGTCACGCTTTCACCATCCCAAAGCACAAGGCCATCTTCGGCGAACTGCGCCAGCCCACTCGCGGCCTGGCGCAGTTCGGGCGGAATAACGAAATTGCCCCCGCACATTATAGATTCGATAACGGAACGCCTTACCCTGTCGTCATCGCTCAAAGCCACGCCACGGCTAACCGCGAACCTCCCCCGCGCGATGGCGGCGTTGTAGGCGGCGGCGCTGCTTTCATTCTGCGCGTAGCCCTGTGGCAGCGTGCCAATGGCGCTGGCGCCCAGGCCAATCAGCACTGGCGCGGCATCGGTGGTATAGCCCTGGAAGCCGCGATGCAGCCCACCCGTGCGCGCTGCCCGGGCCATGCTATCATCAGGCAAGGCAAAATGGTCGAGCCCCACCGGCTCATACCCGCCCTCTTCTTCCAGAATCCGCCGGATGATGCCCGTTTGGGCAAAACGTGCCGCTGCATCGGGCAGCATTTCATCCTGAATCAGCGCCTGGTGCTTCTTCATCCATGGCACATGCGCGTAGCCAAACACCGAGACCCGGTCAGCCCCCAGCCGCAACGCCAAACGCGCCGTATGCGCCACGGAATCTTCCGTTTGCAGCGGCAGGCCGTAAATAAGGTCGAGATTAAGCGAGCGCGCGCCAATCTGGCGCAGGCGCCGCGCGGCATCCGCCGTTTCGGCAAAACTCTGCTCGCGGCCTATCGTTTGTTGTACGCGCGCGTCAAAATCCTGCACCCCCAGGCTGGCGCGGTTTATGCCCATGCGCGCCAGCGCCTCCAGGGCGGGGGTATCCAGCCGGCTCGGGTCCAGCTCCACCGCAATTTCCGCATCCGGCACCACATCAAACCGGCGCCGCACATGCTCCATAATGCCCGTCAGGCAATCCGGCGGCAAAGCGGTGGGGGTGCCGCCGCCCCAATGCACATGCGTCACACGGGCGCGGCGGCCCAGCCGGTCCGCCACCATGTTTATCTCTTCAAGCAAATGCCCCGCATAGGCCCGCTTGGGCGCTTCGCCCCGCACCACCGCGGTATTGCACCCGCAATAAAGGCATAAACGGTCGCAAAACGGCACGTGCAGGTACAGCGAAAACGCCGCCCCGGCCGGTATGGCCTCCAGCCATTGCGCATATACATCCGCGCCAATGGCGGCGGAAAAATGCGGTGCCGTAGGGTAGCTGGTATAGCGCGGCACACGCCCGTCATAACGGGCGATCAGCGCGGCATCAGAGGGGGGCTTGGCCATGGGCCATGCCTGAACCGGCCCGGCATCCGCCACATTGATGCAGGTCAAATCAGCCCGGTAAAAAATCCGGCACGGAGAGGTAGCGCTCGCCCGTATCGTAGTTAAAGCCCAAAATACGGCTGCCCCGGGGCAGCTCGGGCAGTTTTTTGGCAATGGCAGCCAGCGTGGCGCCAGAGGAAATGCCAACCAGCAGCCCCTCGCGCGTGGCGGAGCGGCACGCAAACGCCTTGGCCTCTTCCGCCTCTACCTGAATCGCGCCGTCAATAGCATCTATATGCAGGTTTGCGGGCACAAACCCCGCGCCAATACCCTGTATGGGGTGCGGCCCCGGCGCGCCGCCCGAAATAACCGGCGAGGCCGCGGGCTCCACGGCAAACACCTGCAATTTGGGCCAGTGCTTCTTCAACACCTCGGCACAGCCGGTAATATGCCCGCCCGTGCCAACGCCGGTAATGATGTAGTCCAGCCCCTCGGGAAAATCAGCCAGGATTTCCAGCGCCGTGGTGCGGGCATGGATGCTTATATTGGCCGGATTCTCGAATTGCTGCGGCACCCAGGCGCCGGGGTTTTGCGCCGCCAGCTCATCGGCGCGGGCAATGGCGCCCTTCATACCTTTCTCGCGCGGTGTAAGGTCGAAACTGGCGCCATAAGCCTGCATCAAGCGGCGGCGCTCCACCGACATGCTCTCCGGCATGACGAGAATAAGTTTATACCCCTTCACCGCCGCCACCAGCGCCAGCCCCACACCTGTATTGCCCGAAGTCGGCTCGATAATCAGCCCGCCGGGCCTCAGCGCGCCCGAAACCTCCGCCGCCTCCACCATGGCCAAAGCGATACGGTCCTTGATGGAACCGCCAGGATTGGTGCGCTCCGATTTTACCCAGACATTCGCCTCTGGAAACAGGCGGGACATGCGGATATGCGGGGTTTTGCCAATGGTTTCGAGTACGCTGCTGACCGGCATGGTTTTCTCCACAGGTTTTGTAGGTTTATCGCGCTCCAAGCATGGCGGCGAAAGCCCCAGGCCAGAGGCTTATACCAACGGTCATTGAGCATGACCGTTGGTATATAAGGCTTATGCCTGGCGCGTGGCCGCCCCGCCAGCCCCACGCGCGATACCAACGGCTATAAAGGATGAGTCATCCTTTATAGCCGTTGGTATTATACCGCCAAAGCGCCACCTTTACATCACAACAAAAAGCGGGCGCCTTGCGGGCGTCCGCCTTGGACCGCCAATAAACCGGCCTCAGGCAGCACAGCGCGGAACAAGCGCGGCCGCGCGCTCCATAAGGGCATCGCGCAAGGCCGCCGGTACCTGGCGGGTGGATTTGGCGCGGGGAAATGGCATTTCCTCCACGGCTTCGTCTGGCGCCGTGCGCTCATCCCAGTTGTGGAAATACATGCGGTCCACATTGTCCACGAAACTCTCCGCCGGGCAATTTTCCGCCAGCAGCAGCTCATGCGTGGCAAGCTCGACATGGTAGTAGCGGAACCGGCGGCGCATTGCTTCTTCGCGCAGGATGCTCACCCCATTCACCAACGCCCCCGCCTGTACCAGAATGCCGCCGAGAAAAACGGCATGGTCCGGCGAAACCAGCAGGTCGCGCGCCGGGACGCCCTCGGCCAGGGCGCCAGCACAGATACGGATGGGCAAGGCTTTCAGCGGATCGGCAAAGCGTAAATCCACCTCGCTCCACCCCACCCAGCGCACCGGCAGCACCGCGCCGCTGGCGGTTTTCAGGATGGTGCCGGGCACCACATCCTGCACCAGGATTTCACCGTCTTCCGTGGCCAGATGCGTGCCCGCGCAGAAACAATAATTGACCACATAATGCCCGTTGACGATGGTCCCCGCCGTTGACGAAAGCGTGGCCCCCGGCGCCATGGTGAAATTATCAATCTGCGCCACAACCTTGCCGTCCTGCAGCAGTTCAAACGTGTGGCCATTCACAAGCGCCGCCGTCACCGTATCAGTCCCGGTGATGGTGCCCAGAATCAGCGTGTCGCCCGCATTAAAGCCGGTAACGGTAATATTGTTGCTATTATACAACGCATTATCCGGCAGGTCGAGCACACCGCCCGTGCCAGAGAAATTGAACACTCCATTTTGGTAGGCCACGCCAGAACTGAACGTGCCGCCGTTGATATTCCAAACCGTGCCGGCACTTTCCGAACCATCGATAATGACATGCCCACCCGCATTGATGGTGCTGGACATGCCCAGCCCCGGCCCGCCACCCGTCAGCTCCAGCGCGCCATTCACAATCAGCGTATCCGCGTTGCCACCCGCCAGCGCGGTTGACACCAGTGAGCCACCGGCTTCGACGACAACCTTTGAGTTCGTCATCGTGCCGCCGCCGCCATTGGTTATTGTTTCATAACCATACACATCCATTGCCGAGCCGCTCAGAGCAAGCTGCGAAACGGCCAGGCTGGCGCCTTGCTCAACCACCAGGCTTGTGCCGGTAAGCGAGGCCGTGCTGCCGATGGAGGCCTGGGTGAAAATCTCAATATCCGTATTCGTGGCGCTGAAGCCGCCCGAGGCAACCGCAAGGCTGCCATGGGCGATAACGGACGCGCCGCTGAACGTGGCGCCAGGCGCCGACACTGTGCCGCCGGATTCGATAAGCAGCGTATAATTGGTGAACTGGCTGATCTGCCCAGCGAGCGTACCCGTCACATTGATTGTGTTATCAGCCCCGCCCGCCAGCACGCCAGAGGCATAAAGCGTGCCGAATTGGTCATGGCCTGTTGCGTTCATCTGCTGCGTGTTGGTGCCGAGCAGAATATTGGCATAGCTGTAGGGCACAACCGGCCCGGGCGCATATTGCCCGTTTACCGCCACCCAGTTGGACGCTGTGTCGTAATTACCAGCCACCGAGGTGAAGGAAAATCCCGCAATGCCAGACATGAGCTCTCCTTGAATACCGGGTTGAATAGAATACCGGGTTGAATATCGGGCGGGCACAAACCAGAGCCGCCAGAACCACAAGGAGTATACCACAAGGAGTATATAGTGGAAACTTGCCTAAAATCACTCAACAACTCTCAGTGATGATGCAATTCCTCACTGAGAGTTTATAATTATTACGGAAATATCAATGAAGACTTACAAAAATGATGCATTGTCTCTTTTTTATTCTTCGCGCGCGCGTACCAGCATCCGCCGCAGCAACTGCCCTGGCTGGCGCGCGGCCGTAACCGCGGCAAATTGCGCCGGCTCGTGCTCGGGCGGGGTGAGAAACGATGTAAACCCGCAGGATTGCAGCGCCAAAAACTGGTCGGGGATGAAATGCCCAATGGCCCTTATGTCGCCCTTGAAGCCAAAACGCTCGCGCAGCGTGCGCGCCAGGGTAAAGCCGCGCCCATCACGGAATTTGGGAAACTCGATCTCCACCCGGCCAAGTTCCGTCAGTTGCGGCGCCAGCTCCTCCAGCTTCGCATCGGGGCCAATCTGCAGCGTGGGCAGATCCTGGTCCTCGATGATCGCGCCATGAATATCAATGAGTGGCATAAACAGCCTCCTTGAACGGCTTGTTGCCAAGGCGGCGATACGTGTCGATGAAACGCTCCCCCTCCTCGCGCAGTTTAATGTAAGCGGTCACAATCGCCTCAATGGCGTCCGGCACGTTCGCCGTGGGCACGGCGGGGCCGATAATCCCGCCAATCGCCGCCTGCTCATCGGCGGCACCGCCCAGCGTAATCTGGTAAACTTCCTCGCCATTCTTATCGACGCCAAGCAGCCCGATATGGCCCACATGGTGGTGCCCGCAGGCATTGATGCAGCCGGAAATATTTACATGCAGCGTGCCGGCTTCCTGCTCCAGCGGCGCCAGGCGCTCGGCAATACGCTGCGCCACAGGAATGGAGCGGGCCGTGGCCAGGGCGCAGTAATCCATGCCCGGGCAGGCGATAATATCGGTAATCAGCCCCACATTGGCCGAGGCCAGCCCGCCTTTCACCAAGGCGGCAAACAGCTCCGGCACGTCATCCTTGGCCACATGCGGCAGAACCAGATTCTGCACATGGCTCACCCGCACCTCGCCCGAGGAATATTTATCGGCCAGGTCCGCCACCACATCCATTTCATCCGCGCTGGCATCGCCAGGAATCCCGCCAACGCGCTTCAGCGAGATGGCCACCGCGATGTAACCCGGCTCGCGGTGCTCATGCGTGTTCTGCTTTACCCAGGTGCGCAGCGCGGCATCCGCCGCCAGCGCCTTGGCCAGCACACCCGTATCCTGGCGCGGAAATTCCGGCCGCGGGAAACGCGCGGCCACAGCCCTGACAATTTCGGGCGTCAGCACGCAATAATCCGGCGGCAGCGCGGCATATTCATCCTCCACCATCTTGATGAAGGCTTCCGGCCTCATCTCACGGATGAGGATTTTGATGCGCGCCTTGTATTTGTTATCGCGGCGGCCAAGCGCGTTATAAACACGCAAAATCGCCTCGCTGTAACGCAGCAGCTCGGCAAGCGGCACTTCGTCGCGCAGCTTAACGGCCACATAGGGCGTGCGCCCCAGCCCGCCGCCCGCGAACACGCGGAACACCGGCTCACCCGCCGCGTTGCGGTGCACCTCGATGCCAATATCATGCAGCCGCACCGCCGCACGGTCATGCGGCGCGCCGGTAATGGCGATTTTGAACTTGCGCGGCAGATAGGTGAATTCCGGGTGGTCCGTGGACCATTGCCGCAGCAGCTCGGCATAAAGCCGCGGGTCCACCACCTCATCGGCGGCGGCACCGGCAAACTCATCGGTCGTTACGTTGCGGATGCAGTTGCCGGAGGTCTGGATGCCGTGAATATCCGCCTCGGCCAAAGCCGCCAGCGCGGCGGGCGCATCCTCCAGCCGCAGCCAGTTGAACTGTATGTTCTGGCGCGTGGTGAAATGCCCATAGCCCCTGTCGAAATGCCGCGCCACATAAGCCAACTGGCGCAGCTGCGTGGCGCTGAGCACGCCATAGGGAATGGCGACGCGCAGCATGTAGGCATGAAGCTGCAAATACAGCCCGTTCATCAGCCGCAGCGGCACAAATTCTTCTTCCGAAAGCTCCCCCGCGCGGCGCCGCGCCACCTGCTCGCCAAACTCCTTGGCGCGCTGGCGCAAAAACGCGCGGTCATACTCGTCGTAACGGTAAATACCGGCATAAGGCGAGGTGGAGCGCAACGACGGCAAAGGCGGCAGCGCGGCGCCATTACGCCAGGGGCCAGCCGGCAGATCAGCCCGTACAGAGGGACCAGTGGCGCGGATTTTCTCGCGGTACTCGGCGGGAACCAGCCCGCTGGCATCGCGCATGGCCGGCACGGCCCGCACATCCACCACGTTCAGGCCCACATCGGCCGGCTGCGCCTCGGCCAGGGCGCCATCCAGCGCCACGTCCTCATAGGCCGCGGCCTGCCCCACCTTCTCGGCCCAGTTGCCCGCCCCGGCATACCAGACGGAAATGCCGTCGCGCAGCCGGTTGCCGGTAATCACATGCAAGGACATATTTAATCCCGTCGCTTTCGTACACTCACAAACCCGGACGCCCGGATAAAGCAATTTTTGCCGCTGTCCAGGCCAGGAAAAGCATTATAGGATAGATTTTTCCGAAAGTCATGTTTCAGGAATAAATTAAAAAATTATTTCCATTAAATCCGCGTTTAAGTGCGTAAATATTCCAATAACAAGCATATAAAGGGTGATCTTTCCGCGCCCGCCGCGCAGCCCGCCGCAGCAAGCGCCCCAGCCTTGCCTTAGGCGCATTTACAGCGCCCCGGCCTGTGCCTAGTGTGATGGTTCTGAAATCCAACGGATTTCAGAACCGGGACACTAGCTTCCGGCCACACAAGCCAATCAGGACAGCATCATGGGCAGCAATAACCAGCCCCCCGGCCTAAGCCCGGCGGCGCAGAGCGTGGAAAACGGCCTGGCCAGCGTGGTGGCCGGGTTGCGGCTCTCGCGCGAGGTAACGCATAAAATCCGCCATCGCGGCCTGCTGCGCGAGCTGCCCTCGCGCGCCGCGCTGGAAACAATCCGCAAGGGGCTGATGGCCGCCCTCTTCCCCAGCCATTATGGCTGCCCCGATCTCACCGACGAGACCATCGACTATTATGTCGGCCATACGCTCTCTCAGGCGCTGGTGGCCCTTACCGGGCAAGTGCGGCGCGACCTGCTCTTTTTACCCCCGGAGCCGGAAAGCCTCTCCGCCGCCGAGCGCGCGGCAGCCATCGTGCGCGCCTTCGCCGCCCAGTTGCCAGAGCTGCGCGGCATACTGGCCGAAGATGCACTCGCCGCCTGCCATGGCGACCCCGCCGCGGGGTCCATGGCCGAGGTGCTCATCGCCTATCCTGGCATGCGCGCCATCATCCACCACCGCCTCGCCCATGCGCTGTACCAGCTCGGCGCGCCGCTCGTGGCGCGGCTGCTGGCCAGCATCAGCCAGGCGGAAACGGGCATAGACATCCACCCCCAGGCACAAATCGGCCCGCGCTTCTTCATCGACCACGGCACCGGCGTGGTTATTGGCCAGACCGCCATTATCGGCGCCAATGTGCGGCTGTACCAGCACGTTACCCTGGGCGCCAAGCGTTTCACGGCAGATGAAACCGGCGCGCTGGTCAAAGGCGAACCGCGCCACCCCATCATCGAGGATGACGTGGTCATTTACGCCGGCGCCACCATTCTGGGCCGCATAACGGTGGGGCGCGGCTCCACCATTGGCGGCAATGTGTGGCTCACGCAAAGCGTGCCGCCCGGCAGCTTCATCAGCCAGGCGCAAAACCGGCTGAGCGAGGGCTAAGCGCCGATGTGCCGCCTGTGCGTGAAACCAACCCGGCGTGAATTCTGCGCGGGCGCCATGATGGCGCCGCTCGCCCTGGGCACCCCGCGCGGCGGGCTGGTGGAACCCAGCTTGCGGCTGGAGCCAAGCAGCATCAGCCCAGGCCGCATCGCCGTCACGCTCGATGCCTGCCCGGGCCATTTCGACCCGCGTGTGGCGACAGCCCTTGTCACGCTCGGCATCCCCGCCACCATCTTCATCACCGCACTGTGGATGGAGTGGAACCCCGGCGGGCTGGCCTATTTCATGTCCCACCCCGAGATTTTCCACCTGGAAAACCATGGCGCGCTGCATCTGCCACCGGTGCTGGGTAATCAGCGCGTTTATGGGCTGAAAGTGGCGGGCAGCCTGCCCGTTATCCGTGCCGAGGTGCTGGACGGCGCCGCCGCCGTGCGGGCCGCCACGGGTAAGCAGCCCAGCTGGTACCGCGGCGCCGCCGGGCTTTACAGCCCCGAGACCATTCCCTTCATTGAAGCGCTCGGCTTCAAAATCGCAGGCTACTCGCTCAATTCCGACGAAGGCGCCTCGCTGCCCGCCGCCATCACCGCCAAGCGCCTCGCCGCCGCGCGCGATGGCGAGGTGACAGAAGGCCACATCAACCAGCCTTTGCGCGCCAGCGGCGCCGGTATTGCCGAAGGCCTGGCCAAGCTGAAGGCCGAGGGCATGCAGTTCACAACGCTGTAGGCGCTCTTATACCAACGGTCATTGAGCATGACCGTTGGTATAAGGCTCATGCCTGGCGCGTGGCCGCCCCGCCAGCCCCACGCGCGATACCAGCGGCCATAAAGGATGAGTCATCCTTTATGGCCGCTGGTATTACACCTGCACGCCGCGCTGCGCCTTCACCAAGGCGCTGTACCAATAATAAGATTGCTTAGGCGTGCGCTGCAGTGTTTTGAAATCCACATCCACAACGCCAAACCGGTATTTCATCCCGGCATCCCATTCGAAATTATCCATGATCGACCAGATGAAATAGCCGGTGACATTCGCGCCATCATCGATGGATTTCTGCAAAAACTGCAAATTGGCGGCCAGATAGGCAAGCCGCCCGTCATCCTCCAGCCCGCTGCCCGGCTTGCCATCCTTAACCGTGGCAAACCCGTTTTCCGAGATGAACATCTCCGGCTGGCCGTAATCGTTATGAATTCGCATCACAATCTCATACAGCCCGTCGGGCGACATCGGGATATTCATGGCGCGGTATTTCACCTTGTCGTTATCGGCGCCAAACATCACCCCCATCGCGTAGTGCGGGTCGTATTTAATATGCAGGCGGTTATAGTAATTAACGCCAAGCAGGTCGATTTTCTGCTGGCACTCGCGCAAATCGCCCGGCTTGCAATACGGCTCGAAATCCGCCGCCACCAGCGCAGGGTATTTGCCCTTGAACAGCGGGTCCAGCACCGCGCCATTCCACATCGCATCCAGCAGGGCCGCCGCCTTCACATCCTCGGGCGAATGGGTGGAGGGCCGCACCGGCTCGCAACTGGCCACGGTGCCGATGCGCGCATGTGGCGCGCTGGCGCGCAGGGCCTGGATGGAAAGCCCCTGGCCCAGATTAAGGTGATGCAGTGCTGAAACCCAATTCGCCTTGCCCGTAAGCCCCGGCGCATGAAAGCCCAGCCCATGCCCGATATAGGAATGCACCGCCGCCTCGTTCAGCACCATGATATTGCCGATGCGGCCGCCGAAATGCCGGCTCACCTTGTCGCAAAATTCCGCCAGCCGGTACGCTGTATCGCGGTTGGTCCACCCCCCGCGCTCTTGCAGATATTGCGGCAAATCCCAATGGTACAGGCATAGCCAGGGGGTGATGTTCTTGGCCTGCAGCTCATCCAGCAGCCGGTCGTAAAACGCAAAGCCGCGCTTATTGGGCGGGCCGGATAATTCTGGATACAGCCGCGGCCAGGACACCGAGAAACGGTAGTTTGGCACACCCGAGCGCGCCATCAGCGCCACATCTCCGGGCATCAGATGGTAATGGTCGCAGGTTACATCAGCATTACGCCCATCCTGAATATGGTGCCCGGTATGGCAGAACACATCCCAAATCCCCTGCGTGCGCCCATCTTCACTTACCGCGCCCTCTATCTGGTAGGCCGAGGTTGAAAAGCCGAAGGCAAAACCTGGCGGAAATTTGTAGCTTGCGGGCGCGGGCTGGGCAGCCGGCCAATGGTTGGGCACAAACGGCAAGGGCGACGCCGCCAAAGCCTGCAACGCCTCACGTCTCTTCATCAAATTTCAGCCCCCTATTGTCGCGGCCCGCACGGGTAAATCACAAGGCCTAGCTAGCCAAACCCCCATGTAACGGCAAGCCGCGGCGCGCGGCGCAATTTTGCCGCAAAAGGTGCCGCCAAATGCACTGCGCCCCTATAATTATATGCTTATAATTAAAAGATATTGCAAAAAAATTCCTTATTATAACATTTGACACCCATATAATACATATATATTATGCGCGTGCAGTTTCACATCATAATCCCAGCTCCACGGGAACAAGGGTAGCGTCCGCACCAAGCCGGGCAGAATACCAGGGGGAATACAAATGCCGTTCCAAGCGCCCAACAAGGATTTGCTGCCGCGTTTTCCAGTCATCATCAATGGTACGCCCGCCACGGGCAGCGGTGTTTGCATGCCGCATATCTACCCCGCCACGGGCCAGGCCACGGGTGAAATCCGCCTGGCCTCGGTGGATGAGGTGGATGCCGCGGTGCAGGCGGCGCGCCAAGCCGCACCCGCCTGGCGCGCTTTGTCCGGCGACAAGCGCCGTGACCTGATGTTCAAGCTCGCCGCGCTGGCCGAGCAGGATGGCGCGCGCCTCGCCCATCTCTCCACCATCGAGAACGGCTCCGCCGCCATCGGCACCGGCTTCCTCGCCTACGACGCGGGGCAGAAATTCCGCTATTTCGGCGGCTGGGCCGACAAAATCCAGGGCCGCACCATCGCCACCTGGGGCAGCCCGGCGCATGATTACGTGGCCTACGAGCCTTACGGCGTCATCGGCGCCATCATCCCCTGGAACGGCCCGCTCTTCGCCGTCACCATGGTGGTGGCCCCGGCCTTGGCCGCGGGTAATTGCGTGGTGGTAAAGGCGCCGGAGCTTGCCCCCTACACCGTCATGCGCCTGGGTGAATTATTCATCGAGGCCGGTTTCCCGCCCGGCGTGTTCAACGTTATCACCGGCGGGGCGGATATTGGCGAGGCCATGGTCGCGCATCCGGGCATCGACAAAATCCAGTTCGTCGGCTCTGGCCCCACGGCCAAAAAAGTGCTGCGCACGGCAGCGGAAACGTTGAAGCCCTGCGGGCTGGAGCTGGGCGGCAAATCCGCCGTCATCGTCTTCGCCGATGCCGATTTGCAGAATGCCGCCAAGCGCGGCCTCTCCGGCGCCATCTCGGCCAACGGCCAAGGCTGCGTGAACGGCACGCGCCTGCTGGTGGAGCGGCCCATCTACGCGCAGTACCTGCAAATGCTCCAGGCCATGGCTGGCCACATTAAAATCGGTGACCCGCTGGACAGCAGCACCATGGTCGGCCCGGTTGTCTCCCAATCCTCGCTGGACCGCATCCTTGGCATTGTGGACCGCGCGGTCGCGCAGGAAGGCGGGCGGCTGCTCACCGGCGGGCAGCGCCTGGGCGGCGATGCGGCAAACGGCTTCTTCCTGCCCATCACCATCGTGGCCGATGTTGGCAACAACACCAACATCGCGCAGCACGAGGTTTTCGGCCCAGTGCTCACCGTCACCCCGTTCGATACGGAAGACGAAGCCATCGCCATCGCCAATGGTACGGCATACGGGCTTGGCGGCTACATCCACACCACCAACCTGCGCCGCGCCCATACCATGGCGGCGGCGCTCGATTCCGGCATGATCCACGTCAACGGCTCGGGCGAAGGCATGACGCCGTGCTGCCCGTTCGGCGGCATGAAGCAGAGCGGCTATGGCCGCTTAGGGGGCGAGGCCGGGCTGCATGAATTCCTGCGCATCAAGAATGTGTGGATGAGCCTTTCCAAGCCTGGAGCGTAAGATCATGACCCTGCTCGACCCCGCCACCCGCACCGCCACGGGCATCGCCCGCCGTACCGAGCTCACGGGCGCCCCCGCGCCAGTGCCTGCCACGCTGCTCGACGCCTCCTGGCGCGATTACATCTATGCCGAGGTATGGACGCGCCCCGGGCTGGATTTGCGCTCGCGCTTTCTCATCTCCATGGCGGGTGCCGCCAGCGCGCGAGACGCCGTGGCGGCAGAACGTTACGCCCATGGCGCGCTCTATAAAAAAGAGCTGACCCTGGCCGAATTGCGTGAAGCCGCCTTGCATGTTGCCGTCTATTCCGGCTGGTCAACGGGCCAGGTGCTGGACGATGCCATAACCCGCGCCACCGCCGCGCTGGGGCTGGATGCGGCATCCTTCCCGCCCATCCGCGCCGAACCCTGGGACCCGGCGGTACGCCATACCGAGGGCCAGGCCAATTTCAAAACCGTGATGTGCTTCGGCGGCCCGCCGCCGCGCACCGCGTATTTTGAAGGCGGCATCGTCAATTTCGTGTTCGGCGAGATGTGGATGCGCCCGGGCCTGGACCAGCGCTCCCGCCGTTGGCTCACGCTTGTTGGCGTGTGCGAATCCGCCGCCAGCACGCCCATCCGCTCGCATATCTGGGCGGCCATGGCCAGCGGCAATGCCACGGCTGATGAGATGTATGAATTCGTGCTGCAATACGCCATCCATGCTGGATGGCCGAAAGGTTCCGTGGCACAAAGTGCTGTCATGGAGCAGGCCGACCGGGTGGCCAAGGGCCTGCCGTTCGAAGCATGAAGGGAAACAAAATGGTTCAAGCAGCAGATATGAGCGGCAAGGCGGCTTTGGTCACAGGTGCTGCCTCGGGCCTTGGCCGCGCCACCGCGCTGGCACTTGCACAGGCGGGCGCCGATCTTTGCATCGCCGATGTAAATGCCAGCGGCCTTGAGGAAACGGCAAGCGCCATCCGCGCACTCAGCCGCAAGGCCCTCATCCACGCCGCCGATCTTTCCGTGGCCGAAAACTGCGCCCCCGCCGTGCAGGCCGCCATCGCCACCTTCGGGCGGCTCGATGCGCTGTGCAACGTCGCGGGCCTCATCATGTTCACCAACACGCCAGAGATGAAAATCGCCGACTGGAACAAGACCATCGCGGTAAACTTAAGCGCACCCTTTCATCTTTGCCAGGCCGCCATTCCGCATTTGCTGGAGCAGAACGGCGCCATCGTCAATGTCTCCTCCACCGCCGCCTATGTGGGCGAGGCCTATGCCGCCGCCTATTGCGCCAGCAAGGCCGGGCTGTTGCAAATGACCAAGGCCATGGCCATGGAATATGTAAAAAAGCCCATCCGCATCAACGCCGTGGCGCCAGGTGGCATGATGACCAATATCGCCGCCAACCTGAAAATGCCCGAAGGCGTGGATTACGAGCTGATAAAGCGCTTCTCCGGTATGCGCGGGCTGGTGGAAGTTGAAGATGTGGCCAACATGGTTGCCTATCTCGCCTCGCCCGCCGGGCGCGGCTTCCACGGCTCCTGCGTGACCATGGATGCCGGCATCACCGCGGGTTGAGGGCGCCATCATGAGCAAAATCACCACAGGCTTCATCGGCCTCGGCAGCCAAGGCGGGCCGATGGCGCAACGCATCATCGATGCGGGTTTTCCCACCATGCTCTGGGCACGCCGCGCGGAAGGTTTGGAGCCGTACAAGGGCACGGCGGCGAAATTTGCCGCCACCATCGCGGAGCTTGGCGCCGCCTGCGGCGTGGTCGGCATCTGCGTTGTAGACGATGCGGGCGTTAAGCAAACCTGCGAGGCCCTGCTACCCGCCATGAAGCCAGGCAGCATCGTCATCATCCACTCCACCATCCTGCCTGAAACCTGCATCAGCCTCGCGGCGAAATTCGCTGAGCGCGGCATCGAACTTATCGATGCCCCGGTAAGCGGCGGCGGGCAGGGCGCGGCGGATGGCACGCTTACCGTCATGCTGGGCGGCAAGGCCGAGGCCGTGGCGGCGGCCAAACCCGTGCTGGAAAGTTTCGCAGGCCTTATCCTGCATCTCGGCCCCGTGGGCGCCGGGCAAAATGCCAAGCTGGTCAACAACACGCTCATGGCCGCCAACATGGCCATGGCCGATGCCGCGCTCGGTTGCGGCGCCGCGCTCAACATCAACCGCGCAGCGCTTATCGATCTCATCAAGGTCAGCAGCGGCCGCTCCTTCGCCTTCGATGTGCGCGCCCGCATGCCCGATGCCTCACTGTTCACCCATGGCGCCGCGCTGCTCAGCAAAGACGTAGGGCTGCTCGGCGCGGTGCTGGGCAGCGACCCAGCCTTCGGGCCGCTGCACAAAGCGGCCCAGCCCTTTCTCGATGGTATAACGAAACAAAAACACTAACCCCGCATCGCGCGGGGAGGAGCAAAAACATGAGCTTTTCAACCGACCAATTCCGTCTCGACGGCAAGGTGGCCATCGTCACCGGCGCTGGCGGGCGTGGCAATTCCATAGGCCGCGCCTATGCAATGGGCCTGGCCAATGCCGGCGCCGCCGTGGTGGTGGCCGACATTAACGCCGAAGGCGCGCAGCGCGTGGCCGATGAAATCCTCGCCGCTGGCGGCAAGGCCATCGCCGTGGCGGTAGACATCACCAGCAAGGACTCCACGCTCGCCATGGCACAACGCGCCACGGAAGCCTTCGGCGGTATCGACATCCTCGTCAACAACGCGGCCCTCATGGCCGAGCTGGGCTCCCTGCCCGCCGCCGAAATTCCGCTCGATGAGTGGAACCGCATCTTCAACGTCAACCTCACCGGCGCGCTGCTCTGCTCCCAGGCCGTCATCCCCGCCATGCGCGCACGCGGCGGCGGGCGCATCGTCAACCAGGTCTCCGGCGGCGCGTTTCCGGCTGTGTCCATCTACGGCATCAGCAAACTCGCCCTCACCGGCCTCACCACCACGCTCGCCCGCCAGCTTGGGCGCGAGAACATCGCCGTCAACGCCATCGCGCCCGGCAATGTCACCAGCGATGCCGGCAAGCTGCTCACGCCGGATGATTCACCCTTCATCAAATTCCTGGAAATGAACGTGGCCATGCGCGTACGCGGCGCGCCGGACGAGCTGGTGGGTACGCTGCTGCTCCTCTGCTCACAGGCCGGCGCCTGGATCACGGGCCAAGTCATCCATGTCGATGGCGGCTGGGTGCTGCGCCCCTAAAAACCCGCCGCAATCATCAAGCCGCCATCCCCGTCATCCCCGCGCAAGCGGGGATCTCACGCAGGTACGGGGATGGCTGGTTACACACCTCTCTGAAACCGCGCCTCAAATCTCCGCCAGAGCCAGCGCGTCCTCTATCCCCAGCTCTCCCGGCAAACCGCCTTTGGGAAACAGCCGGTTGAAATGCCCCATCTTGCGCCCGGGCCGGGCTTCCACCTTGCCGTAATGGTGCGGAATCAGCCCCGGCGTGGCCAGAATACGCGGCCATAGCGCCATATCCTCCGGGCCAACCAGATTCTTCATCACGGCATCAGAATGCCGCATGGCGGGCGGCAGCGGCAGCCCCGCCACGGCACGTATATGCATCTCAAACTGGCTGCACGGGCAGGCATCCATCGTCCAATGGCCAGAATTATGCGGGCGCGGGGCGATCTCGTTCACCAGCACCGCGCCATCGGCGGTCACGAACATCTCCACCCCCAGCAGCCCCACCAGCTCCAGCTTTTCCGCCACCGTCCGGGCCAGGCGCTGCGCCTCTTCCAGCACCGTAACCGGCATCGGCGCGGGCGCCAGGGTCATATCCAGAATATGGTGCTTGTGGCGGTTCTCCACCGCATCAAACGCCACCACGGTGCCATCCACCCCGCGCGCCACCATCACGGAAATCTCGGCGGCAAAATTCACGAAGCCTTCCAGCACCAGCGGCTTCGGCTCCAGCCGGGCAAACGCCGCCGCCAAATCCTCTGGCGTGCGCAGCATGGCCTGGCCCTTGCCGTCATAGCCCAGCCGCGTGGTCTTCAGCACGGCGGGCAGACCCAGCCGCGCCACCGCCGCCGCCAGATCTTCCTCGTTTTCCACCTTGGCCCAGGGCGCGGTGGCTATACCCGCATCGTTCAAAAACCGCTTTTCCAGCACCCTGTCCTGGCTGATGCGCAAAATGCCCGCCCCTGGCCGCACCGGCTTCAGCGTCTCCAGCAATTCCAGAGATTCCGCGGGCAAATTCTCAAACTCGAACGTCACCACATTCACCGCGCGGGCAAAAAGCTCCACCAGTGCCAGGTTGCCGTAATCCCCCACCGTCGCACCCGCCGCCACATCGGCAGCCGGGCTTTTGAACTCCGGCGCGAAAACATGCGTGCGGTAACCCAGCCGCGCCGCCGCCATGGCGGACATGCGCCCAAGCTGCCCGCCGCCGATAATACCAATCGTGGACCCAGGAGGCAGCATCATACCGGATTCTCCGGCACGTCATCGGTCTGCGCCGCGCGCAGCGCCGCCACGCGGGCGCGCAATTCAGGGTCGGAGAGGGCGAGTATAGACGCCGCGAACAACCCCGCATTAACCGCCCCAGGCTTACCAATAGCAAACGTGCCCACCGGCACCCCGCCCGGCATCTGCACAATGGCCAGCAGCGCATCCTGCCCCTGCAGCGCCGTGGCTGGCACTGGCACGCCCAGCACGGGCAAATTGGTTATCGCCGCCGCCATGCCCGGCAAATGCGCCGCGCCGCCAGCCCCGGCAATAATAATTTGCAGCCCCCGCGCCTCGGCGCTGCTGGCATAGCTGTAAAGCCGCTGCGGCGTCCGGTGGGCCGACACCACCTTCGCCTCATACGGCACGCCCAGCCGCTCCAGCATCTGGGCCGCATGTTCCATCACCGGCCAGTCAGAGCGGCTGCCCATGATAATTCCAACCAAAGGCCTGCTCATGCCGTGCGGTCCGGGATCAACCGGCTTTCCAGCCGCGAAATCTCGTCCTTCAGCCCCAGCTTGCGCTTTTTCAGCCGCTGTATCTGCAACTGGTCCACAGGCCCGTGCTCGGTAAGCCGGGCAATCACGGTATCCAAATCCCTGTGCTCGCTACGCAAGGCGTGCAGGCGGCGCAGCAAATTATCTTTGTCGGTCAGCATGAACGGAGCATTTAGAGGGAAAACCTCCGTCCTGAAACCAGAATCTTAGCCACTTGCTGCGATTCTCATCTCTTGTGGCGTAGCGCCACACCCGGCGGGGCAACCAGTATGGCAGCATAACCAACCCATTTTTTAGATGACATTCCCGTGGCAACGGGATTAGCCTTCAAGGTCTGGGCAAAGCCCGCTCATGCAGGGGCCAGCCCAGGCTCTGACTTGCCAAGTCATCCTCTGTTTCAAAGGAGACACCATGAACCTGCAATCGCATCTCGAGACCCTGCAAGGGCGTCATGCCAACTTGGAACTCAAGATTGCGGCAGAAGGCCGCCGCCCCAGCCCAGACTCAACCACGCTGGCGCGGATGAAACTGGAGAAATTGCGTTTGAAGGAAGAGATGGAACGGCTGCGAAGCTGAACCGCGCTGCCACGGGCAGCAAAAGGGGGCCAAAAGGCCCCCTTTTTATTGGCAATTACGCTGCTTCCGACGATGACGGCGGCGCTGGCGGGGTCAGCCCCTCGCGGGTCAGGCGCTCATTCGCGGCGGCCACCGCGTCATTCAAATCCGCCTGCTTGCACAGCCCCAGAATCACGGGGTCGCGCGGCTTGATGTTGGCCGCATTCCAGTGCGAGCGGTCGCGGATTTTCTGGATGGTGTCCTTGGTGGTGCCCAGCAGCTTGATAATCTGCGCATCGGTTAGGTGCGGGTAGCTGCGCAGCAAAAAGGCGATGGCATCCGGCCGGTCATTGCGCTTGGCCACGGGGGTGTAGCGCCCGCCTTTCGGCTTCTTGGTCAAGGCCTCGGGCGGGGCCAGCAGCTTCAGCCGCAGGGCCGGGTTGGCCTCGCAGCGGGCAATATCCTCGGCCGTCACCTGCTTGTTCAGCACCGGGTCGTAGCCGTTAATGCCCTGCGCCACCTCACCATCGGCAATCGCCTGCACCTCAAGCGGGTGCATGCCGCAAAAATCGGCAATCTGTTCAAAGGTCAGGCCGGTCTTGTCAATCAGCCAGACTGCGGTAGCTTTGGGCATAAGGGGTAGAGACATGGACAACATACCTTCTCGGAGCGCTAGAGGCGCGATTCCTCACGCGGGCCTTGCGGCCCGATGCGGAGATAATCATTCGCCTGCGGGAGACAAGTTAAACTTGGCGGGGGTATGGAACCCCCACCACCTTCAGGTCAAGATCATTCCATGATATTTTCTGACGATGAACCGCCCCCGCGGCCGAAAAAATTGCTCACCCCGCCACCGCTGGACCTTTTGGGCGTAGAGGAGCTGGCCGCCTACGTGGCCGAGCTGCAAGCGGAAATCGCCCGCGTGGAGCAGGCCATGGCCTCCAAGCGAGCGCACAAGGATGCCGCCGCCGCCTTTTTCAAACCGCCGCCGGCCCAAGGGTAAAACCCGCTTCAAAACGCGCGCCCGCCCGTCATCCCCGCGCAAGCGGGGACCGCGTGAAAGCAACGGCTTTCCCTGGCTGGCGGGCGATACAGGCACATCCAAGGCTGGACCGCCGCGCCGATCTGCCCCAGAAACGGCGCATGGCGCGGCGCGGGCTTTCCGAGGAAGATTTGCGGATTTGGGCGGCCTATGGCCGGACCCTTACCAAGCTCATGCCCGGCCGCGCATCCCTGCTTCTGCCGCCCGAACCGCCACCGCCCTCCGCACCGCCGCCCGCCCCCGCGCCACCAGTGGCAGCCAAACCCAGCCTGGCCCTGCCCCCGCCAGAGCTGGGGGTGAACACAGTCCCCGCCGGGCTGGACAAGGCAAGCTGGAAGAATTTTGCCACGGGCCGGGTGCGGGTGGAGGCCAGGCTGGATTTGCACGGCCACACGGCGGCCAGGGCGCACCACAAAGTACATAATTTCCTGGAACAAGCCCAGGGCACAGGCATGCGCTGCGTCGAGATCATCACCGGCAAGGGCGAGATTCTGGCCCACGAGCTGCCGCACTGGCTCAACGCCCCGGGTTTGCGCCCGCTCATCCTGGCGCTGGTTCACCCGCACGCCGCCAATACCGGCTCGGTGCGCATATTGCTGCGCCGACGCCGGTGATGGGCCTTGGACAAGCCAGGGCATGACGCCCTTTGGCGAAAAACTGCGCCAGCTCCGCCAGGCGCGCGGTATTTTGCAGCGCGACATGGCGGCGGCGCTGGAAATTTCCGCCCCCTACCTCTCCGCCCTGGAGCATGGGCGGCGCGGCACGCCCTCAGCCGGGCTCATCCACCAAATCTGCCAGTATTTCGGCCTTATCTGGGACGAGGCCGACGAACTTGCAGCGCTCGCCAAAGCCTCGCGCCCGCGCGTGCGGCTAAATGCGGCGGGGCTTACCCCGGCGCAAACCGCCCTGGCCAACCGGCTGGCGCGCGAGCTGCGCCACCTGGATGCACAGGCCATCGAGGCCATCCAGAACGTGCTGGACGCCGCCGCGGCTCACCCCGCCAGCACGCCAGCGGCGCGCAAAAACCCTAGCAAGGGCAGCAAGGGAAGACCGAGAATGGTGAAATAATCTCCCTCCACACGCTCAAAAAGCTGCGCGCCCCAGCCTTCCAGCCGGTAGGCGCCCACGCAGCCGAGAATTTTCTCCCCCTCCGCCGCCAAATAACGGGCGATGAAATCTTCGCTCAAATCGCGCATGTCCAGGCGCGCCACGTCCACATGCGCCCATAATTCCTCGCGCCCTCGCATTACACACACAGCGCTTATCAGTGTGTGCCGCCGCCCGGACAAAGCCCGCAAATGCTCTGCCGCCGCTTCCTGGCTCTCCGGCTTGTCGAAAATTTTGGCATCACAAACCAGCACCTGGTCAGCGCCAATAACAAAAGCCTGCTCATGCACCCGCGCCACCGCAGCCGCCTTTTCCCGCGCCAGGGCCTGTGCCAATGCCTCGGGCAGGCCGGAAAAGCCGGCTTTGACGGCTGATTCATCTATGTTTGCGGGCAAAAACGCCGCCTTAAGCCCGGCATTGGCAAACATGGCGCGCCGTGCCGCAGAGGTGCTGGCCAAAATCAGCTCCATCAAGCCGCTCCCAGAATTTTCACGAAACTATCTTTACTCATGCTCAAAAAGTATGCCTCTTTCGTCGGGGTTGTTCAAATTACCATCACCGATCGCCAAAATTCCGCCCGTACCTTGTCCGCCCCCGTCCCGCCGCCGGGCTTATGCCCATAATTTGCGCGGCTTTCCGCGCCGCCCGGTGCCGCGGCGCAGCCCGGCATGGCCTTTGCTTTGTTCCAGCACAGGCTTTCACCCATGGAGACATACAGCATGGCCGCCACAACCAATACCGCCACGCACGCGCCTGCGCAGTTAAAACACGGCGCGCTCAACCGCCTTGAAACACTTGGCCAGTCCATCGCCAATATCGCGCCCACCATGACACCAGCCCTCAACATCTCGGTTGTGGCGGGGCTGGCGGGCGTGGGGTCCTGGATCGCCTACCTGCTGGCTACAATCGGCTGTGTATTCGTTGGCGGCACCATATCGAGCCTCGCCAAGCGCCATCCCGAGGCTGGTTCTTATTTTGTGTATATCGGCCGCAATTTCGGCCCCGTGGCGGGCGCGCTGGCCGGCTGGGCCATGGTACTGGCCTATATCACCACCGCCGTGGCGGTGCTGATGAGCGAGCCGCTCTTCGTCAATAATGTGCTTGGCGTGTTCGGCATCACGCTCGGCTTCGGCGCGCAGCTCTTCATCGCCCTGCTCGTCCTCGCCCTGGTGGTAATGGCTGGCTATCGCGACATTCAGTTCTCATCGCGCATGGGACTGGTGCTGGAATGTATCTCTGTCGGCATCATCGTCGTCATCACCGGGCTGGTGGTGGGCCAGCATGGCACGCTGGTGGACACAACCCAGCTCAATTTCAGCAAAATTCCCTTCGGTGGTGTCATGAGCGCCATGGCCTTCGCCGTATTCTCCTGGGTGGGGTTTGAAAGCTCCGCCACGCTGGCCAAGGAATCGAACGACCCGCAGAAGAACATCCCCTATGCGGTCATCGGCTCACCGCTCATTGTCGGCATTTTCTTCACCATAATGGCTTACCTTATGGTGATGGGCATGGGCGACAACGCCAAGGCCATCGGCGGCTCCTCATCACCCTTTGCCGACATGACCAACAAGGCCGGTATGCCCTGGGCCGCCGGAATCGTCTATTTCGCCGCCATTATCTCCGCCTTTGCCTGCGCGCTCGCCTGCCTTAATGCCAGCTCGCGCATGCTTTATTCCATGGGCCGTTACCAGTTCCTGCACAACTCCATGGGCATGGTGCATGCCAAGCACAAAACGCCGCACATGGCCGTTTATGTCTCCGGCGCGCTTTGCCTGCTCTGCATTCTGGCACTGCTGCCGCAAGGTTTCCTCAACGGGTTTGGCCTTGCCGGAACCATTGCCACCTATGGTTTCGTGGTGGTGTATTTCGGCGTGTCCCTTGCCTCTTCGCTCGACCTTTACAAAGCCGGGCTGCTTTGGCCGCGTCATTGGGAGTATCTGCCATGCACGGTCGATTTCCGCGCGCAAACCTCGCACCAGAAGGCTTTATTGTTGGTTCAGTACAGAATGCCGGCGAGGGTATTGAAATCCTGCTGCGCTCACGGCATGGCTCATGATGCCGGTTAGCAAGGACACCTTGTTGCACGTGGAGCGCCGGAAGCCTGTTACCCTATTGCCGGACCGAGCACTGGAGACGTCTCGCGCCTGGCTTGCCAACCACACTTCGATATCGATGGTTGCCCGTGACCGGGGCGGCGGATATGGTGAGGCGATTGCAAAAGGGCTGCCTGAAACCCGGCGGGTTGCCGATCGTTGGCATCTCATGGAGAATTCGGGCCGAGCGTTTCTGGACGCCGTCAGCAGGTCCATGCGGCAGATCAGGCAGTCGGTCGGCAGCAACGGCATCGACCCCAAGCTTCTCACCCATGCCGAGAAGCTGCAACCTTGACCTGCTTCAGGCGCGCGTTGTCGGCGCATGAGCATCGCCAGCAGCAAATGTGAGTCAGAGCCATTATTCTTTGCATTGACTTCCCGCGCGCACCGGGTTACCGGGCTGGCGCACGGTTTGGCGGCGTAGCTCAGTGGTAGAGCAGGGGAATCATAATCCCTTGGTCGGAGGTTCAAATCCTTCCGCCGCTACCAAAAATCTTCTGGTGAAGATTAAAATTTTCAACATTTTATCAATGGCTTATGGTCGCCTCTCGGTCCGGAGGATCATTTAGTGTGCGGTAACGTGCGTGGAAGAACCGGCATTATTGAAACCCAGGCGAAACCCAGGATCGCGCCCTGGAACCCACGCAAGCGGGTTTTGCGGAAAAACGTGACTTCTGGATTCGAGCTGTGGATAAAATCGAAAATGACCGATACCTTTCCTCAGCCTTGGCGTAAGATGAACTCATTTTGATATCGATTCTAAAGTCTGAATCGCACTCTACTTCATTGATTCAGTGCCGATTGAGATTTTAGACTGGATCACAACGTGATCCGGTCTAAAATCATCCGGCTCTAAGATTGTTCTGCAGGCGCGATCAACATGCAGCCCGTCGGCCCCGCGGCAAGCCTGTTGCAGGCGTTAACGGCATCGTCGCGCATCAGCCCCACAAAGCGCGCCCGATATTTGGTGTGCCCGCCCAACTGCACGGCAACCACCATTGGCTGTGCGCTCATCAGCATTTTCACAGCAGAAAGTTCGGCAATCCCCAAGGCAGCCCGCGCGTTCGAGGAAGAATCATACGCGCCCACCTGAATTGCCCAGCCTGAGTGTTCCACCGGCTGCAGTGTGTAACTGACGGTTACAGGCCGGGGCGGCGGCGGCGGCAAAGTATCGGCCATGGCCGCTGGAATCACCGAGAAGCCAGGTTGCCGCAGCACTGCCTGCGGTTCAGGCGGTGGAGGGAGCGGAGCAGAGAACTCAGGCCTGGTATCACCAAGCAAGCTAGCCACCATAACCGGTGGCTTGGCGGGCGCCTGCGGTGGCGGGGGCAAGCTACGTGCCGGCACCGGCAAAACCGAGGCCGCGCTATACTGTACCGGCACAGGCAGCGGCGTGATGTTCGAAGCCAATTGCATCCCCACACCTGGGGCTGGCCCGGCAGGAGCACGTATGGAGCTGTCTGGCACGAAGCCCGGCGGTAAAATCCCGCCCGCCTGATCCTGTGGCCTTGTATTCAAGGCAAGTTCGTCAGCCGCAGAACGTTGCGCCGGATAATAACCCTGAATATGCGGCGCGATCATCGCCACGTACGTTACAGTCTCATCCGGCAGGGGTTGATCGCCGTTTATATAGTCGTTCAGGCGGCCTGGTCCCGCATTATACGCGGCCAGAAACCCCGGCGAGCCGTAAATTTGGTACATGGCATGAATATAGGCCGCGCCGGCCATGATGTTGTTGTACGGGTTGAACGGGTCAGACCCTAACCCGTTTTCAGCCGCCATTTCCTCGTAGGTTGCAGGCTCCAACTGCATCAGCCCCATAGCCCCGGCGGCCGAAATTGTAAGATGCCCATCCATATATTCGTGCCCGCCCGACTCAACGCGCATCACTTGGCGAATCCACTGCGCGGGCACATCAAACCGGGCCGCAGCTTCGTTAATATACGGCCCCCAGGGGTCACTCGGCGGGCCAGGAGGGTTATAGCTGTGGTGCGCATGTGATTCATAATAGCTCACGGACCGCACATGCGTTGCACCGCCAGAGGCGCAACCAGCAAGCAGCGCCAGGCATCCCAATGAAACCCTCCCCTTTAACCTCACGGAAAAAGGGTTCGGCGCATACGCGGTTGAACCGGCAACATCGACCACGACAAGAGCCTCCAGCATTTTTTGCGCTACATTTACATCAATCTGCTAAAATGTGGCTTAAACAAGGCGCCATAACCTCCTAAACTACAACAAAAGCGTGAGCAAGAAAAACCTGGCCCTGACAACGTTCCCCTCTCCTTACCAGCATGTTAAACATTGCCAATGCTAACAAGCCCACCCCCCGATCGCCCAAGTTTTCTCTGGGCCAAGCAAGCGCTTAGCCTTTCCTTACTGTTTTCTATTGCCGCCTGCGCCAGTTCAAGGCCGCAAGCCGTGGCCAGCCAGCCAGCCCCTGCCTACTCGGGAACAATTGTCGCCATACGCACGGAAAGTACGGTCCCAGATCCCACAGGTGCATTGCGGGAAATCGCCTCGATACTCGGTCAACCCGCTCCCCAGCCCGTCACGGCATCAGAAATTGTCCTGCGCATGCCGGACGGTGCCATAAAAACGAGCGTACAGCCCCCCTCCCCGGCGCTCATGGCGGGCGGTAAGGCGGCCATCACCGCCGCCGGTTCCGGTATACAAACACATTAGTGCCGCACTTGCTCACCATAATTCCCTGTCACATACGCCCGGCGCAGTTGAAGCAAGCTGTTCCTTCCGCTATCGGCGGAACATGAACATGATCGCGCCTGATCCGGGCAAGGCGGACCTACCGTCACACTCTCCTCACCCTTCGCCATCGATCGTGATTTCTTCCTCACGTGACTGGCGGAAGATGCTGAGCTTGGCGGTGTCGGACATTGGGGAAGCCCTGCAATTATGGCCCTTGATCTGGACGTTAAGCCTGTTCGACATCAAACTGCGCTATCGCGGCTCCATTCTTGGCCCTTTCTGGCTAACGCTCTCAACCGGGGTCATGATCGGCACCATCGGCTTCCTCTACTCGCACCTGTTTCATCAAAATCTCAGCAATTATCTACCCTTCCTTACCATTTCACTAATCCTCTGGAACTTCGTCAGCGCCATCACAGCGGAAGGAGCCGTCTGCTTTACCTCGTCCGAGGGGCTGATCCGGGGCATCAGAATGCCGCATGCCTTGCATGCAGCCCGCGCGGTCATGCGCAACATCCTGGTACTGGCCCATAACATCGTGGTTGTTGTGCTGGTCTTTTTCATCTTCCATATCAAACCCAGCCTCGCCTCTTTCAGCCTGCTGCCCGCCTTCATGCTCTGGGTGGCAGATTCATTCGCGATCTGCATATTTCTCGGCATTCTCGGCGCCCGGTTCCGCGACATTCCGCCCATCATCGGCAGCATCATGCAAATTGCCTTTTACCTTACCCCCATCATGTGGAATCCAGACATGCTGGAGCATCGGGGCCTGAGCCTGGCCTTTATCCAACTTAACCCGTTTTTCAGCCTACTCGAGATCGTACGCGGGCCACTGCTTGGGCAAAGCCTGGATCCTCATGCCTGGCTCATGGCCCTGGGCTACTCGGGCCTTCTCATCATTATCACGGGGGCACTTTTTACCCGCGCCCGCCCCCGTATTCCATACTGGGTCTGAGTCATGCCCCGGCTCTGCGTCGAAGACGTCTCCATCTCCTTCCCGCTCTACCATGGCGAAAGCCGCAGTTTGAAGAAAACGGTCTTTGCCGCCGCCTCTGGCCGGCTGGGGCAGGACCAAAAACACAGGCTCACGGTAGAGGCTCTGCGGAATGTCTCCTTCTCGCTGCAAAGTGGAGACCGGGTAGGGTTCGTAGGCTCCAATGGCGCCGGTAAAACCACCCTACTGCGCGCACTCGCTGGCATCTACGAGCCTGTTACCGGCAAAATCACCATAGAAGGTGATGTCACCGCTCTGCTGGATGCCAACCAGGGCCTGAATATGGACCTTACTGGCTACGAGAATATCCGCCTGCGCGCCCTGTTTAATGGCTATTCCGAGAGCCAGATCAAACAATTGCAAGCAGACGTCGCCTCCTTTGCCGAGCTCAACCAGTTCCTGGACCTTCCCGTCCGCACCTATAGCTCCGGCATGATCATCCGGCTCGGCTTTGGCCTCGCCACCTCCATCAAGCCAGAAATCCTGCTCATGGATGAATGGATCATGGCCGGCGACGCCGCCTTCATGGACAGAGCCAAGCAGCGGCTAGAGGTTGTGGTGCAAGGCGCAGATATACTTGTCCTTTCCTCGCATAGTGCCGACGTGATCTTGCGCTGGTGCAACCGCGTCATCTGGATGGATGGCGGCCGCGTGAGGGCCGATGGCGCACCATCGGAAGTACTGAAAGCCTACTTAACCCCAGCGCAATTTGCCCATGCCGTGGCAGCCGCCAGCTAAACCCTTTCTGACGGGCTGCATCGAATCTTCAAGGATGCCAGCCATGCCATACATCGCTTACGTGAATGGCCGCCCCCTCGCTCTGGCCGAAGCAAAAGTCAGCATCCGGGGCAACGGTTTCGGGTGCAGCGACGGGGTTGGCAAAATGCCCTATATCGAATGTCCATCCCGGCAGAGGCATCGGCGATGCACTGCGCATAACACGGCTAGAACGCAATGACCCGAGATACGCTCGCTTTGCGCGCGATTCGAAAGTCTGAATCGCGCTCTACTTCATTGATCAATAAGCTAGTGTGATTCAGCTTCTGAAATTCGCGATATTTCACATCACGAATTTCAGAACCATCACACTAGCCCCTAGCCTGACCGAAAGAAACCGCCATGTATATACCATCCGCTTTCGCTGAGGACCGCCCCGATGAACTGCTTGCCATCATGCGCGCAGCATCTCTCCCCATTCTCATTTCGCCCACCGCATCTGGTTTAGCCGCAACGCATCTGCCCCTGCATACAGAAAATCCAGGCCGGGTTATCGGCCACGTCGCCAGAGCCAACCCTCATTGGCGGGGGATTCTGCCAGGCACGGAATCTCTGGCCATTTTCGCGGCGGCGGACGGCTATATCAGTCCTTCCTGGTATCCCAGTAAGGCGGAAACCGGCAAGGTGGTGCCCACCTGGAACTACCAGGCAGTACATGCCACCGGCTGCCTGGAAATTATCGAAGATCCAGATGAGCTTCTAAAAATCGTCACCACCCTCACCAATCGGTATGAAGCCGGCCGCGCCAAACCCTGGTCCGTTAGCGATGCCCCCGCCGATTACATTGCCATGCAACTCAAGGGTATTATCGGCTTGGTACTGCATGTCACCAAGCTCGAAGGCAAAGTGAAGCTCAGTCAAAACAAATCCATGGCCGACCGCACCGGCGCGGCTGATGGCGCAGCGGCGGAAACCCCAGAGCTTGCCGCCGCCATGCGCCGTACATTCTAGAGCATTTTCCGATCAATCGGAAACGCTCTAAATTTGCTTGGGCGAGCAATTTCATCCGATCAGCTTAAATCTTCGATTCAAGCTGATCGGATATTGCTCTAGTCTTATGGATTTTTCGATCAATGAAGCCGGGCGCGATGCAGAGTTTCGAATCGCTCGCAAAGCGAGCGCATCTCAAGTCATCGCATTCTAACGTATATCCGCCTCGAATGGCGGAAGATAATTTGCTGCTTCAAATTCGATGACCCATAAATCCGGATCATAGCGCGTCTGCCGGGCAACATACTCATCCGTTGCAGCCTCATCCACTGGTGCAGCCCCCGTGGCACGCAGCCAACCCAGCCTGCCATCCATTTCCCGGAACTGGCTCAGCACCATATTCCCCTCACGCCCTCGCAAAATCACCAGAATCCCACCCGCATCCTCATCACCCTTGCGCACCACCACACCCAGCTTACCCTGGCTGTTTCCCAGCCTAATCGCCGCCGCCACCCAAATTCCCGTCTTGATCCGCGGCTCACCCATGGTAATCCCTTGCATTACTAGCCAACGACTCTCTACGTGGATACCTCATGTTCTGCTCCTTTCCTTGCCGTACATGTACCGCATCATCGTCTGAAACCGGCCTTGTACCTATTTGGAGACAAATATGATCCGTATGGCCCGCCTTGGGGCTTTCTTCCTGTTCTGCTTTGCATTCGCACCTGCCGCCCGCGCCGCGGATAAGGTCACATTCGGCCTGGACTGGCTGGCCGAGCCCGAATATGGCGGCTACTATCAGGCCCTGGCCACAGGCATTTACAAAAAATACGGGATCGACGTCACCATCGTGGAAGGCGGCCCGCAGGTGAACACAGCACAGATGCTCATCTCCGGTCATCTCACCTTCGATATTACCTCAAACTCCTTCCTGGCCCTTAACTTCGTCCAGGAACATATCCCCTTCGTCATTGTCGGCGCCGGTTTCCAGCAAGATCCCGATGCGCTAATCGCCCATCCGGGCCAGGGCAATGACAGTTTCGCAGCGCTAAAAGGCAAACCCATCGGTGTTTCTGCTGATACACGCGCAAGCTGGTGGCTCTTTCTAAAATCCAAATACGGCTATACTGACAGCCAGTTACGCCCCTATGGCTACAGCCTAGCGCCCTATTTCGCCAACAAGAACGCCATTCAGGAAGCCTATGTTACCGACGAACCCTATCTGATCAAACAGAAAACCGGGCATTATCCTGTCATCCTGACATTGCCCGATGCCGGGTTCGACGGATATGCCAGCCTTGTTGCCACCAGCGAAAAGCTGGTGAATACCGACCCGGACCTGGTCCGCCGCTTCCTGCAAGCATCCGCCGAGGGCTGGTACTCCTTCCTCTATGGCAACCCTCAACCCGCTTTTGCAGCCATAGCAAAAGCCAACCCGGACATGACCCCCGGCCTGATGCAATATGGTTACGATCAACTCAAGGCACGCGGCATTGTCGATTCGGGCGACACCAAAACTCTTGGCATTTACGCCATGACAGATGCGCGCTGGAAAGCCTTCTTCGAGCAGATGGTAAAAGCTGGAATGTATAGCCCCACGCTAGATTATAAGGCAGGGTACACGCTGCAATTCATCGATAAAGGCTTCGGCGTGAAGAAATAATGTTTTCCCTGCAAGCCGTCTCCAAAACTTTCCCGGGTGGTACAAAGGCACTAGATAATATCGCCGCCAACATCGCCCCTGGTGAGTTCGTCGTGCTGCTCGGCCCCTCCGGCTGTGGCAAATCTACACTGTTAAGGCTGCTGGCGGGGCTGGAGCTGCCCAGCAGCGGCGCAATTTTATGGGAAAACAACCAACGCCCCGCGGCTGGGGAAGTTGGTTTCGTCTTCCAGGACGCCACATTAATGCCTTGGCTGAGCGCCTACGGCAATGTGTACCTGCCCCTGCGCCTGCGCGGTGTGCGCCAGGCCGAGGCGACACCAAAAATCCAAGCCGTTCTGGCACAAATGGGGCTGGCAGAATTCGCCGACGCCAAGCCCAAGGCATTGTCCGGCGGCATGCGCATGCGTGTCTCCATCGCCCGCGCCCTTATTTCAGAACCCGCGCTTCTGCTCATGGACGAACCCTTCGCCGCGCTGGATGAGTTCACCCGCCACCGGCTGCAGGATGATCTGCACGCCCTCTGGCGCCGCACAGGCAAAACCATCATTTTTGTCACACATTCCATTTATGAAGCCGCTTATCTCGCCAGCCGCATTCTCATCATGTCGCCCCGCCCAGGCCAAATCGCAGCCGACATCAGCGTGTCAATCCCTGAAGGCGGGGAACGCCGCACCAGCGCCGCTTACACAAACCTGGTGGCAAACATTACCCACACGCTGCACCGGATCATGCCTCATGAATAGATGGCTCGAACGCCTCGCCCCCATTGCCTTCGGCATCATTGCCCTGTCGCTATGGCAAGCCGCCGTCACGCTTAGCGGCGTACCATCTTACATTGTGCCAGGCCCCATCGACATCTGGCACGCCTATCTGGATAGTTACACAATCCTCAACCCGGCACTGGTCTCCACCCTCACCGTCACCTTTGCCGCGCTGGCTGTGGCCACCGCCGTTGGTGTGGCCCTGGCCGTGGCCATGGCCGCCAGCTCATTATTCCGCGCCGCGGTACAGCCCTGGGCTGTCACACTTCAGGTTACGCCTATCGTCGCCATCGCACCGCTCATCATCCTGTGGGTGCCACAACCTTTCGTCGCACTCGTGGTCTGCGCCGCCATCATCGCCTTCTTTCCCATCCTCTCCAACACTGCCGCCGGCCTGGCCGCCACGCCACAAGACTTACAGGATCTTTTCTGCCTCAACGGCGCCTCGCGCTGGCAAATGCTGTTCCTGCTGCGCCTGCCATCTGCCTTGCCCAATTTCCTCACGGGCCTGCGCATCTCGGGCACACTGGCCCTTGTTGGCGCCGTGGTGGCAGAATTCGTCGCCGGGTCGGGTGGCTTCGCCTCTGGCCTTGCTTACCGAATCATAGAAGCCAGCTACAGGCTGCAGATCCCCCTCATGTTCGCCGCCCTTATCATGCTCGGCATTAGCGGTATTTTCATATACAGCGCCCTTGGCCTGTTAGAACGCTTCCTGCTCCGCAGCCGCGACGCTTGAAACTTCGCCCCGACTCTGCAAATTTCGTTTAAATTCTGGAGACACTAATGCCCCCCCCGAGCACCAAAACCTTAAGCAAAGGCCAACTCGCCTACGAGCAGGAGCGCGCCGCCAAAGCCGGTAAAACCCTGGATGAATGGCTGAAGCTGAAGGCCAAAAATGCAGCTGACGAAGCCAAGAAAGCAACGCCAAAACCCACCAAAAAGCCGGGCCTCCTCAGCCGCCTGATCGACAAGGCACATAAGCCCCTCTGATTGAATCAGAGTCCGCGCAAACAAAAAGGGCAAGCCTTGGCTTGCCCTTTTTGTTCACCCAGAGACAGAAGGATTATTCAGCCCCCTCTTCCTCCACCACTTCCGGCTTCGGGCCGCTATCCTGCCCTTTGGCCGACACATCACGGTCAACCAGTTCAATCACAGCCATATCAGCGGCGTCGCCATAGCGCATACCGGCCTTCAGCACGCGGGTATAGCCACCAGCACGACCCTTATAGCGCTCGGCCAAGGCATCAAACAGCTTGGCAACAATTGCTTCATCGCGGAGTTGGCTGAAGGCCTGGCGCTTAGCGTGGAGACCACCTCGCTTACCAAGGGTAATAAGCTTTTCGGCCACCGGCCGCAGTTCCTTGGCCTTTGGCAGAGTTGTGGTGATCTGCTCATGCTTAATGAGCGCAACCGCCATATTACGGAACATCGCAGCGCGGTGCGAAGAGGTGACGCCGAGTTTACGGCCGCTGAGACCATGACGCATGGTATAAAACTTCCCGGTTAGACTTCAAAAGGGCTGGTCGGAACGCTTGGCCAGTTCCTCAATATTCTCAGGTGGCCAATCATTCACGGTCATACCAAGGGACAATCCCATGGCAGTCAGCACTTCTTTAATTTCGTTCAGTGACTTACGGCCAAAATTTGGCGTACGCAGCATTTCCTGCTCGCTCTTCTGCACTAAATCGCCAATATACACGATATTGTCGTTCTTCAGACAATTTGCGGAACGCACAGAAAGCTCCAGCTCATCCACCTTCCGCAGGAGATTCGGGTTGAATGGCAACTCGATACGCGGCTCTTCGGCACGCATACGCTGTGGCTCCTCGAAGTTCACGAACATCGAGAGCTGGTCCTGCAAAATGCGGGCAGCCAGCGCTACCGCATCTTCCGGCGTTACCGCAGCGTTTGTTTCCACTTCAAGGATTAGCTTATCATAATCCGTCACTTGCCCTACGCGGGTCTTCTCCACGCGGTACGATACGCGGCGAACGGGCGAATAAATCGCGTCAATAGGAATCAATCCAATTGGCGCATCTTCAGGGCGGTTGGCCGAAGCCGCCTCATAACCGCGGCCGGAGCCAACGGAGAATTCAATGCCCAGCGTCGCGCCTTCATCCAGTGTGCACAACACCAACTCGGGATTCATGATTTCAATGTCATGCCCAGCCTGAATCTGGCCAGCTTTCACCTCACCAGGGCCAGTGGCCGTCAGCACCATTCGCTTCGGCCCCTCACCATGCATCCGCACGGCAAGCTGCTTGATGTTGAGCACGATGTCAGTCACATCCTCCCGGACACCGGCAATGGTCGAGAATTCATGCAGCACGCCATCAATACGCACGCCAGTAACGGCAGCCCCCTGCAAAGAAGATAGCAGGATACGCCGCAGGGAGTTACCAAGCGTCATGCCAAAGCCGCGCTCCAGCGGCTCGGCGATAATCGTGGCCACGCGGCCGGCATCGGAACCAAACTCAATATCGAGCTGTTCCGGCTTAATCAGCGTTTGCCAATTGCGCTGCAAAGACGAGTTTGACTCTTTCAAAATTCACCCCTCCGGCCCAGGACGGCCGACAAACCACCCAGACCTCAACAAAATCGCTTCACCTTAGACGCGGCGGCGCTTGCGCGGGCGGCAGCCGTTATGCGGAATCGGCGTCAGGTCACGAATCGCGGAAATCTGGAAGCCCACGGCTTGCAGGGCACGCAACGCGCTCTCACGACCCGAACCAGGACCGCTCACCTCAATTTCCAGCATCTCCATGCCATGCTCGCGCGCCTTGCGCCCGGCATCCTCCGCAGCCACCTGGGCTGCATAGGGTGTCGACTTGCGGCTACCTTTAAAGCCCTGGCTACCGGCAGACGACCAGGAGATGGTGTTACCCTGGGCGTCGGTGATGTTCACCATGGTGTTGTTGAAGCTGGCCAGAACATGCGCAACACCGGAGATGATGTTCTTGCGCTCTTTCTTGCGGGGACGGGAAGCGGGCTTCGCCATATCTTAATTCCTGTAACTGAAAACGGGTGCGTCGGACGCTTACCGGGTGACTTTCTTCTTGCCGGCGATGGCCACAGCCTTACCCTTGCGGGTACGGGCATTGGTATGGGTGCGCTGGCCACGAACCGGCAGCCCCTTGCGGTGGCGCAAGCCACGGTAGCAACCCAAATCCATCAAACGCTTGATATTCATCGCAACTTCACGGCGGAGGTCTCCCTCAACGCGGTAGTCTTTGTCGATCAACTCGCGCAGACGCAGAATCTCGTCATCCGAGAGCTGGTTGACACGGCGCTCATCGGGGATACCCAGAGCAGTACAAATCTCCTGGGCCTTCACCGGGCCAATGCCGTAGATATAACGAAGGCTAATCACGACACGCTTGTTCGTGGGAATGTTTACGCCGGCAATACGCGCCACCTGGTCTCTCCTGACGACAAAGACCTCTCGTGAGGTCATAACAAGTTGCGGCGCCCCACCCCGGGAGCGCCGCGAAAGCGGGTTATAGCGCCCGCCAAATTAGAGTCAACGAAGAATCATCAATTTTTCGTGATCCCGTCAAGTCCTAGCCACAGGAACGCCGATTTTGCGCAGAACCGCCTCGATTTGCGCTTCGACCTCGTCCATCTCCGCCATACCATCCACCACATACAGGCGCCCTTGCGCCCTGTAATAAGGCAGAATCGGGGCCGTCTGGGCGTTGTAGGCCTCTAGGCGCGCATGTACGGTCTCGGCCTTGTCATCTGGGCGGCGGGTAAACTCCGTACCGCTGCACACATCGCACACGCCGGGCTTTTTGGGCTGCTTGAATTTATCGTGGTAGCCTGCGCCACATGTGGCGCAGGTAAAACGGCCGCTGATGCGTTCGACCAGCACGGTCTCATCAACTTTCAGTTCAATCACGGCATCAAGGTCGACCGCAGTGTCATGCAGCATGCGGTCCAGCGCCTCGGCCTGCGGCACTGTACGCGGGAAGCCATCAAGAATGAAGCCTTTGGCGCAATCAGCCCGGTGAATCCGCTCCTGGATCATGCGGACCAGAATATCGTCAGACACCAGCTTGCCCGCATCCATGACGCTCTTGGCTTCAAGCCCAATCGGCGTGCCTGCCTTCACCTCGGCACGCAGCATATCTCCCGTTGAAATCTGAGCCACACCGTAACGGGTCTCCAGCAATTTCGATTGGGTCCCCTTGCCCGCTCCCGGCGGCCCCAGAAGGATTAGCTCCACATTGTTCTCCTATTTCCGATTCTTGCCGCGGGTCTTACGAAGCAAGCCCTGATACTGATGCGCCAGCAGGTGCGACTGGATTTGTGTCATCGTATCCATGGTAACCGATACCATGATCAGCAAAGATGTCCCCCCAAAATAAAATGGCAGGCTATACCGGCTCATGGCAAAATCCGGTAGCAGACAAACTATAACCAGATACACCGCGCCAATCGCCGTCAGGCGCGTCAAAACCATATCAAAATACTTCGCCGTGTTACTGCCGGGCCGAACCCCTGGAATAAACGCGCCATTCTTCTTCAAATTCTCCGCAGTCTCCTCTGGATTAAACGCAATCGCCGCCCAAACAAAAGAAAACAGGGTAATCAACCCGGCAAAGAGCAGCAAATAAAGCGGCTGCCCATTGGAAAGCGCATGCGCCACAACCTGCAGCCACCCGGAGCCACTGGCCGAGAACCCGGCGAAAGTGGCTGGAATCACAAGTAGTGAACTGGCAAAAATTGGCGGCATCACGCCCGAGGCGTTCACCTTCAGCGGCATGTAATTGCTTTCTCCGCCGAATACTTTCGAACCCATCTGCCGCTTAGGATGTTGAATAAGGATGCGCCTTTGGGCCCGCTCCATGAACACCACAAACCCTATCACGGCGAAACCAACAACAAAGAACATGATGATAAAAAGGGTCGAAAGCGCGCCAGTCGAACCAAGCTCAAGAACACTCGCGATCGCCACCGGCATGTTGGCGACAATCCCGGCAAAAATGATCAGACTTGATCCCGTGCCAATACCGCGCGAGGTGATCTGCTCGCCAAGCCACATCACGAAAATCGTACCACCCACCAGCGTTACCACGGCGGTAAACACAAAGAAGGCTCCAGGGTCAATCACCGCAGGCCCCAAAGTGCTCTTTACCCGCTCAAGGCTGATGGCAATACCATAGGCCTGTACGGTGGCAATAAGCACCGTGAGATAACGCGTGTACTGCGTGATCCGCTGGCGCCCCGAATCACCTTCCTTTTTCAGCGCCTCAAGCGCCGGAATGGCCGACGTCATCAGCTGAATGATAATGGAAGCTGAAATATAAGGTAGGATGTTAAGGGCAAAAATCGTCATCCGGCCAAGCGCGCCGCCTGTGAACATGTTGAACATGCCCAATATGCCGCCACCGTTCTGCGTCATCAGGTGCGCCATCACGGTGCCATCCACACCAGGCACCGGGATATACGTGCCCAGGCGGAACACGATCAGAGCACCCAGCGTGAACCAGATTCGTTTCTTTAGGTCTGTAGCTTTCGCGAACGCACCTAAATTCATGTTCGCGGCCATCTGTTCTGCGGCGGAAGCCATGCTTTATCCTTAACATCAACAAAAAACGGCGCTTGCCGGTGCTTCGCGCGACTGGCAAGCGCCGTTTATAGCGCTATTTGCCGGATTTTCTCCGGCAGAGGCAAGCCCTTAAGCGTCCGTGGCGTCAGCCTTCACCACCAGCGTCGTCACCTTGCCACCAGCTTGCTCAATAGCAGCCACAGCCGCGGCAGAGGCACCCGAGACTTCGATGGTTACAGCCTTGGCAATACTGCCCTTGGCCAGCAGACGCACACCATCCACCTTATTCAGGCGCACAATACCGGCCGCTTCCAGCACCGCTTCGGTGATGGGTTGAGCCGCATCGAGCTTGCCAGATTCAATCGCCGCCGCCAGCGTGCCAAGATTCAGCGGCGCATACTCCTTGCGGTTGATATTGGTGAAGCCACGCTTCGGCAGACGACGGTAGATAGGAAGCTGACCACCCTCGAAGCCATTGAGGGATACACCCTCGCGCGCTTTTTGGCCCTTCACGCCCTTTCCCGACGTTTTGCCCTTGCCCGAGCCGATTCCACGGCCGAGACGCTTGGACTTCAAACGCGCGCCGGGATTGTCCCGGATCTCATTCAATTTCATCGTTCAATCCTCAACGCCAGGAGCTCAGCCCAGCTCTTCAACCTTCAGCAGGTGCTTAACCTTGTTCACCTTACCTAGAACTTCCGGGGTGGCGGCCACCTCGACGCTCTTACGTATCTTGTTCAGCCCCAGCCCAATCAAAGTGGCCTGCTGGCCTGGCTTGCGCCCGTTACCGGACGCGACCTGGGTAATGCGAATCTTCTTATCAGACATCGCTTGCCTCCACCGGCTTCTCAGCGGCACCAAACAAATCAGCCACCTTCTTGCCACGGCGGGAAGCCACCTGGCGCGGGCTGGTCACGTTCTGCAGAGCCGCAAAAGTCGCCTTCACCATATTATGCGGGTTACGGCTGCCGAGCGACTTGGCCACCACGTCGCCAATGCCCAGCGTCTCGAACACGGCGCGCAGCGGGCCACCGGCGATGATTCCGGTACCAGCCGGAGCGGAACGGATGACAACTTCACCCGCGCCGAACGTGCCGCGAATATCGTGATGCAGCGTGCGGCCTTCCTTCATCGGCACGCGGATCATGGTCTTCTTCGCGCGCTCCGTCGCCTTGCGGATTGCCTCGGGCACCTCGCGGGCCTTACCCGCACCATAGCCCACGCGGCCCTTTTGGTCGCCAACCACCACCAGAGCAGCAAAGGCAAACCGACGGCCGCCCTTCACCACTTTGGCGACGCGGTTAATCGTCACCAGCTTATCAACAAACTCATCCCCCGGCTCCCGCTCGCGCTCGCGCTCGCGCTCCCGATTCCTGCCGCCAGAGCCGCCTTCGCGTGCTTCACGTGCCATCTGCAAACCCTCTTAGAAATCGAGACCGCCCTCACGGGCCGCCTCGGCCAGGGCTTTCACCCGGCCATGATAGAGATAAGAACCGCGATCGAAGACAACCTGCGAAACACCGGCTGCCTTGGAGCGCTCGGCAATCAGCTTCCCAACCGCCGTAGCAGCCTCCTTGTCGGCGCCGGTACTCAGCTGCTCGCGCAACTCCTTGTCCAACGTCGAAGCGGCAGCCAAGGTGCGGCCCTGGGCATCGTCGATAACCTGCGCATAGATATGCTTGCCGGAGCGAAAAACGGACAGGCGCGGACGGCCAGAAGATTTCTGCCGAAGCTGATAGCGAAGGCGGGCCCGGCGGCGCGCCTGCAATGCGAGATTTGACATTACTTCTTCTTACCCTCTTTGCGGCGGATCGCCTCGCCTTCGAACTTAACACCCTTGCCCTTATACGGCTCGGGCGGACGGTAGGTACGCAGTTCAGCGCAAACTTGGCCCACCTGGCGTTTATCTACACCTTCAACCTTAATCGAAGTGGGCTTCTCGCAAGTCACCTTAATCCCTTCAGGGATCGGGTAAACCACATCATGGGAGAAGCCGAGATTAACCACCAGATTTTTACCCTGCACCGCGGCGCGGTAACCAGTACCGGTAATCTCCAGCGTCTTGGAGTAACCCTGGGACACGCCTTTCACCATGTTGGCGATGTTGGCACGGGTGGTGCCCCACATCATGCGTGCCTGGCTCTCCTTGGTCTTCGGCTGAACCGAAACCTTGTTGCCCTCGACCGTGGTCTCAACCAAATCGGTCAGGGTCAGCTTCAACTCGCCAAGTTTGCCTTTGGCGGTAAGAACGTTGCCAGCCAGCGCCAGCGTAACGCCGGCGGGGATTTCAACGGGATATTTGCCTACGCGTGACATATTGCTCCCTCCCTTAGAAGACGCGGCAGAGAACTTCGCCACCAACATTGGCAGCGCGGGCCTCAACATCGCTCATCACGCCACGCGGCGTGGAGAGGATGGAAACGCCCAAACCATTATACACGCGGGGCAGCTCCTTAATCTTGGAGTAAACGCGGCGGCCCGGACGGGACACGCGGCTGATCTCCTTGATCACCGGCTGACCATCATTGTATTTCAGCTCAATGCGCAGCTGGGCAATGCCAGGGCGCACTTCTTCGCGAGAGAAGCCGCGAATAAAGCCTTCGCGCTTCAGCACATCCAGCACATTAGCGCGCAGGTTAGAGGCCGGCGCTACGCATGACGTAAGACGCGCATGCTGAGCATTACGGATGCGGGTGAGCATGTCACCCAAAGGATCGGACATCGACATGTCTTGTTTGCCCTTTCCTTACCAGCTAGCCTTGACCACGCCAGGGATCTGCCCAGCGCTCGCCAAATCGCGGAACGCGATACGGCAGAGTTTGAACTTGCGATAATTGCCGCGCGCGCGGCCTGTCAGCTCGCAGCGCAGGCGCACGCGCACCTTTGCACCGTTACGCGGCAGTTGCGCGAGCTTCAGGCTCGCCTCGAAACGGTCTTCCACCGGCAACGAACGATCCATAACCGTCGCCTTCAACACGGCACGCTTAGCCTTGTCTCGGGCGGCCATACGTTCACGCTTGCCGTTTCTATTGACCTGCGATGTCTTAGCCATTCTCTAAAACCCCTCCGGAACCTGCTGGACTGTCCCAGCCGTTTTCCAAACCTTTACGAACCGCGCGCTCACTTTGCGAACGGCAGATTGAAACCTTTGAGTAGCGCCTTGCACTCGGCATCCGTCTTCGCGCTCGTCACGAAGATGATGTCCATGCCACGGATCGCATCGACCTTGTCATAGACAATCTCAGGGAAAATAATTTGTTCCTTGAGGCCCATGGCAAAATTACCGCGGCCATCAAAGCCCTTATTCCCCGGCATACCGCGGAAGTCACGCACGCGCGGCAACGCGATGGTCACCAGGCGGTCGAAAAACTCATACATCCGGGCTTTACGCAGCGTCACCTTGCAGCCAATCGGCAGACCAGCACGGATTTTGAAGCCCGCAATAGCTTTCTTGGCCACAGTCTTTACCGGCTTCTGGCCCGTGATCAGGGTCAGGTCAGCAACGGCGGAATCGAGCTTCTTCTGATCGCCCGCAGCCTCACCAACACCCATATTGATGACGATCTTTTCCAGCCCAGGAATCTCGAGCGGGTTCTTATACCCGAACTCCTTCTGCATCTGCTCGCGCACCACCTCGCGGTAGTATTTTTGCAGGCGCGGCAGCTCCTTCACTTCGCTCATTTCAGCCTCCTCAGCCGTCAATGGCAGTGCCGCTCTTGCGAGCAACACGCACTTTGCGGCCATCGTCCAGCACGCGGAAACCAACCTTGGTCGGCTTGTCCGTCGCGGGATCGATCAACGCCAGATTCGACATATGCACAGCGGCCTCACGCGGAATAATCCCGCCCGGCTGGCCCATGCGGTTCGGCTTGGTGTGGTGCCTGGCAATCGCCACGCCCTGCACTACGGCCCGGTCCTCAGCAGGGATCACGCGCAGCACTTCGCCACGGGTCCCCTTGGCGGCGCCCGAGATCACCTCGACCTTATCGCCCTTTTTGATACGCGCAGCCATATTACAGCACCTCCGGCGCCAGGCTGATGATCTTCATGAACTTCTTCGCGCGAAGCTCACGAACCACCGGCCCAAAAATACGCGTGCCAATCGGCTCCATCTGCTTGTTGATCAGCACGGCCGCATTGCGGTCGAAGCGGATCGCGCTGCCATCCGTACGGCGCACGGGGAAAGCGGTGCGCACAACCACAGCCTGGTGCACGTCGCCCTTCTTCACCTTACCGCGTGGAATGGCATCTTTGATAGACACAACGATCACGTCACCAACAGACGCGGTCTTGCGCTTGGAGCCACCGAGAACCTTGATGCACTGCACACGGCGGGCACCAGAGTTGTCGGCAACATCGAGATTCGACTCAACGATAATCATCTCTCAGCGCTCCTTTAGACGGCAGGCTGGCCGGCCAACGCAGCGCCATTGCGCTCCGTCACCACCCAGGTCTTGCGCTTGGAAATCGGCGCACATTCTTCAATGCGGACCAGGTCCCCTTCCACGCACACATTCGCTTCGTCATGCGCAGCGTACTTCTTCGAACGGCGGATGAACTTCTTGTACAGCGGGTGCATGATGCGGCGCTCGACAAGAACCGTAATGGTCTTGTCCATCTTGTCGCTCACAACACGCCCGGTCAGAACACGTTTCGGCATGATACCCTCTTAACCCTTCACAGCGGCGCTGGTGCGTTCCGCCAGAATCGTTTTCACCCGCGCAATGTCACGGCGCACAACACGCACGCGCGAGGTATTCTCTTGCTGCCCGGTCGCACGCTGGAAGCGCAGATTAAACTGCTCCTTGCGCAGATCCAGCAGCAAGCTCTTCAGTTCGTCCGGGGTTTTCGCCCGGATATCACTTGCAACGGTCATCTTACGCCTCTCCGATACGGGTCACAAACTTCGTGCGGATCGGCAGCTTGGCGGCCCCCAGGGCCAGCGCCTCGCGGGCAAGGCCTTCGGCAACGCCATCGATCTCGAACACAATACGGCCAGGCTGCACACGGGCCACCCAAAATTCTGGGCTGCCCTTGCCCGAGCCCATACGGACTTCAGCAGGCTTGGTTGATACCGGCAGATCCGGGAAAATACGGATCCACACGCGGCCCGCGCGCTTCATGGCACGGGTAATCGCACGGCGGGCAGATTCAATCTGGCGCGCCGTGACACGCTCCGGCTCCAGCGCCTTGAGGCCATACGCGCCGAAATTCAGCTGCGTATTGCCCTTGGCATTGCCGTGAATGCGGCCCTTATGAGCCTTACGGTACTTGGTCCTCTTAGGAGACATCATGGCTCAAAAATCCTCAGCGCTGCGGGGCCTGTTCGGCCGCGCGCTTATCTTGCGCGAGCGGGTCCTGGACCAAAATCTCGCCCTTGAAAATCCAAACTTTCACGCCGCACGTGCCGTAGGTGGTCTTGGCCGTGCCAACACCATAATCCAAATCGGCGCGCAGCGTATGCAAAGGCACGCGGCCTTCACGATACCACTCGACGCGGGCGATCTCGGCGCCGCCCAGACGGCCGGAACAGGTGATCTTGATCCCCTGCGCACCAAGCCGCATGGCCGACTGCACGGCACGCTTCATCGCACGGCGAAACGCCACGCGGCGCTCCAGCTGCTGGGCAATATTCTCCGCCACCAACGTGGCGTCGATCTCGGGCTTACGGATCTCCATGATGTTCAGGGAGACATCAGCCTTCGCCAGCACCGACAATTCCTTGCGCAGCGTGTCGATATCCTGGCCCTTCTTGCCGATAACCACGCCGGGGCGGGCGGCATAGATGGTCACGCGCGGCTTCTTGGCCGGGCGCTCTATCACAACCTTCGACACGCCAGCCTGCGCCAGCTTGCCGCGCAGATGGTTGCGCAGCTTGATGTCGTCATGCAGCAGCTTGGCGTAGTCCTTGCCAGCATACCAGCGGCTGTCCCAGGTGCGGGTGATGCCGAGGCGCAGGCCAATCGGATTAATCTTGTGACCCATAATTATGCTCCCTCACCGGCGGCGGCCGTAGCGGCCTTGCCGCGCCCGGGCTTCACATCGCGCGCCGGCTTCACAGCCGCTTCACGCTCCTCGACAACGATCTTCAGATGGCTGAACCACTTCTCGACAGTCGCGGAACGGCCGCGGCCACGCGCATGGAAGCGCTTCATAACGATACCACGGCCAACCTCGGCGATCGCCACGTAGAGCTTGTCCACGTCGAGCTGATGGTTGTTCTCGGCATTCGCAATCGCGCTTTCCAGGGTCGCCTTTACGGCCTTGGCAATGCGGCGCTTGGAGAAGGTCAGGTCGGCAATCGCGCGGCTGGCCGGCAGGTTGCGGATGGACCCGGCAACCAGGTTGAGCTTGCGCGGGCTCACGCGGATGTTGCGCGCAATGGCCTCCGCCTGATGATCCGCGATACCGCGTTCGGCTTTCGGTTTGCTCATCTTAGCCCCGCTTCGCTTTCTTGTCGGCCGCATGACCAGGGAAGGTGCGCGTCGGCGAAAATTCACCAAACTTATGGCCAACCATGTTCTCGTTCACCTGCACGGGGAGAAACTTCTTCCCGTTGTAAACGCCAAAGGTCAGCCCCACGAATTGCGGCAGAATCGTCGAGCGGCGCGACCAGATCTTGATGATCTCGTTGCGGCCAGAAGCCCGCGAAGCTTCCGCCTTGTTGAGGAGGTATCCGTCAACAAACGGACCTTTCCAGACAGAACGTGACATCTATTAACCCTTCCCGCTCTTGGCGCGGCGGATGATGAGATCATCCGTACGTTTATTGCTGCGTGTCTTGTAACCCTTGGTCGGCTTGCCCCACGGCGTAACCGGATGACGGCCACCAGAGGTACGGCCTTCACCACCACCATGTGGATGGTCGACCGGGTTCATGACCACGCCGCGGTTATGCGGCTTACGGCCTAGCCAGCGGCTACGCCCCGCCTTACCAATTTGCTGGTTCTGATGGTCGGCATTGGACACCGCGCCAATCGTTGCCATGCACTCAGCGCGCACAACGCGCAACTCGCCAGACATCAGCTTAATCTGCGCATAGCCCTGGTCCTTGCCAACAAGCTGCGCGAATGTCCCGGCAGAGCGAGCCAACTTCGCGCCAGCGCCCACCTTCAGCTCGATGTTATGGATGATCGTACCCACCGGAATGGCAGACATCGGCATCGCATTACCTGGCTTAATGTCAACGCGCGCACCGGACACAACGCGGTCGCCGGCCTTCAGGCGCTGCGGCGCGATGATGTAGGACAGCTCGCCATCCTCATATTTGATCAGCGCGATAAACGCAGTGCGGTTCGGGTCATATTCCAGACGCTCAACCGTCGCCGGCACATCGAACTTGCGGCGCGTGAAGTCTACCAGGCGGTAGCTCTGCTTATGTCCGCCGCCGCGGAAGCGGCTGGTGATGCGGCCATGATTGTTGCGGCCGCCGGTAGAGCTCTTGCCCTCGGTCAACCCCTTGACGGGCTTGCCCTTCCACAGCTCAGAACGGTCAATCAAAACGGTGCCGCGAAGGCTCGCCGTCACCGGATTAAAATGTTTCAATGCCATAATCCGCGCCTCACGCCAGACCGGTGGTGAAATCGATGCTCTGGCCTTCAGCCAAAGTCACAAACGCCTTCTTCACGTCAGAGCGAACACCCGCGCGGCCACGCACACGCTTGGTCTTGCCCTTTGTCACCAGCGTATTCACACCAGTCACTTTAACATTAAACAGCGCTTCGATGGCTGCCTTGATCTCCGGCTTAGTGGCGTCCGACGCCACCTTGAACACAAATTGGTTCTTCTCAGAGAGCAAGGTCGCCTTCTCGGTGATGTGCGGTGCGCGCACAACCTCGTACATGCGCTCAGGGGAAATTTTAACGGCGCTCATGCCAGGCGCTCCTTCAAGCCTTCAATACCGGCCTTGGTAACAACCAGCACGTCATGGCGCACAATGTCATACACGTTGGCGCCGACAACCGGGAGCACATCCAGCCCCTTCACATTGCGGCTGGCACGGGCAAATTTCTCAGCCACGGCGGCATCAACGATCAGCGCCGAGCTCCAGCCGAAATTCTTCACCTTGGCGGCCACATCCTTGGTCTTTTCCACGCCGTCAACGGCATCGATAATCACCAGCTTCCCCTCAGCAGCCTTCTGCGACAGCGCAGAAACCAGGCCAAGGCGGCGCACCTTCTTGTTCAGGCTGTAGCCATGGTCACGCACCACGGGGCCATGCACGGCGCCGCCTGTACGGAACTGCGGCGCACGCAGAGAACCTTGACGGGCGTTACCCGTGCCCTTCTGCTTATATGGCTTCCTGGTGGTGCCAGACACTTCGCCCATGCCCTTCACCTTGTGGGTGCCAGCACGGCGCTTGGCCAACTGCCAATGGATCACACGGGCGATAACATCCACGCGCGGCTCCTGCGCAAAAATCTCGTCCGGCAGCTCGGTGCTGCCGGCGGGCTTTGCATCAAAATCTACTACATCCAGCTTCATCGACTTAGCCCTTCAACGCCGCAGGATAGGCAACATCCGCCGGACGCGCCTTCTTGATCGCATCGCGCAGCAGCACATACGTACCCTTCGAGCCAGGCACCGCGCCGCGCACCAGCACGAGGTTGCGCTCAGCATCCACACCAGCCACCTGCAGGTTCAGCGTGGTCACGCGCTCCTGGCCGAGATGGCCAGCCATTTTCTTGTTCTTAAAAGTCTTGCCGGGATCCTGGCGGTTACCCGTCGAACCCAGCGAACGATGACTAATGGACACGCCGTGCGAGGCTTCGAGGCCGGCGAAATTCCAGCGCTTCATGCCACCGGCAAAGCCCTTACCCTTGGTCACGCCAGCAACGTCGACGAACTGGCCAACCGCAAAATGCTCAGCGGAGATGGCGGAACCCGCCTCCAGCACAGCGTCCTCAGCCACGCGGAACTCGACGAGCTTCATCGCCGGCTCCACCTTGCCCTTGGCAAAATGACCCTTCTGCCCCTTGCTCACATTCTTGGCCTTGGCCTTGCCAATGCCAAGCTGAACAGCGGAATAGCCGTCGGTCTCAACCGTCCGTGCCGCCACAACCCGCACCTCATCGAGATGCAGCACCGTGACCGGCACATGCGTGCCGTCCTCTTTGAACAACCGGGTCATCCCCAGTTTTTTTGCAATTACACCGGTACGCATAATACCACCTAGACTCAGATCTTAATTTCGACTTCGACGCCGGCGGCCAGGTCGAGCTTCATCAGCGCGTCCACCGTCTGCGGTGTCGGGTCAACGATATCCAGCAAGCGGCGATGAGTCCGAATCTCGAACTGCTCGCGGCTCTTCTTGTCCACATGCGGCGAACGGTTCACGGTGAACCGTTCGATATGGGTCGGCAAAGGAATCGGCCCCCGCACTTGAGCGCCCGTGCGCTTCGCCGTGTTCACGATGTCCTTGGTGCTGTTGTCCAGCACCCGGTGATCATACGCTTGCAAGCGAATGCGGATGTTTTGATTGTCCATCTTAACTCAAACTCTTCTCAAGTACGGGGGGACGATAATTACTTCGTGATCTTCGCGACGACGCCCGAACCAACGGTACGGCCGCCCTCACGAATGGCGAAACGGAGACCTTCGTCCATCGCGATCGGAGCGATCAGTTCGACTTCGATCGTCACGTTGTCGCCTGGCATCACCATTTCCGTACCCTCTTCCAGCGTCACAACGCCGGTCACGTCGGTGGTGCGGAAATAGAACTGCGGACGATAGTTGGTGAAGAACGGCGTGTGACGGCCACCCTCTTCCTTGGTCAGGATGTAAGCCTGGCCCTGGAACTTCGTGTGCGGGGTAATGGAACCCGGAGCCGCCAGAACCTGGCCGCGCTCAATGTCCTCACGTTTCGTGCCACGCAGCAGCGCGCCGATATTGTCGCCAGCCTGCCCCTGATCGAGCAGCTTGCGGAACATTTCCACGCCGGTCACGGTCGTCTTGGTGGTGGCGCGCAGGCCGACGATCTCAACTTCCTCACCCACCTTGATGATGCCACGCTCCACGCGGCCGGTCGCCACGGTGCCGCGGCCGGAGATGGAGAACACGTCTTCCACCGGCATCAGGAAGGGCTTGTCCACAGCGCGCTCCGGCTGCGGAATGTAGCTGTCCACGGCTTCCATCAGCTTCAGAATAGCCTGCTCGCCGATTTCCGGCTGCTTGTCTTCCAGGGCGCACACGGCGGAACCCTTGATGATGGGGATGTTGTCGCCATCGAAGCCGTACTTGGAGAGCAGCTCACGCACTTCCATCTCAACCAGCTCGACGAGGTCGGGGTCTGCCAGGTCCATCTTGTTCAGAAACACAACCAGAGCAGGCACGCCCACCTGGCGGGCCAGCAGAATGTGCTCGCGGGTCTGGGGCATCGGGCCGTCAGCGGCGGAGACAACCAGAATCGCGCCGTCCATCTGCGCGGCGCCGGTGATCATGTTCTTCACGTAGTCGGCATGGCCGGGGCAGTCCACATGCGCGTAGTGCCGGTTGGCGGTCTCATACTCAACGTGCGCAGTCGAGATCGTGATGCCGCGGGCGCGCTCTTCCGGCGCCTTGTCAATCTGGTCATACGCGGTGAACGTCGCACCACCAGCCTTGGCCAGCACCTTGGTGATGGCGGCGGTCAGAGAGGTCTTGCCATGATCGACGTGGCCGATCGTGCCAATGTTCACATGCGGCTTATTGCGCTCAAATTTAGCTTTGGCCATTTTACTGCTCCGTGTGCAGGCTAAAAACTTAAAAGTTCAGTCGATTACCAACGATAGTGGCTGAAAGCCTTATTGGCTTCGGCCATACGGTGCGTATCTTCACGCTTCTTAACCGCAGAGCCGCGATTATTCACCGCATCCTGCAATTCGTTCGAGAGGCGCTCTTCCATCGTGTGCTCGCCACGCTTGCGGGCAGAGTCGATGATCCAGCGGATCGCCAGCGCCTGACGGCGCTCAGCGCGAACCTCAACGGGCACCTGGTACGTCGCACCGCCAACACGGCGGGAGCGGACCTCGATGGCCGGCTTTACATTATCCAGCGCCTCATGGAACAGGCGCACCGGGTCGGCATTCGGCCCACCGCGCTTCTTCATCACGTCGAGGGCTCCATAGACGATGCCCTCAGCAACAGATTTTTTACCATCATACATCAGCACATTCATGAAACGGCTGATCACGACATCCCCAAACTTGGCATCGGGGAGAACTTCACGCTTAATCGCGCGGCGGCGGCGGCTCATCTCTCTACTCCCTTACTTCGGACGCTTGGCGCCATACAGCGAGCGGCGCTTGCGGCGCTTCGGCAGGCCCTGCGTGTCCAGCACACCACGCAGAATGTGATAGCGTACACCCGGCAAGTCTTTCACGCGCCCACCACGGATCAGCACCACAGAATGCTCCTGTAGGTTATGGCCTTCACCAGGAATATAGCTCACCACCTCAAAACCATTGGTCAGACGAACCTTGGCAACCTTACGCAGAGCGGAGTTCGGCTTCTTCGGGGTTGTCGTATAAACGCGCGTGCAAACGCCGCGCTTCTGGGGGCATCCCTCCAGAGCCGGGACCTTATTACGCTTCGGCGCGGGCTCGCGGCCTTTGGCGATCAACTGGTTAATGGTCGGCATATCTCATCCTGCTACGTGTGGTCCTCTTGGCTGGTTCATCCAGGGCGTGGCCATCCATAAAAAACATCCGCAAGGCGGCAACTCCGCCTTACGGAATAAGCTCCAGCGCGCGGCCTAGGTCCGGGCAATACCCGCACGGCGCCGCACGCGCCAGAATTTATAGACAAGCCGCACCAGGACATCCTGTGCCGCGAGAGCGCCTTCCTTAGAAGCCACCCAACCTCAAGTCAAGCACTTCAGCCCCTCCGGCGGGCCTGAAAAATGCTGCTTACATAAAAGAGCATGGCTGCCACCTGGAATCAGAACGGCGCCCGAAAGCGCCGCCCTGCAAAACGCTCTTAGCCCTGCGGCAAAGCCAGGTTTTCCTTACTCCCCGGCCATTTCAGGTTTACCAAGCGCTGGGCGCTGGCCGCCCAGCACTTGTTTATCACGTCCCGCTGCCACAGCACGGAGACGGTTCATAACCGCCCCTGTACCCGCCGGAATAAGACGGCCCACAATCACATTTTCCTTCAAGCCGGTCAGCGCGTCTGTCTTTCCGGCGGTCGCGGCCTCGGTCAACACGCGAGTCGTTTCCTGGAAGGAGGCCGCTGAGATGAAGCTCTGCGTCTGCAGCGAGGCCTTGGTAATGCCTTGCAGCACGGGCAAGGCCACGGCCGGGCGCTCATCCGCCGCCAGCTTGGCGTTCTCATGGTCAAATTCGACTCGGTCCACCAATTCTCCGACCAGGAAGGTGGTATCGCCGGCCTCCTCGATCTCGACCTTCTGCAACATCTGCCGGACGATGACCTCGATGTGCTTGTCGTTGATCTTCACGCCCTGGAGCCGGTAAACGTCCTGGATCTCGTTCACGAGATAGTCAGACAGCGCCTCAACCCCCAGCACACGCAGAATATCGTGCGGCACACGCGGGCCATCCACCAGCGGGTCACCCTTGCGGACATAGTCCCCCTCCTGAACGGAGACGTGCTTGCCCTTGGGTACCAGATACTCAGTCTCTTCACCCGTCTCGTCATTCTTCACAATCACGCGGCGCTTCGCCTTGTAATCCTTGCCAAACTCCACACGCCCATCAATTTCGGCGATAATCGCATGATCCTTCGGCCGGCGGGCTTCAAACAACTCGGCCACGCGCGGCAGACCGCCTGTAATGTCACGAGTCTTCGAGCCTTCGCGCGGGATACGGGCGAGCACGTCACCATCGGCCACCATCGCCCCAGCCTCCACCGAGAGAATGGAGTCGGGCGCCAGGAAGTACCGGGCTTCGGTGCCATTCGCCAGGCGCAGAATCTCGCCCTTGGCGTCCTTCAGCAACAGGCGGGGGCGCAAATCGGCGCCGCGCGCGGACTGCTTGTAGTCCACCACCACCTTGGAGGTCAGGCCCGTCACCTCATCCGTGCGCTCCACCAGGGTGATGCCTTCAATAAGGTCGGCATACTCCACAATGCCGGAGCGCTCGGTGATGATCGGCAGGGTGTACGGATCCCACTCCGCCAGTTTCTGCGCGCGGGTTACGGTTGCGCCCTCATCCACCAGCAACCGGGCGCCATACGGCACGCGGAAGCGCGCACGCTCACGGCCAGCCGAGTCGGTGATGATGATTTCACAGTTGCGGCTCATCACCACAGGCACGCCCTGAGAGTTGGTCACCACATTGCGGTTGCGGATAGCCACCACACCGTCATGGCTGGCCTCCACGTTGGACTGCTCGGCGCCACGTTGCGCCGCACCGCCAATATGGAAGGTACGCATGGTCAGCTGCGTGCCCGGCTCACCAATGGACTGCGCCGCGATGACACCCACCGCCTCGCCGACATTCACCGGCGTGCCGCGAGCCAGATCGCGCCCATAGCACTTGCCGCACACCGCAATCTTGGTGTCGCAGGTCAGCACCGAGCGGATCTTCACAGACTCCACGCCAACCTTCTCAATGCGCTCGGCCTGCGCCTCTTCAATCAACTCATTGGCCGGCACAATCACTTCACCGGTCGCATGGTCAATCACATCCGCCGCCGCGGTACGGCCCAGCACGCGCTCAGCCAGCGAGGACACAACCTCACCGCCATCACGCACCGCCGTCACGGTCAGCCCGCGCTCGGTGCCGCAATCCTCTTCGATGATGATGCAATCCTGCGCCACATCGACAAGACGGCGGGTAAGGTAGCCAGAGTTCGCGGTCTTCAACGCTGTGTCCGCCAGGCCCTTACGGGCGCCGTGGGTAGAGTTGAAGTAGTCGAGAACCGAGAGACCTTCCTTGAAGTTCGCGATAATCGGCTGCTCGATGATCTCGCCAGAAGGCTTCGCCATCAATCCGCGCATACCGGCAAGCTGAGACATTTGCGCCGCCGAACCACGCGCCCCGGAGTGGCTCATCATCCACACCGAGTTGGTGGGCTTACCTGTCTCCTGCTTGGAAATCTCCTTCATCATGGCCGCGGCCACGAGGTCCTTACAGCGCGACCAAGCATCGACCACCTTATTATACCGCTCGCCGGCGGTAATAAGGCCATCCTGGTATTGCTGCTCGAACTCACGCACCTCGGCCTGGGTGGTCGCCACCAGGCTCGCCTTGGAGTCGGGAATACGCAGGTCGTTCTTGCCGAACGAGATGCCGGCCTTCGCCGCATGGCGGAAGCCCAGCCCCATCAGCCTGTCGCAGAAGATCACTGCCTCTTTCTGCCCGCAATGGCGGTACACAAGGTCGATCACATCCTGCACGTTCTTCTTGGTCAGCATCTTGTTGACAACCGAGAACGGCACGTTCGCATTCTTCGGCAGAAGCTGACCCATCAGCATGCGGCCTGGCGTGGTCACCACAATACCGGTCTTCGTCTCGCCATCATGCGTCACAGAGGAAACGCGCGCGCGAATCCTGTCATGCAGCTTAATCGCGCCAGCAGACAGAGCCAGCTCGATTTCGGCCACGGACCCGAACGCCTTGGTGTCCTCATCCTTGGTCGTGGCAAACTCGGCCGTCTCCAGCGAGAGGTAGTAAAGGCCCAGAACAATATCCTGGCTCGGCACGATAATCGGCTTGCCGTTGGCGGGCGAGAGAATGTTGTTGGTGGACATCATCAGCACACGCGCTTCCAGCTGTGCCTCGATGGAGAGCGGTACATGCACCGCCATCTGGTCGCCGTCGAAGTCCGCGTTAAAAGCAGTGCAAACCAGCGGATGAAGCTGGATCGCCTTGCCCTCGATCAGCACCGGCTCGAAGGCCTGGATGCCAAGGCGGTGCAGAGTCGGCGCGCGGTTCAGCATCACCGGGTGCTCGCGAATAACCTCTTCCAGAATATCCCAAACTTCCGGCCGCTCCTTCTCCACCATGCGCTTGGCAGCCTTAATGGTGGTGGCCAAACCATATTTCTCCAGCTTGGCGTAGATAAAGGGCTTGAACAGCTCCAGCGCCATCTTCTTCGGCAGGCCGCATTGGTGCAGCTTCAACTCTGGCCCCACCACAATCACGGAACGGCCCGAATAGTCCACACGCTTGCCAAGCAGGTTCTGGCGGAAGCGGCCCTGCTTGCCCTTCAGCATATCGGAGAGCGATTTCAGCGGGCGCTTATTAGTGCCCGTAATGGCACGGCCACGGCGGCCATTATCGAACAGCGCGTCCACCGCCTCCTGCAACATGCGCTTTTCGTTGCGCACAATAATATCCGGCGCGCGCAGCTCCATCAGCCGCTTCAGACGGTTGTTACGGTTAATCACACGGCGGTAAAGGTCGTTCAGGTCGGATGTGGCGAAGCGCCCACCATCCAGCGGCACCAGCGGGCGCAGCTCGGGCGGAATCACCGGTACCACGTCCAGTACCATCCATTCCGGCTTGGTTCCGGAGTCGAGGAAATTCTCAACTAACTTCAGGCGTTTAACCAGCTTCTTGCGCTTGGTCTCGCTATTGGTCTCCTTCAGCTCGGCGCGCATCGTGGCGCGGTCCTCGGCCAAATCGATGCCAACAAGAATATATTTGATTGCCTCGGCACCAATCCCGGCGCGGAACGCGTCTTCACCAAACTCATCCTGCTTATTATATAGCTCATCCTCTGAGATAAGCTGACGCAGCTTCAAATCCGTCGTGCCCGGCTCCAGCACGATATAGGACTCGAAATACAGCACTTTTTCGACATCTTTTAGTGTCATGTCGAGCATGGTCGCAATGCGGGAGGGAAGCGACTTCAGGAACCAGATATGCGCAACCGGCGAGGCCAGCTCGATATGCCCCATGCGCTCGCGCCGCACCTTCGCCAAAGTGACCTCAACGCCACATTTTTCGCAAATAATGCCCCGGAACTTCATACGCTTGTACTTTCCGCACAAGCACTCATAATCCTTGATCGGCCCAAAGATACGCGCGCAGAACAGACCGTCACGCTCCGGCTTGAATGTGCGGTAGTTGATGGTTTCCGGTTTCTTGATCTCGCCATAAGACCAGCTACGAATCTGCTCCGGGGAGGCGATCTGGATCTTAATCTGGTCGAAGCTCGCTGCCTGGCCGGGCTGGCCGAGAATTTTCATCAGGTCACTCATCACTCATCATCCTTTATTTGCCAGAATCTGCTGCGAATTTCCCAGACGGCCATCAGCTGGCCGTCTGGTCGAGATCGACATTCAGACCCAAGGATTTCAGTTCTTTCAGCAGCACGTTGAAGCTTTCCGGAATTCCCGCTTCGAAGTTGTCTTGCTCGCGGACGATGGCTTCATAAACCTTCGTACGGCCGGACACGTCGTCGGACTTCACGGTCAGCATTTCCTGCAACGTATAGGCAGCGCCATACGCTTCCAGCGCCCACACTTCCATCTCACCAAAGCGCTGGCCGCCAAACTGCGCCTTACCACCCAGCGGCTGCTGGGTAACAAGCGAGTACGGACCAATTGAGCGAGCATGGATCTTGTCGTCAACCAGATGGTGCAGCTTGAGCATATACATATACCCAACCGTCACCTTACGCTCAAACGGCTCACCCGTGCGGCCGTCAATCAGCGTCATCTGGCCAGAGACATCAATCCCGGCCTTGGTCAGCATCTCTTCAATATCCGGGATACGCGCACCGTCGAACACCGGCGTTGCAATCGGCACGCCCTTTTTGATGTTCTGGCACAGCTCAAACAGCGCCTCATCATCAAGATTGACGACTTGCTCGTTGAAAACCTCCTCGCCGTAGGCCGCCTTCAGGCGCTCAAGCAAATCCTGCTTGGCTTCACCCGTGCGGCGGTACTCTTCCATCGCACGGTTGATCTGCTTGCCGAGATTAGCGCAGGCCCACCCCAAATGCACTTCGAGAATCTGCCCCACGTTCATGCGTGAAGGCACACCCAACGGGTTCAGCACCAGGTCAACCGGCGTGCCATCCTCAAGGAACGGCATGTCCTCGATCGGCACAACGCGCGAGATAACACCCTTATTGCCATGGCGTCCGGCCATCTTGTCGCCCGGCTGCAGCTTGCGCTTCACCGCCACGAACACTTTGACCATCTTCATCACGCCGGGCAGCAGTTCATCACCACGCTGCAGCTTTTCAACCTTGCTCTCAAACCGGTCCTGCAAACGCTTCACTGCCGCATCGAATTCGCGCTTCAGCGTCTCGATATTGGCCATCGCCGCGTCATCATGCACCGTAATGTTGCGCCACGCACCGCGCGGATGTTCGGCCAGCACCTCAGAGGTCAGCTCCGTACCTGCCTTAATGCCCTTAAAGCCAGAACCTGCGGCTTGGCCCAGCAGCGCCTCGCGCAGACGGTTGAGAAAGGAGCGCTCCTGAATGGCGCGCTCGTCGTCACGGTCCTTGGCCAGGCGCTCGATTTCGGCGCGCTCAATCGCCAGCGCGCGCTCATCCTTGTCCACGCCACGGCGGTTGAACACGCGTACATCCACCACCGTACCGGCAACGCCGGGCGGCAGCTTCAACGAGGTATCGCGAACATCCGAGGCCTTTTCACCAAAGATCGCACGAAGCAGCTTCTCTTCCGGCGTCATCGGGCTTTCGCCCTTCGGCGTCACCTTGCCCACCAGAATATCGCCCGGATTCACCTCGGCACCGATATAAACAATGCCGGCTTCGTCAAGATTTCGCAGCGCTTCCTCACCCACGTTCGGAATATCGCGCGTTATCTCCTCCTGGCCGAGCTTGGTGTCACGCGCCATCACCTCGAATTCCTCGATATGGATGGAGGTGAACACATCATCACGCGCGATGCGCTCGGAGATCAGAATCGAGTCTTCGAAGTTATAGCCATTCCAGGGCATGAACGCGCACAGCGCATTGCGCCCCAGCGCCAGCTCGCCCAGCTCGGTGGACGGGCCATCGGCAATGATATCGCCTTCCGCCACACGGTCACCCACCTTCACCAGCGGGCGCTGGTTGATGCAGGTGCTCTGGTTGGAGCGCATATATTTACGCAGACGGTAAATATCGACACCCATGGTCGTACCATCGTCAGCCGTCGCCCGTACCACGATACGCGCACCGTCGATCTGGTCGATAATGCCCGCGCGCTTCGCCACAATGGTCGCACCAGAATCGCGCGCCACAGCGGCTTCCATGCCCGTGCCCACCACCGGCGCGTCGGACTGGATCAGCGGCACGGCCTGGCGCTGCATGTTCGAACCCATCAGCGCGCGGTTGGCGTCGTCATTCTCAAGGAATGGAATAAGCGCCGCCGCTACCGAAACAAGCTGCTTCGGCGAAACGTCAATGGCCGTTACTTCCTCAGGCTTCACCATAAGGAAGTCACCATTCCGGCGCACGGAAACGAGATCATCCAGCAGCTTGCCGTCCGCCTCCTTATGCGCGTCGGCTTGCGCCACCGTCAGGCGCTCTTCCTCCATCGCGGAGAGATACTTATACTCCGGCTGCACCACGCCATCTTTCACAATCTGATACGGCGTCTCGATGAAGCCGTACTTGTTCACCTTGGCGTAGGTGGCCAGCGAGTTGATCAGACCAATGTTCGGGCCTTCCGGCGTCTCAATCGGGCAGATACGGCCATAATGAGTCGGGTGCACGTCGCGCACCTCAAAGCCCGCGCGCTCACGCGTCAAACCGCCCGGCCCGAGCGCCGAAAGGCGGCGCTTATGCGTCACTTCAGAGAGCGGGTTGGTCTGGTCCATGAACTGCGAAAGCTGCGAAGAACCAAAGAACTCACGCACCGCGGCAGCAGCCGGCTTGGCGTTGATAAGGTCATGCGGCATCACGCTATCAATATCCACCGAACCCATGCGCTCGCGAATCGCTCGCTCCATGCGCAACAAGCCCACGCGGTACTGATTTTCCATCAGCTCACCCACAGATCGCACGCGGCGATTGCCGAGATTATCAATATCGTCAATCGCGCCGCGCCCGTCCTTCAACTCGCACATAATCTTGATGGTGCGCAGAATATCTTCCTTGCGCAAAACGCGCATGGAATCATTCACCTCAAGTCCTAGCCGCATATTCATCTTCACACGGCCAACGGCAGATAAATCGTAACGCTCCGCGTCGAAAAACAACCCCTTAAACAGCGCCTCGGCGGTCTCGCTCGTCGGCGGCTCGCCGGGGCGCATTACGCGATAGATGTCGATCAGCGCATCTTCACGATTGGAATTCTTATCCGCCGCCAGCGTATTGCGAATCCACGGGCCATTGGCCTGGTCTATGGCAAGCGTCGGCAGCTCATCAAGCCCCTTGCTCTCCAGCAGCGCCAGCTTGGCTTCAACCAGTTCTTCGCCCGCCTCGGCAAAAATTTCGCCTGTCTCGGGGTCGTAAAGATCTTCGGCGATGAAACGGCCAATCAGGTCGCTACGCGTCACCAGCACGCGCTTGGTTTTTTCCGCAATCTTGCGCACCACGCGGGCGGTCAGCTTCTCTTCGCTCTTGGCAACAACCTCGCCCGTATCGGCATCAATCAGGTCATCAATCAGCTTCTGGTTACGGAAGGCCTCAGCATCGAACGGGCGCGCCCACTGGCCCTTATTCGCGCTGTAAACCACCTTGCCATAGAAAACACTAAGGATTTCCTCGGCATCCATGCCCTTGATCTCACCGATCTCAAGCTGCTCGCCCTTAGCGGCGCGCGCCTGCATTAGCTGCTCCGTCACAATACCCGGCAGCGCATAGAGTAGCGTGGTCACCGGCAGCTTACGCTTGCGGTCGATGCGCACATACACAAGGTCTTTGGCGTCGAATTCAAAATCGAGCCAGGAGCCGCGATACGGAATCACACGCGCGGTGAAGAGGTATTTGCCGGAAGAATGGGTCTTGCCGCGATCATGGTCGAAGAACACGCCCGGGCTGCGGTGCATCTGGCTGACAATCACGCGCTCCGTGCCGTTCACCACGAAGGTGCCATTATCAGTCATCAGCGGCATGTCGCCCATATAAACGGGCTGCTCTTTAATATCGCGGATCGAACGGGCACCGGTATCCTCGTCCAAATCCCACACAATCAAGCGCAGAATCACCTTCAACGGCGCCGCATAGGTCATGCCGCGCTGAATGCACTCCTCAACATCGTATTTCGGCTCTTCCAGCTCATAATAGACAAACTCAAGCCGGCCGCGGCCAGCGAAATCGTCAATGGGGAAAACCGACTTGAACACTTCCTGCAGGCCGGAATGGCTGCGCGAATCCGGCTTCACATGCATTTGCAGGAAGGAATCATAACTGGCGCGCTGCACATCGATAAGATTGGGCATCGGCGCCACTTCAGGGATGCGGCCAAAGCTTTTACGAATACGCTTCCGGTTGGTGAAAGACCCTTTACCCAAACCACCATTGATCGCGTTCATCGCATCACCCTCGTAAAAATGTTCAGCGTAGTCTCAAATCTGGCTGCTTCAAGCAGCCGTCTTACAGAAACAGGCGGCAGGCGATCACCCGTAGGTCATCGCCTGCCCTTTGGTCTTATGCACGCCAGAGGCCATATAAGTCCTGGCGAGAAGCGGAATTACTTGACTTCGACAGTCGCGCCCTGCTCTTCCAGCGTCTTCTTGATCGCGGCAGCCTCGTCCTTGGAGATGTTCTCCTTAACGGTCTTCGGCGCGCCCTCGACCAGATCCTTGGCTTCCTTGAGGCCCAGGCCAGTGATGGTACGGATTTCCTTAATCACGTTGATCTTCTTGTCGCCGCCATTGGCGAGGATCACCGTGAACTCGGTCTGCTCTTCGGCGGGAGCTGCAGCAGCACCGCCACCAGCCGGCATGGCAACTGCCACAGCGGCAGGAGCAGCGGCGGAAACGCCCCACTTCTCTTCCAGCAGCTTGGACAGCTCAGCAGCTTCCAGCACAGTCAGTTTCGACAGCTCTTCAACGAGCGCATTCAGGTCGGCCATTTATAAAATCCTTCGAGTAAGTAGGCTTTGTTTGGTTCAATGCAAGGCCGCACCTCGCGGCCCCGCAAATTCAAGCGCAAAGGCGCGTCAGGCTGCCTCGCCCTTCTTGGAATCGGCGTACGCCGCGAAAACCCTGGCAAGCTGCCCAGCCGGCGCCTGCAGCACGCCCGCAACCTTGGTCGCCGGGGCTTGGATAAGCCCCAGGAGCTTGGCGCGGAGCGCGTCCAGCGACGGCAGTTCGGAGAGCGCCTTAACCCCATTTGCATCAAGCAACTGGGTGCCAAGCGCGCCACCAACCAGCACGAACTTGTCATTGGTTTTGGCGAAGTCGATGGCAGCTTTCGCCACGGCAACCGGGTCCTTAGACCAGGCCAGCGCGGTCGGCCCCTTCAGCAGGGGCGAAATGCCATCAAACCGGGTTCCTTCCAGAGCAAGCAAAGCCAGACGATTCTTCGCAACTTTGAAGCTCGCGCCCGCCTCGCGCATCTTGCGGCGCAGCTGAGTTACGTCGGCCACCGTCATGCCCGCATTACGGGTGACAACAACCATCGACGTCTCGGCAAACACCTCAGACAGCTCAGCGACGAATTCACGCTTCTCTATGCGATCCACATCCGTCTCCAACTTGCGGCGGCACATATATTAATGCACCGCCAGGTTACCCAAGATGCCGGGACCACCCCGGGCATCTATTCGCCTGTCCTCTCATCGAACCACCAAAGCCCCGCGTTACCGCGAAACCTTTGGCACCTCTCTACCGCCTGCGGGACAAGCCCTTCAAACCTTACGGTACATACGGTCTTGGACAGGTCGGGGTGTTTCCACCCCTGCCCGTGGCAGCCAAAGCCGCCACGTATCTGCTAAACTTTAAGCCCCAACCGTCGTCACGTCGACGCGGATACCCGGCCCCATGGTCGAAGACAGGGCCACCTTCTGCAGGTAAGTGCCCTTGGCTCCGGATGGCTTGGCCTTCTGTACGGCATCGATCAGCGCCTTGGCATTCTCAACCAGCTTCTCATTCTCGAAGCTCGCCTTGCCAATACCGGCATGGATAATACCAGCCTTCTCCGCGCGGAACTCCACCTGGCCAGACTTGGCGGCCGTCACGGCGCCCTTCACGTCCATGGTCACAGTGCCGAGCTTGGGGTTCGGCATCAGGCCGCGGGGGCCAAGGATCTTACCCAGCTTACCCACCAGGCCCATCATATCCGGGGTGGCAATGCAGCGGTCGAACTGGATATCACCCGCCTGCACCTTCTCGGCCAGATCATCGGCGCCCACCACATCAGCCCCGGCGGCCAAAGCCTCCTCGGCCTTCGCACCACGGGCAAACACGCCCACGCGCAGGGTCTTGCCGGTACCGTTCGGCAGAGAAATCAGGCCGCGCACCATCTGGTCGGCATGGCGCGGGTCAATACCCAGGTTAAGAGCAATTTCAATCGTCTCGTCGAACTTCGCCTTGGCATTGGCCTTGGCCAGCGCCACCGCATCGGTCAGGGCGTAGTTCTTGTTGCGGTCCACATTGGCGCGGGCAGCGGTCAAACGCTTATCATGTGCCATCTTCTTAGCCCTCCACCACGGTCAAACCCATCGAGCGGGCAGAGCCAGCAAGCATGCGCACGGCGCCGTCTTCATCGTTGGCGTTCATATCCTTCATCTTGGTCTTGGCGATCTCGCGCAGTTGCGCCATCGTCACCTTACCCACGGCAGCGCCCTTGCCAGGCGCGGTGGTGCCCTTGGCAATGCCCGCCGCCTTCTTCAGAAAGTAGGTGTTGGGCGGGGTCTTCATGATGAAGGAGAAGGTACGGTCACCGTAGGCGGTAATGACCACGGGCACCGGCATACCCGGCTCCATGCTCTGCGTCGCCGCGTTGAATTCCTTCACGAACTGCATGATGTTCAGGCCGCGCTGACCCAGCGCCGGGCCAACCGGCGGCGACGGATTGGCCTTGCCTGCAGGAATCTGCAGCTTGATATAGCCGACTATCTTCTTCGCCATCTCTGGCTCCTATCCTTCGGCACGCGGTTTAAGCGCGCCAATGGACCGCGGTACATGCGGCACAACGAACCTTCGCCGGGCCTCCCGCGTTCCTTAAGGGGCGGAGCCTTACGCCTCCCCGCGCCCCCTGTCTATATCCCCACCCCAAAATTTCCTATATTCCCAGCCATGCATAAACACAGCGCCCTACTGGTGGTCGATCTCCAGCCCGATTTCTGCTCCGGCGGCCCGCTCGCCGTGCCGGACGGCGAAAAAATCATCCCACTCGTCAATAAATTGGCGGAAAAATTCGAAACGGTAATCCTCACCCAAGACTGGCACCCGGCTGACCACATCTCCTTCGCCGCCAACCATCCCGGCCGCGCGCCTTTCGAGACCATCGAACTGCCCTACGGCACCCAGGTACTCTGGCCCACCCATTGCGTTATGGACACGCCGGGTGCCGCCATCCACCCGGACCTACATATTCCCCACGCCACCCTCATCCAACGCAAGGGCAGCCACCACAATGTCGACAGCTACTCTGCCTTCCTGGAGGCTGACCGCACCACCAAAACCGGCCTGGACGGCTATCTCCGCACCCTCGGCATCGAACACTTATATATATGCGGCATCGCCACCGATTTCTGTGTCGCCTGGACAGCCGAAGACGCCCGCCATTTCGGCTTCACCGCCGCCATCGTCGAAGATGCCTGCCGCGCCATAGACCTCAACGGCTCACTAAACGCCGCCTGGGAAAAACTCACCACATCCGGCGTCGAACGCATCAGCAGCGGAGACCTTCATGCTTGACCACGTCACCCTGAAAGTCACGGACCTCAGAACCAGCCTGGCCTTTTACGAAAACGCCCTCAAACCACTCGGCATCACCCGGCTCTATGGCGAAGGGGAGCATTACGCCGGCATCGTGCTGGACCCGGACGGCCATAATATCGAAGCCATCTGCCTCCTGCCGCCCCCATAAGCCGGCACAAACAAAAAAGCCCCGCTTTCGCGGGGCTTTTCCTGGGTCAAACCCAAATCAGTCTAGGCTGATCGACGACACTTCCGGCCCCTTGGCGCCCTGTACGACGCTCATTCTCACCGCTTGGCCTTCCTGCAGCGGCGACAAACCCGCCGACTCAAGCGCGGTGGCGTGCACGAACACGTCCTTGCCGCCGTTCTGCGGGGAGATGAAGCCAAAGCCCTTGGTGGCATTGTACCATTTCACAATGCCAGCCATCTCCACGGCCGGGCCGGAAGCCTGCTGGCGCGGCGGGCGCGGGCCACGGGGACGGTCGCCAAAACCACCGCCTGGGCCACCGAAACCGCCAGAACGCGGCGGGGGCGCATCACCCTCGGTCACAGAGATCACCTGATCAACCTGACGGCCCTTCTGGCCGTGGCCAACGCGGATGGTCAGGACAGAGCCAGGGGTGACCGCCTGGAACCCGGCGTTCTGGAGAGAGTTGGCGTGAAGGAACACGTCACCGGAGCCGTCAGACATCTCGACGAAACCAAACCCCTTCTCAGGGTTATACCATTTCACCGTTGCCTTGGCCTCCGGTGCGGAGGAGGTGGACCCAAACCCGGAAAAAGACGGGGGCGGGAGGGTGTTGCCAAAGAAATTATCGTCGTCAAAACCGCGACGGCGATTTTGTCGCTGGCGGTCGTTTTTCGGGGGTCGCACTATAAAAACAGTCCTTCAATAAACATACGGAACACCAGGGCCAGCCTAGCGTAAATCAGCATACGGCAGCATGGCCCCGCCTTCAATCCTGAAACAACGCCAAGACCCGGGCAAACATGCGAAATTTACTGCCAATTTTGTAATTTTTCGTACTGCAACAGTTTAGGCGGGTGCAGACCGCCGCACAAAATTGCCCTCTGCCGTGCATCCGGTGCAGATTGACGCTCCCCCCCCCCACGCCTAAGAGGGCGGCTCCTGAAAGATTCCCCATGAATTTCCCCATTACCACCGCTGCGCTCCTCCGCGCGCTCGCCGCCCGCGGCTATCAAGAGCCTACACAAGTGCAGCAAGCGGTCCTGTTACCAGAAGCCGCCGATCGTGATCTGCTTGTCTCCGCCCAAACCGGCTCCGGCAAAACCATCGCCTTCGGTCTTGCCATTGCCCCCACCATTTTGGGCGAGAACGAGGCTCTGCCCGCTACACATAACCCGCTCGCCCTGGTCATCGCCCCCACCCGTGAACTGGCCTTGCAAGTTCACGCCGAACTGAGCTGGCTTTATGAATATGCTGGCGCCCGCATCCTCTCCTGCGTGGGCGGCATGGACGCACGGCGCGAAGCGCGGCAACTCGCCGCCGGCTGCCATATCGTGGTCGGTACGCCAGGACGCCTGCAAGATCACATCGAGCGCGGTAATCTCCGCCTCGGCGAACTTGAAGCTGTAATCCTAGACGAAGCCGATGAGATGCTCGATCTTGGCTTCCGCGACGAGCTGGAATTCATCCTTTCAGCCGCCCCGGCCACACGCCGCACACTACTCTTCTCCGCCACAATCGCCAAGGAAATCGCGGCACTCGCCCGCCAGTATCAGCAAAACGCGCTGCGCATCGATACAGTGGCCCGCAACCAGCCTCATGCGGACATCGAATACCGGGCCGTCCTGGTCTCAGGGCACGAGCTGGAAGGCGGGCTTGTCAATCTTTTGCGCCTGTACGAAACCCGCGCCCTCATCTTCTGCGCCACGCGCGATGCAGTACGCCACCTTCACGCCAGCCTTCTCGCCCGCGGCTTCAATGCCGTCTCCCTGTCCGGCGAGCTTTCGCAAAACGAACGCAATGCCGCGCTTAATGCGTTGCGGGAAGGCCGCGCGCAAATCTGCATCGCCACCGATGTCGCCGCCCGCGGCCTGGATCTGCCGGAGCTAGACCTCGTCATCCAGGCCGAACTTCCCAGCAACAAGGCAATCTTCCTGCACCGCTCCGGCCGCACTGGGCGCGCCGGGCGTAAAGGTACCTGCCTTTTGCTCGTGCCCCCCGCCAAGCGCCGCCGTGCCGAGCTTCTTCTGGCCCATGCCAACGTCCAAGCCTCTTGGCAAAGCCCGCCCACCCCGGCAGAAATTCGCGCCCGCGACCAGGAGCGCCTGCTGGAAGACCCACGCCTGGCACAGGAGCCTACAGCGGAAGAACTGAACTTGGCCCATGCCTTGCTGCAACGCCAATCACCAGAATCCATCGCCGCAGCTCTCATTCGCCTGGCCCGCGCGCATTTGCCCGAACCAGCCGACATCACCATCCTGCCCCCAGCCCCCGCCGCGCGCGCGGCACGCCCTCAAAACAACGGCAATGTTTCAAGCAATTGGTTCCGTTTGCCTTTGGGCCGCAAACAAAACGCCGACCCACGCTGGATGATCCCGCTCATCTGCAAGGCTGGCAATGTCACCAAACAGGATATCGGCGCCATCCGCATTTTCGACCGCGAGACAAAGTTCGAGATTGCGGCGCAGTCACTCGATATTTTTCACGCCGCAATCGCTGGGCAGCAAAGCGAGCCACGGATCGAAGCTGCTGCACCACCCAGCACCACCCGTACGCCATATGAAAAACCTCAAGCCTCGAAGCCAGAAGACCACCGCCCCCCTCCTGCCAAGCCGAACGAACAGCAACGGCGGCGGCAGAGCAAGAAAACCAAGAATCTTCGTTGAGGCGGCGTTAATACTGACGCAGCAGCGCCACCAGCAATCCTTGCACGCGCACGCGCTCAGCAGGAAAAATCTTGGTCTCATACCGAATATTGGCTGGCTCCAACGCGACAGACTGCCCACGGCGGCGTAGCCGCTTCAGCGTCACCTCGTTCTCATCTACCAAGGCCACGATAATCTGGCCATTCTCCGCCGTCTCACCCCGGCGGATGACAACCACATCACCATCCAATATTCCGGCCTCGATCATCGAATCACCCTCGACCATCAGGGCAAAATGCTCGCCGCCACCCAGTAGCGAAAGCGGCACCTGCACCTGTTCCTGGTCATCACGCAATGCCTCAATCGGCAACCCGGCGGCAATCTTCCCATATAGTGGCAGCGACACTGCACCCGCCTCAGGCGCCGCACGTACGCCCGGCAATTTGCCAGCAAAATTCCCCTGAATTACATTCGGCGCGAAACGCGGCGCCTCACGCGGCGGCGGCAGCAAATCCTCCGGCAACCGTACCACCTCCAGCGCCCTTGCCCTGTGTTTGTGCCGCCGCAAGAAGCCGCGCTCTTCCAGCGCCGAAATCAGCCTATGGATGCCCGATTTGGAACGTAGATCAAGCGCCTCCTTCATTTCCTCAAAACTTGGACTGCACCCGGTCTCACGCAGATGCTTATCGATAAAAACCAGCAATTCATGTTGCTTGGCAGTCAGCATGGAGCTCTCCAGGGCAGGCGTCACGCGCGGAACAAAGCGCTAACTTCCAGAATGTTCTACTTTAGTTCCGGCCAACGCGTCAAGCATCACAAATCCAGCCGGATAATCTCCACCATATCCCCTTCCGCCAAACCAGGCTGAAAAGGCGGGCGGCGCAGCAAGGCGCCAGAGGCTGCCAATGGCGTCAGCATAGCCGAATCCTGCCGCGCAAACGGCTCAACCACCCAGCCACCATCATGCCAATGCAACCTCGCCCGCAAATAATCCTCACGCGCATCGTTCGGGCCCAAATTGCCTTGCAGCCGCGCCGTCTCAAACACCGGCCTTAATACCTCCTGTCCCGCTAGCACGGCTAAGGCCGGGCCAAGATACAGCACCCCGCACACATAGGCGGCAACCGGATTCCCCGGCAGCGCCAGCACAGGCATATCGCCAATTCGTCCAAATATCAGCGGCTTTCCGGGGCGCATGGCAATTTTCCAGAAATCCAGCGCAAAACCCTGCCGGCCCAGCCCTGCATGCATTAAATCGTGGGCCCCCACGCTAGCTCCACCGGTCGTCACCAGTAAATCTGCCCCGCGCGCCAAATCCGCCGCCGCCGCGATTTCGTCCGTATCATCCCCCGCCGCAGGCAGTACAAATGGTTCGCCACCATACGCCGCAACCATGGCCGCCAGCATAGTGGAATTGCTATTCACAATCCCTCCTGGCCCCAGCATCTCTCCGGGCAACGAAATCTCATCGCCTGTGGCCAAAATCGCCACACGGGGCCGCTGAAATACATTTACCCAAGGATGATTCGCCGCCGCCGTCAGCCCAATATCACGCACCGTCATTCGTCTGCCCGCTGCAAGCAGCATGTCACCCAAGGCAAAATCTTGCCCTTGCTTGCGAATATGGCGCGCCACCGCCACGGTTTCGGTAACCTCAATCCCCCCCAGCACCGGTACGGTATTCTCTTGAATCAGGATCGCATCGCCCCCCGCCGGCACAAAACTGCCGGTAAACAACCGTACCGCTTCACCCGGCCCCAGGCTGCCTGCAAATGGGTGTCCCGCTGATGCCTCGCCAATCACACGCAGCTGAGCTCCGGCAACAGCATCCGCCGCCCGCACCGCATAACCATCCATCGCCGACACATCCGCGGGCGGATGTGCCACACGCGCTCTTACATCCACCGCCAGCACACGCCTATATGCCAACGCCAGCGGCACAATCTCCTGCCCAACCGGGCGCAGCGCCGCCAAAATCCGGCTGCGCGCCTCTTCAACGTCAATCATGGCTGAAAAAAATCGCCCGAGGCGCCACCGGATTTCTGTACCAGACGCACCGCTTCAATGCACATCCCCCGGTCAACCGCCTTCAGCATATCGTAGATGGTCAGCGCCGTCACACTCACCGCAGTCAGCGCCTCCATTTCCACACCCGTACGGCCGGTTGCCCGCACGCTGGCCGTAATCTCCACCGCCTCGTCCTCTAGTTCAAATGCCACCGTCACCGCTTCCAGCAAAAGTATGTGGCACAGGGGTATTAATTCAGCCGCCCGTTTAGCAGCCATAATCCCGGCAATCCGGGCCACCGCCAGCACATCGCCCTTTTTCACCGCGCCATCGCGGACCAAGGCCAGCGTCGCGGGCTGCATTGCCACCCGCCCCTTGGCCGTGGCCTCACGCAACGTTTCCGCCTTGGCCGATACATCGACCATCCGCGCCGCGCCATCCTCCCCTATATGCGTAAGCCGGCTCACACCGTCCCCAATAAATGGGCCACCGCCGCCTTCACGTTGGTCTCGCGCATCAGCGACTCGCCAACCAAAAAGCCTTGCACGCAAACCTTCTGCAGCCGGGCAATATCCTCATGGGTCTTGATGCCGGATTCAGAAACCAAAAACCTGTCCGGCGGGCAAAGGCTGGAAAGCCGCTCGGTCGTCTCCAGAGACGTCACCATCGTTTTCAGATTACGGTTATTAATACCCAGCAGGGGCGTCTGCAGCCCAAGCGCGCGCTCCAGCTCCGCCTCGTCATGCACTTCCACCAGCACATCCATATCCAGCGCCCTGGCCAGGGCCTCCAGCTCCCGCGCCTGGACATCCTCAAGCGCCGCCATAATCAACAAAACGCAATCCGCCCCCATCACACGGCTTTCGTAAATCTGCCACGGATCGAGCATGAAATCCTTACGCAGCACCGGCAGCCGCACCGCAGCACGTGCTGCCTGCAAATCCTCCGCCGAACCCCAGAAATATTTTTGGTCCGTCAGCACGGAAAGACACGCCGCGCCGCCCTCCGCATAAGCCTGCGCCAGTTCCGCCGGCACAAAATCCTCGCGAATCAGCCCGCCCGAAGGCGAAGCCTTCTTAATCTCTGTAATCAAGGCGGGCCGCCCGGCTGCCGAGGCATCCATCAGCGCACGCGCAAATCCGCGCGGCTTGTCCGCATCACGCACCGCCGCCTTCAACTCGTCCAGCGCCAGCGCCGCCTTGCGCACCTCAATTTCCGCCAGCTTATCGGCGCAAATACGGGCGAGAATATCCTCAACCACCATCTTGTTCATGCCAGACTCATCTCCTGCGAGGCCGCCCGCAACGTCTCCAGCACGCCCAACGCCGCCCCGCTATCCAACGCCGCGGTTGCGCAGGCAACTCCTTGCGGCAGGGTCTCGGCCACACCGGCCACAATCAGAGCTGCCGCCGCATTAAACAAGATCGTATCACGATACCCGTTGCGGGCGCCCCTTAAAACATCCAGCAGCGCCGCCGCGTTTTCCACCGCGTCACCACCTCTCAGCGCGCTCAGCGGCACGGGCTGCAACCCAGCATCTGCCGCCGTGATGCTGAATTCACGAATCACGCCATTCTGCAGAGCAACCACCTGATTCTCACCTTCAAGCACCAGCTCATCCAGTCCGCCGCCATGTACGATCCAGGCGGCTTCAGTCCCCAGCGCCGCCAAGGTCTCGGCCACAGGGCGCGACCATGCCGGGTCATAAATCCCCATCAATTGCCGCCTTACACCAGCCGGATTCGCCATTGGCCCCACGAGATTAAAAATCGTGCGGGTACCCAGCTCCTCCCGGGCCTGCGCTGCATGGCGCAGCCCCGGATGATGGCGTGGGGCAAATAAAAATACACAACCCGCCTCCAACAAAATCTCGGGCAAACGTTCAAGCGGAGGCTCAATATTCACACCAAGCGCCCGTAAAACATCAGCGCCGCCCGCCCGCGAGGAAATCGCCTTATTCCCATGCTTGGCAACCGGAACACCGCACGCCGCCACTACGAAAGTATAAGCAGTGGAAATATTCAGGCTCGCCGCGCCATCACCACCCGTTCCGCATACATCGAGCGCGTTTTCCGGCGCCTCGACGCGCGTCATGCGCGCGCGCATCGCCGTTACCGCGCCAGTCAGCTCTTCCACTGCTTCACCCCGCGCGCGCATAGCCATCAGCATACCGCCAATCTGCACCGCAGTCGCCTCTCCATCCATCACAATGCCAAACGCTTCTTCGGCTTCGCCCGCGCTCAAGCGCCCGCCCCGCCCCAAGCGCGCCAGCACCGGCTGCAAACTTGTATTCACGCCACTACCGTCTCACGCGCCAGATTTAGAAAATTCCGTAAAATATCATGCCCGTGCGCGGTTGCGATGCTTTCAGGATGGAACTGCACACCATAAATCGGCAGCGACACATGGCGCAGCCCCATGATGGTGCCATCCTTCACCCAAGCCGTTGCCGCCAGACATTCCGGCAGGCTGGAACGCTGCACGATCAATGAATGATAGCGCGTCGCCGTAAACGGATTCGGCAACCCCGCGAACAAATCAGTATTATCGTGCATCACCTCACTCGTCTTGCCATGCACCGGCTCCGGCGCCCGCACCACATGGCCGCCAAAAGCCTGGCCAATGGCTTGGTGCCCCAGGCAAACACCAAACAATGGCACGCGCCGCGCCGCCGCCAGCCGCACCACATCCAGGCAAATCCCGGCCTCATTCGGCGTGCACGGCCCGGGTGAGAGCACAATCGCATCGGGCTTCAGCGCCAGAGCCTCTTCCGCGGTCAGCACGTCATTGCGCTTCACCAGGCATTCCGCGCCCAGATCACCAAAAAACTGCACCAAGTTGAATGTAAAGCTGTCGTAATTATCAATGAGCAAGATCATGGCTTAAACCTCCGGCGCGGAAACATAGCGCACCGCATCTTCCGCCGCGCGGAACAGCGCGCGGGCTTTCTGCACACTTTCCGCATATTCAGCCTCGGCATCAGAATCGGCCACAACGCCAACCCCTGCCTGCACATACATTACCTCATCCTTCACCAAGGCGGTACGCAGGCCAATGCAGGTGTCCATTGTGCCGTTGGCGGCAAAATAGCCAATGCAGCCGCCGTAAAGCCCGCGGCGCGAAGGCTCCAGTTCCTCGATAATTTCCATCGCCCGCACCTTCGGCGCGCCCGAGAGCGTGCCCGCAGGAAAACCCGCTATTAGCGCATCCAGCGCATCGCAATCGGGGCGCAGCCGCCCTTCCACGGTCGAGGAAATATGCATCACATGCGAGTAACGCTCGATGGCAAAACTCTTCACCACCTTCACCGAGCCAATCTCGGCCACGCGTCCAACATCATTACGCCCCAAATCCAGCAGCATCAGGTGTTCCGCCCGCTCTTTCGGATCTGCCAGAAGCTCAGCCTCCAGCACCGCATCCTCCGCCGCATCCGCCCCGCGCCGCCGGGTGCCCGCCAGCGGGCGGATGGTCACATTCCCATCGCGGTAGCGCACCAAAATCTCGGGGCTGGAACCAACAGCCGCAAACGCCCCAAAATCGAGAAAAAACAGGAACGGCGCCGGATTCACCCGCCTTAGGCTGCGGTACAGTGCAAACGGCGGCAGTGAGAACTTCGCCTCAAACCGCTGGCTAGGCACAATCTGGAACGCATCCCCTGCCCGAATGTAATTCTTGGCCGTCTCCACAACGCCCAGAAATTCTTCCTTCTCCATATTGGATATCTGCTCAAGCGGGGCTAATTGCCGCCCGGTCAGCTTGGGCACGTGTCGTTCCAGGTCCCGCGCCAGCTCGTTCAATCGCAATTCGGCCGCCGCAAAGGCCTCGGCGGCAGAAACCCCAGCCTTGGGGTAAACCGGCGCGGCCAGCGTCATCTCGTCTGTCACGCCATCAAAAATAATAAACAAACCAGGCCGCGCCAAAATCGCATCGGGAATACCCAGCACATCGGGCTTAACCGCGGGCAGGTCCTCCATAAGCCGAACCATGTCGTAGCCCAAATAACCAAGCAACCCGCCCGTCATGGGCGGCAGATGCTCCGGCACGTCCAGCCGGGTCTCGGCAATCAGCGCACGCAAATTCTTCAGCGGCGCCTCGCCCACCGGCGTGTAGGCCTCCGGATTCGTCCGCACATCACGGTTCACCGACGCCACACCGTGCTCACAGCGCCAGATCAGGTCTGGCTGCATCGCAATCACGGAATAACGCCCGCGTACCGTGCCGCCTTCCACGCTTTCCAGCAGAAAAGAATAAGGCTGCCCATGCGCCACCTTCAGGTAGGCAGCCACCGGCGTCAGCAGATCAGCAATTCCGTGCCGCCAGACCAGCGCCCCGCCCCCGTTATCGTAAGCGGTACGGAAGGTCTCAAATCGGTCTGACGAAACGGCGTTCATGGGGTCCAATCTTTACTGATAAATCTGCGCGAGCATCTTCTGGTTAACGCTCACCTTGTCACGCATCTGCAACCCAGTCAGGAAACTCTCGGCAAGGTCATTCTGCAAGCCCTTTGTCATCTGCTGCTGCCATTGCTGGTACACATTTTGGTACTGGGCCGGGTCCGGCGTAGTGATTGTCATCAACTGCGCCACGGTAAAGCCTGTACTGGTCCGCACCATCGTGCCATGGCCCTGCTTCATGCTGAACAGCACATTGCTCAGCTCCTGCACGCCAGCCCCTTGCTGCCCCGCATCACGCAGCAGCGGCGGCGTGATGTTCACCTGCAACCCAGCGGCCTTGGCAGCCGCAGCCAGAGCCTGCCCCTGCCGCACCGCGCGGTACAAGGCTGTGGCCTTAATCTCAGCCTCGCGCACCTGCTGGCTCTGCGTCCAATCCGCCAGCACCTTGTCCCTCACCTGGGCAAAGCCCTGCAACGCCGGCGGCTCAATTTTATCCAGAGAAAGCGCGAAATAGCTGCCATCCGGCCCGTTGAGCAATTGCGGTGGTTCGCCTGGATGCGCGGCAAAAACCGCTTTTACAATCGCCGTCTTCAACGCATTCCCGCCGGGAATCGGCGCCGGGCTGCCCTCAGGCCTATTGCCAGCGGCATCGAGCGTACCCTGCACCGCCACCAAACCCAAATTGGCCGGCAACTGGTTCAGTGGCGTCTGGCCTGCCAGCGCGTCCTGTAACTGGTTCACATCATTGGCTACATCGTCCTGGGCTTTCTGTATTTGCAGCGCCTGAGTGGCTTGCTGGCGCAAAGCGGCCATATCCGGCCCGCTCTGCCCCGCTTGCGTCACCTTGAACACATACATACCGGTATCGCCCGCCACCGGGCCAACAACCTTGCCAATAGGCGCGGCAAACACGGCCTGCCCCAGCGCAGGTGAAGGAATCTGCGTCTGCGCCGCCTTGTCCATTTCCACGGCGGTCGCGCCATATTGCTTGGCCAAGGTCTGCATTCTACTCCAGTTCGCCCCCTTGGTCCAAGCCGCCTGCAAGCGTGAGGAGCCGGCTAGATTCCCCACCGTAATCACCTGCACGCTGCGCTGTGGCACGCTTGGCGGCCCCTCTGCCTTGGCCCGCGCCACGGCGGCATCAATATCGGCTTGAGACACCTGCTCCTGCGGCGCCAGCAAGGTAGGAGAGAGAATTACAATCTGCGCCCGGCGATATTCCGGCGAGGTGAATTTCGCCGGGTGGTTACGCCAGTAACGCTCCAGCACTGCATCCGCCGGCGGCTTGGGTGCCGGCTGCGCGGCGCTCGCTATCGCCACGGTCTCCGCCGTGCGGTGCTGGCCAAAATAAGCAAAAAGCCGGTCAATCAGCTCCTCCGGCGGCGCCACGCCACGCAGCAGCGGCAGCATTAATTGCCGCATGGCCAGGCTTTCGCGCACCTGCCCGATAAACTGGTCCGGCGAAGAATTATTCTGCGTCAAAACCTGCTCGAATTTTTGCTTGTCAAACACACCATTGGCCTGGAAGGCCGGCTCCTCGTCGAGCACCTGCCGCACCGCTGCATCGGGCACCACAAGACCCAGCCTCCGCTCTTCCTGCTTCATCATCTGCTTGCGCAGCGCATCAGCCAGGGCCTGATTGGCCAGTTGCTGGCGCGTGGCCAAATCTGGCTGGCCCTGCTGCCCGGCCTGGTTGAGCGCGGCCTGATAAGCCGCTTGCACCGCGGAGGCATCAATCGGCGTTCCGCCGACCCGGGCCACTGTGGTATTGCTCCCCGTCAGCGTCAGAACATTCGAGATGCCCCAACCAATAAAAACAACAATGAGCAGTGCGAAAAGAATCCGCGCCACCCAGTTACTCATTAATTTCCGGACCCAGACCAGCATTGGCTCTCTTTACCCAAGATCGCCGCCTCTATAGCTAGGCGGCCAGTATCGGGCAAATAACCCAGGCCGGAGATGTTTTCAGGTGCCCCGCGAACCAGATCAGAAAAATTCGCCGTACCGCGGCGCCAAGCCGGGGCGGAGCGCGCACCCGGCCTTACATGCTAAACGCCAAGCTCAGCGCAGCGCTCCAGCAACACCCTTTTCGCAGTACACATCCTTGCCATCAGGCTTCACGGCCCGGCCTAAGCGGCGCCTGGGCTGCCTGACGCACTCTATGTCCATCGCCGCGACCAGCAGCGACGCAATGACGGACGTGCTCAACGTGGCAAGAAACATCAACATGACTAAGACCCTCCTTCAGGCTCGGGCCCATTATGTTGCATCGCATCATTTTAAGTCCAGCGAATATGCTGCATAGCAGCAGAACACTTTTGACCAACAACATGCAGTTTACAACGGGAGCTTAGCATCATGCGGCAAATCATTGCAGGTAATTGGAAGATGTACGGCCGCCTGGCAGACGTGGCGGCTTATACGGGGGCCATCAAGGCCGCCCCTGCTCATGTCAGCCTGCTCATCTGCCCGCCTTTCATTCTTCTCGACCGCTTCGCCACTGCCCTCAAAGGCTCCAGCATCGCGCTGGGCGCACAAGATTGCCACGCCACGCCTGATGGCGCCCATACCGGGGACATAGCCGCCCCCATGCTGGCCGAAGCCGGTGCCACCCATGTCATTCTCGGCCATTCCGAACGCCGCGAGAACCATGGTGAAACCAATGCCGTGGTCAAAGCCAAGGCCGAGGCCGCCCAAACCGCCGGCCTCATCCCGATTATCTGCGTGGGCGAGGCCGAAGCCGAGCGCAATGCCGGCGAGGCCGGGCATGTGGTCCGTACACAGCTTGCCCACAGCCTGCCAGAAAATTTCACCGGCATCGTGGCCTACGAGCCGGTCTGGGCTATCGGCACTGGCCGCACACCGGCCGAGGCCGATGTTACCGCCATGCACGCCGAGATCCGCGCCGCCCTCATCGCCCGGCTCGGCGCGGACGGCCAATCCATCAATATTCTCTACGGCGGCTCGGTTAAACCGGACAATGCCGCCCGCCTGCTGGCCCTGCCGGAAGTGGGCGGCGCGCTGGTCGGCGGGGCCAGCCTTAAGGCAGAAGACCTGCTGGCCATTGCCGCCGCCGCGCCGCGCCGCTAGAAGCCCCAGAGATTTTTAACCGGGTTTGTCGATGATCAAAGTCCTTCTTGTCCTGCATGTGTTCGTCACCATCGCGCTGATCGGCGTCGTGCTGATCCAGCGTAGCGAGGGCGGCGGTCTGGGCCTTGGCGGCGGCCAAGGCATGGGCAGCTTTATGACCGGGCGCGGTACCGCCAATCTCCTCACCCGTACCACGGCCGTGCTTGGTACGGCCTTTTTCGCCCTCTCCCTGGCTCTGGCGCTGCTCTACAAGGGGGGCGCGCAAAACAGCAACGCCGCCATTCTTAACATCCCGGCCAGTCAGCAGCCCGCCGCGCCAACCGCGCCCGCGGCACCAGTCACCCCCCAATCCCTGCCGCAAACCCCGGCCGATGCCCTTCCGGCAACGCAAGCACCCGCCACGGCCAACCCTGCCACACCCGCCGTACCGGGGCCCGGCCAATAATCCGCACATCACAACCCTCCCGTTTTTTTAACAACTCGTGTAAGGTGTGATTCCATGACGCGGTTTGTATTCATCACCGGCGGCGTGGTCTCGTCGCTTGGTAAAGGTATTGCATCGGCTGCTCTGGGCGCACTTCTCCAGGCCCGAGGTTATTCTATCCGCCTCCGCAAGCTGGACCCCTATCTCAACGTCGACCCGGGCACGATGAGCCCCTACCAGCACGGCGAGGTATTCGTTACCGATGATGGGGCGGAAACCGACCTTGACCTCGGCCATTACGAGCGCTTTACCGGCGTTGCCGCCACCAAGGCCGACAACGCCACTACGGGCAAAATCTATTCGGATGTCATCGCCAAGGAACGCCGCGGCGACTACCTGGGCGCCACCGTACAGGTCATTCCGCATATTACCGACGCCATCAAGGAAGTGGTGCTCCGCCAAACTGAGGGGCTGGACTTCGTCCTGGTAGAAATCGGCGGCACGGTGGGCGATATCGAATCGCTCCCCTTCCTGGAAGCCATCCGCCAGCTTGGCAATGAGCTGACACCCGCACGCGCCATGTTCCTGCACCTCACCCTGGTGCCCTACATCCCCTCGGCCGGCGAGCTGAAAACCAAGCCCACCCAGCATTCGGTAAAAGAGCTGCAAAATGTCGGTATCCAGCCGAACATGCTCATCTGCCGTTGCGACCGTGAAATTCCCGAGAATGAGCGCCGCAAGATCGCCAGCTTCTGCAATGTACGGGCCGAAGCCGTCATTCCTGCGCTCGATGTCGACACGATCTACGCCGTGCCCATCTCATACCACCAAGCCGGGATGGACCGCGAAGTGCTGCGCCATTTCAGCCTGCCCTTCGAGAACGAGCCTGACCTCTCGCACTGGCAGCGTATCGCCGATACGGTGCGCAACCCGGAGGGTACAGTCCGCATTGCGGTGGTCGGCAAATACACCAACCTGCTTGACAGTTATAAATCTCTTGCCGAAGCCCTGGCTCATGGCGGCATCGCCAATGGCGTAAAAGTCCAGCTTGACTGGGTCGATTCGGAAATCTTCGAGCAGCCGAACGCAGTTGAACAGCTCGACGGCGTGCACGGCATCCTCGTTCCCGGCGGCTTTGGTGAGCGCGGCACGCAAGGCAAGATCGAGGCTGTGCGTTTCGCCCGCGAGCGCAAGGTACCGTTCTTCGGCATCTGCTTCGGCATGCAAATGGCGGTCATCGAATGCGCCCGCAACCTGGCCGGCCTGCCCGCCGCCTCCTCCACTGAATTCGGTCCGTGCAGCATTCCCATTGTCGGCCTGCTCACCGAATGGGCGCGCGGCAACGAGATCGAACGCCGCGCCGCGGGTGGCAATCTCGGCGGTACAATGCGCGTCGGCGCCTTCCCCGCCACGCTGGCCGAAGGCTCGCTGGTGCGCGATGTTTATTCCGGTGCCGCGCAAATCCAGGAGCGCCACCGCCACCGTTACGAGGTCAACATCCATTACCGTACACCGCTAGAAGCCACAGGCCTGCGCTTCTCGGGCCTCTCGCCCGATGGCGTGCTGCCAGAAATCGTTGAGTACCCAGATCACCCCTGGTTCATCGGCGTGCAGTATCACCCCGAACTGAAATCCAAACCTTTTGCCCCGCACCCGTTGTTCCAGGGTTTCATTGCCGCAGCGGTCAAGCAATCCCGGCTGGTATAAAACCTCTTTCAAAGCCCCGCGAACACATCGCGCACGGCGGCAGCCACCCCGCCCTCGACGGACGATATCTGCACCAATTCGCGCGAAGCCATATATAGCCTACGCCAGATAAAATGATTCGATTTTGAAAATTTGCGCGACTCAGCAGCGGGATTTTCTGCGGCCAGCTTTGATGCCAACTCGCCTGATACCAACGGTCATTGAGCATGACCGTTGGTATCAGTGAGTTCTACCTCGCTTGCAGATAGTGGAGTTAACGCAGGAAGTCCGCTCTGTCTGAAGAAGCCGTTCAATACGATTTCCACACAAATTGAGGGAGCGCAGAAACTTAATATGCCCCGCTTAGCACTACTTTGGCATATTATTGAGTTCTGTTATTTTTAGGATTCCCGAATCGGCTTTTGACTGATTCATGGGTGGTCGGCATTGACGAGGCTGACCATGGCGCCC
>JAJZFB010000013.1 GCA_021805545.1 Pseudomonadota bacterium | reverse complement strand
GGGCAGGACCAAACAGCGGCGATCATGGGGTAGAGATGCTCTTGCAAAAACGCCGCACTGTAACCGCGCGCGCGCGCATATTCGGCCAGGCTCGTGCCGCCCAGGCTGGCGGCATCCCCCGGCGCGGCGCGGTAAAAGCGTAAAACATCCCTTATCATGCGCCAGAAACGCGGGCGCAGCGCGTTGGCGGGCTGGGCGAACAGGCCACGCAGGCTGGAACCCGCATATTCCAGCGCGCCGCCATGCAACGAGACCGAGAAAGACATTGTGGTGGCGCGTGTCTCCACGCCCAGATGCGTGAACAGCGCGGTGAGGTTGGGGTAGGCTGGCTCGTTGTAAACGATAAACCCGGTATCCACCGGCACGCCGTCTGCTTCCACCGTGTGGCTGTGCCCGCCCAGCCGGGGCGCCGCCTCGAACAAGGTTACCTCATGGCGCTGGCTCAAGAGCCAGGCGCAGGCAAGCCCGGTAATGCCCGCCCCCACCACGGCAATGCGCTGCCGCTCCGTCTGTTGCTCCATGCTGGTTTTCCTTGCTGCTGCCCAAAATACGGCGCGGCAAGGAATTTGGATCACCAGTGATCCATAATGTGGTGAATGGCGTATACTCGCATGTGAATGTACTTGACCCCACACTCTCGCGCCCGGCCCGCGCCCGGCCTCACGTTCTGCCAGTGACAGCGCTGGATGCCCCGTCACCAGATGCCGCCGCCCTGGCCGTGCTCATCGGGCATGTGGCGAATCTGCGCGACCGCACCGCCTATGCGGCGCTGTTCAAGTATTTTGCCCCGCGCGTGAAGGCTTATCTGCGCCGCGCCGGGTTAGAGGGCGCCGAGGCCGAGGAAGTAACCCAGGACGTAATGCTGGCACTGTGGCGCAAGGCGGAACATTTTAACCCCGCCCGCGCGGCGGCGGCAACCTGGGTTTTCGCCATCGCCCGCAATGCGCGCATCGACCACGCGCGGCGGCGGCGCGGCGCCTCTCTGCCCGCCATGCCGGAGCTGGAAGAGCCGGATCATTCGCCATCCGCCGAGACCCAAACCCTGACAGCCGAGCGTGAAGCCCAATTGCGCGCCGCGCTGCGGGCGTTATCGCCTGAACAGCAACAAATCGTGCAATTATCATTTTTCTCCGAGACTCCGCACACCGCCATTGCCAGCACGCTCAACCTGCCGCTGGGCACGGTGAAGTCGCGCATCCGCCTGGGGCTGGCGCGGCTTCGCGCCGCGCTGGAGGGCGAGCCATGATCCGTCATCACCCATCCGCCGGAACATTACTGGCCCATGCGGCGGGCACGCTCGCGCCCGGCCATGCCCTGGTGCTGGCAGCGCATCTGCAAAGCTGCGCCCATTGCCGGGCTGAGCAAGCGCGGCTGGAAGCCACGGGCGGCGTACTGCTGGATGATTTGGCGCCTGAGCCATTGGCCGCCGGAGCCTTTGCCGCCGTGCTGGCCCGGCTGGATGAGCCCGCCACGCCACCGCCCGCGCCCCCGCGCCAGGCCGATCTTCATCTCCCCCCTGCCTTGCGCCTGCCTTCCGCGCTGCGCGGGGCCAGTATTGGGCGCTGGCTGTGGATAGGCCCGGGTGTGCGCTACAGCACTGTGCGCCTGCCCTGGGCGCCTGAAGAGAACGTGATGCTGCTGCGTGTGGCGGGCGGGCGCCGGGTGCTCCGGCACTCCCATGGCGGTGTGGAACTCACGCAAGTGCTGTGGGGCGGGTTTTACGACCATACAGGCCATTATGGCCCGGGCGATATTGGCGAGACAGACGAGAGCGTGGAGCACCAGCCGGTGGCCGGCCCAGAAGGCTGCCTATGCCTTGCCGCGCTGGCGGGCGGGCTGCGCCTGCCCTGGCTGCCCCGCTTGTTGGGGGGCTAAGGCGCCATGTGGGGCCTGCCAGCGCTTTGCGCCGGGCTGCTGCTGTCGGGTGGGGCTGGTGTGGCGTGTCTCTCACCCGCCACGGTGCTTAATGGCCTCGCCCTGGGGCCGTGCCGCAGGGTGCGCGGCATTCCCTACGGCCCCGGCCCGCGCCGCATGCTGGACGTGTACACCCCCCGCCATGCCCAAACGGCCCCTGTTGCGGTGTTTTATTACGGTGGAAGCTGGCAGGAAGGCGGCAAGGCGCTTTACCGCTTCGTTGGCGCCGCCCTGGCCGCGCGCGGCGTGGTGACCATCATCCCGGACTACCGGCTCTATCCGCAGACGCGCTTTCCCGGCTTTCTGGAAGATTCCGCCGCCGCCTTCGCCTGGGCGCGGCGCCATGCCCCCGCCTATGGCGGCGACCCGTCCAGGGTCTTCGTCATGGGTCATTCCGCGGGTGCTTATAATGCCGCCATGCTGGCGTTAGACCCCGCGTGGCTGGCGGCCCATGGCCTGTCGCCGCATCAGCATATTGCCGGGGTTATTGGCCTCGCCGGGCCTTACGATTTTCTGCCGCTCACCAGCCCGGCGCTACGGGCCATATTTGGCGCGCCAGAGCATCTTGCCCGCACCCAGCCCATCAATTTCGTTTCATCCTTGGCACCGCCCGCTTTTCTCGCCGCAGGCAAGGCCGATACGGTCGTGGACCCCGGCAATAGCCGCCGCCTGGCTGCCCGCCTGGCCGCGGCGGGTGGCCTGGTGCAGCTTAAGCTCTATCCTGGCCTCGGCCACCGCCGCCTGGCGGGCGCGCTTTCGCCCGTGCTGCGCGGGCTGGGGCCGGTGCTGGCCGATTGCCTCGCCTTCATCTCTCACCATCACAGCCAAAGGAGTGCCGCATGAGTTTCGCCGCCAGCCTGGCCAGCACGGCCGAACGTGTAAGGCTGCCAGACCCTCTGCTGCGCCTTGGCATCAATAGCCTGGTCGCCCGCACCCGGCGCAGCCTGGCGAAAACGCCAGAATCCACTCAAACCTTCGTGCAAGAAATGGCAGCCTACCCCATTGCCCTTCACACAGACGAGGCCAACCGCCAGCATTACGAGCTGCCACCGGAGTTTTTCGCGCTCATTCTCGGGCCGCGGCGCAAATATTCTTGCGCCCTCTATCCAACCGGCCACGAGACTCTCGCCGAGGCTGAAGAACACGCGCTGGAGGAAACCATTGCCCACGCCGCCCTGGGCGATGGCCAGCATATTCTGGAGCTGGGCTGTGGCTGGGGCTCGCTCAGCCTGTTCATGGCGGAGCGGTTTCCGCAGGCACGTATCACCGCCGTTTCCAACTCGGCCCCCCAGCGCGGCTATATCGAGGCCCGCGCCAGGCTGAAGGGCCTGCGCAACCTGCGGGTCATCACCGCCGATATGAACAGCTTCACCCCGGAGGGGCTGTTCGACCGCGTTGTATCTGTGGAAATGTTTGAGCATATGGCCAATTGGCGCGCATTGCTGGGGCGGGTACGCGGCTGGCTGAAACCTCAAGGCCGGTTGTTTCTGCATGTTTTCGCCCATGCGCAGAGTGCCTACCGCTTCAACCATGAAGACGAGGCTGATTGGATCGCGCGGCATTTTTTTACTGGTGGAATCATGCCCAGCCACAATTTGGCGGCGTCCTTCCCCACCCTTTTCACCCTTGAACGCGATTGGCGCTGGTCCGGTACACATTATGCCCGCACGGCGCGGGACTGGCTGGATAATTACGATGCCGCCGCTGTGCAAATCCGCCCGCTTCTGGCCGAGGTGTACGGTGCAGAGGCAGGAATTTGGGAGCGCCGCTGGCGGTTGTTCTTCCTGGCCACCGAGGGGCTGTTCGGCCATGGCGGCGGTAAGCACTGGGGGGTCAGCCATTACCGTCTGGCACCTGTGCCATGATCATATGCCTCTACGCGGGCGTGTTTGTAACATTCGCCATGCTTCTGGCGTGGGCTGTGCAGCGCGCGGCGGGCAATGCGGGATGGGTGGATGTGTTCTGGACCTTTTCCACCGGTTTTGCCCTGGCTGGCGTGGCGTTGGCGGCACCCGGGGCGGTGGGGCGCCACGCTTTGCTGGCGGCGCTTATTTTGGCCTGGGCCGCGCGGCTGGGCGGCCATATCGCGCAGCGCGTGGCAACAAGCCCCGAGGATACGCGCTACGCCATGATGCGTGCCGCCGCCGGGCCGCGCTTCCAGGGGCAGATGTTCCGTCTCATCGCCGCCCAGGGGCCGGTGAGCGGGCTGCTCGCCATCCCGGTCTATCTGGCGGCGGCACAGCCCGCCCCGTGGCCGCGTGTTATGGATCTGGCCGGCGTGGTGCTGCTGGCCGGCGCGCTGGCCGGCGAGGCCCTGGCCGACCACCAATTGCAAGTCTGGCGCGCGCACCCTGGTCATGAGGGCGGTATCTGTGAGTCCGGATTATGGGCGCTCTGCCGCCACCCCAATTACCTGTTCGAGGCGTTGGCCTGGACGGCCTATCCGGTTTTCGCCTTTGTGCCAGACCGGCCGCTTACCTGGCTCTCATTCATCGCCCCGGTGCTGATGTTTGCCGTTTTGCGCTATCTTACCGGCGTGCCGCCGCTGGAAGCCGCGATGCGCGCGCGGCGGGGAGACGGCTATGCCGCCTACCAGGCCCGCACCAATGCCATGTGGCCACGCTGGCGGTAATGCGCCGGCGCGGCGGCAAAAAACATCTCAAAAAAATCCAATGCGGGGCTTCATCCGGCGCTGTCCACCCGCGCACCGCGTATTGGCACCACGTATGGGCATCACGTATCCAGGTTGGCCACCTTCAGCGCGTTGCTCACGATAAAGTCGCGCCGTGGTTCCACCACATCGCCCATCAGCGTGGCGAAAATCTGGTCCGTATCCTCGGCATCGGCAATCTTCACTTGCAGCAGGCGGCGCACGGCGGGGTCCAGCGTGGTGGCCCATAGCTCTTCCGGGTTCATTTCACCCAACCCCTTGAAGCGCGAGATGGTAAGCCCGCGCCGCCCATGGGCCAACAGCGCCGCCCACATGGCCGCGGGCCCATATACGGGCTTGCTGGTGGCGCCAATGGTAAGTTGCGCGTCTTCGCCAAACAGCTCGCTCAGGCGCTCCGTCCGCTCGGCCAAATAACGCGCCTCGGCGGTGCGCAGAATCGCCGCCTCCAGATGGTAGCGTTCCGCCACGCCGCGCACCGTGCGCCCCAGCGTTATGCCCGCGCCGTCCGAAGTCACCACCCAGCCCCGCTCGGCGGGCGGGGTCAGCATGTTCAAACGCGCCACCAGGGCGGCATCCTTTGTGCCATCGCCCAAGGCGGCGGGTGAAAACAGCCCGGCTATGGCAATCTGTTCCAAATAGGGCAGGGGCAGCAGGTTGGTCAGCGCCTCCAGCCTGTGCACGGTCTGGCCAATCCAGGCGGTTTCCGCGCTCAAATCCTCGCCTTGCAGCAGCAGCGCGCCGCTGCTCAGCTTCGCCTCGCCCATGGCGCGTTCCAGCAAAAACGCTTCCAGCGCGTCATCATCCTTCAAATAACGCTGGTCGTTTCCGCGCTTGGCGCGGTACAGCGGCGGCTGCGCGATGTACAAATACCCCTGCTCGATAAGCTGCGGCATCTGCCGGTAGAAAAACGTCAGCAGCAGCGTGCGGATATGCGAGCCATCCACATCGGCGTCCGTCATGATAACAATGCGGTGGTAGCGCAGCTTGCCCGCGTCAAATCCACCCTGGTCGGCATCGCCGCGCCCGATTCCAGCGCCCAGAGCCGTAATCAGCGTGCCGATTTCCGCCGAGCCGAGCATTTTATCAAAACGCGCCCGCTCCACGTTCAAAATCTTGCCCTTCAGCGGCAAAATCGCCTGGAATTTGCGGTCACGCCCCTGCTTTGCCGAGCCGCCGGCGCTATCGCCCTCCACCAGGAACAGCTCGGACTTCGCCGGGTCGCGCTCCTGGCAATCCGCCAGCTTGCCGGGCAGCGAGGATATGTCCAGCACCCCTTTGCGCCGTGTCAGCTCTCTGGCCTTGCGCGCGGCCTCACGGGCAGCGGCGGCATCCATCACCTTCTGCACAATGCCCTTGGCTTCCTTGGGGTGCGTCTCGAACCAATGGCTCAGCGCATCGGCCACCGCCGCCTGCACCACCGGCTGTACCTCGGAGGAAATCAATTTATCCTTGGTCTGCGAAGAGAATTTCGGGTCCGGCACTTTAACCGACAGCACCGCCGTC
>JAJZFB010000071.1 GCA_021805545.1 Pseudomonadota bacterium | reverse complement strand
TCCTCGAAGATGCCCGCACTGTGACAAGCCCCTGACAAAAACCACCGATAATAATATGCCAAAGTAGTGTTAGTCTTGCCAAAGCATGACGAACCCATCCAACATCTTCTGCCAACGTCCGTCCGCATGAATGGGCTTCGGGAGGTGTTCCTCGCCGATGCGCAAGAAACCCGACTGCACAAGCGGCGTTAAGGCGGCGGATACGCTGGCGATCAAGCTGGATACCTAAGTCACCCTCATAGACCTCCAAGGCACTGTTCAATAGATCGTCTTCTTGGCGATCAAAGATGAGATACCGGAAGTCATAATGCCTATCCGCCCATGCGGCAGTCTCATAATCGAAGACTCCTTCAACTTTGCTAGTTTCCGGATCAAACGCGATATTGTGCAGCCCAAGGTCGCCATGAACCAGCACGCTGTCAGTCGTATTGCTGTCCTCATCAAGTCGAAGAGTTTTGATCAGCCTGCCCGCGTCACGCAATAAATCTATATCGTCCACGACATCTGGTAAGTGCGATTCGATAGTATCCCATGGCGCGGGCCAGCTTAACTTTCTCTGTAGCCAGCCTACCGTGTCTTCCATGTGGATTCGACTGTGCTGCTGAACCAAAATCTCGCCGAGCGAACGTCCGATTTGCTTCGCTAATGTGCGGTCCGTTTGAAGGCGCATAAATAGACCCCACGGGTCGCATTTACCCGGCACAACTGCGCGCAAGTCCCAGCCTGTTTCCGCGACATGGAGAATCTTCGGGGTCAGAAAAGTGCAGCGCTCAGAAAGAAGCTCCAAAACTCGTCGCTCGGTAAGCAGCCGCATGGCCCCTTGGGCATTCATGGGAACCCAAGCCATATGATTGCCAGACAACCTGACAGCCCAACGGTCGTCGCGCGCTTCAACCCTTACTGTTTCGGGATCAACGTCGATGCCGTCTTGCACCAGTAGCGTATAAACAAGGTTAACATCCATTTAGGTTGGCTACGTCCACTTTGGAGAATAGGAAAATGAAGGTTTAATGTCTTTCGTTGGCGCGCAACCAAAAACCCAAACTACCCCACACCCCAGCAGCCCCGTGTTTTGGCAAGCCTACATCCGCCTGGTCATCTATTCACAGAACACCGCCAAGGCGCCGCCATGCCCAGCCCGCCCAGCGCGCGCGCCAAGGTAAAGCGCTATAACCAGCTCGCCTCTTACGATGCTGAAACCATCCATGCCATTCTCGACGCCATGCCGCTCTGCCATGTGGGCTATGTGTTCAATGGCAGCCCCTACCCCCACGCTGCAACGGCGAGACGGCAACCGCATATTCTGGCACGGCTCCGCCGCCAGCCGCATGCTGGAAAGTGCCGTGACGCAGGATGCGTGCATCACGGTCAGCCTGCTGGATGGGCTGGTGATGGCGCGCTCCGCCTCCAACTACACCATCAACTACCGCTCGGTGATGCTGTTCGGCAGGCCAGAGAAACTACCAACGCACGAAGTTCAAGCGCAGCTGCGGAATTTCATGAACAAGATCATCCCCGGCCAGTGGGACAGGCTGCGCCCGGTGAAGGACAAGGAGCTGAAGGCAACCACCGTGCTGAGCATGCCGATTACCGAAGCCAGCGCCAAGCTGCGCTCCGGCCATACGGATGACGAGGACGATGCGGATTTTCCTGCCTGGACCGGCATCATTCCCATCCATTACGAAACCGGTGCGCCTATCCCCAACCCCGGGAATCTGCCAGGCGTGGAAATGCCGCCAGAGGCGCTGCGGTTCAAAATCGGTTAATTCCGGCGCCCAAACATTTTCTCCAGCTCCGCGCGGGTGAGCTTGAGGAAGGTGGGGCGGCCATGGCTGCATGTGGCCGCGCGCGGGGTAGCCTCCATCTCGCGCAGCAGCGCCTCCATCTCCTCGCGCTGCAAGCGCCGCCCGGCGCGGATGGAACGGTGGCAGGCCAGCCGCGCCAGGGCGGCATCCAGCCTGGCTTCCAGGGCCAAAGGCGCATCCGCTTCGGCAAACTCCTCGGCCAGATCGCGCAAAAGCCCGGCCGCATCGGGGTTTTTCAGCGCCGCTGGCACGGCACGCACCAGCACGGCACCAGGGCCAAAGGCTTCTATCTCCAGCCCCAGCCTTGCCAGCGTCTCGCTTTCCGCCAGCAGCCGCGCGGCCTCGCTGGGCGAAACCTCCACCACCACCGGCACCAGCAAAGGCTGAGCGGCGATGCGTCCGGCGGAAAACTCCTCGCGCAGCCTTTCCTCCGTCAGCCGCTCATGCGCGGCATGCTGGTCCACCAGCACCAGGGCGCCGTCGGGCGCTGCGGCAAGAATGTAAGTGTCGAGAATCTGCGCGATGGGCGCGCCGAGCGGATGCTCCGGCACGGGCGCGGCCTCTGGCATGGGCGGGGGCGCAAAAACCCGGGCGGCGGGCGGGGCGGCCAAGGCCAGCTCGGCCTCGGCAAAACCGCGCGCAACGGGGCCGGGCGGGCGCGGCGCGGGCCAGCTTGCGCTGGGCGGCGGGCGCAGCGCCAGGCTGGGCAAGGCCACCGGCGCATTGGCCAGCGAGACAGGCCGCGCCAGCGCCCGGCCAATGGCCCCAATCAGCAGGCTGCGCACGCCATTTCCATCGGCAAAGCGCAGCTCCGTTTTGGCCGGGTGCACATTCACATCCAGCGCCTCATCCGGCACTGTCAGCCGCAGTGCGGCCACGGCATGGCGCCCGGCGGGCACCACGTCGCGGTAGGCCAGGCGCAGGCCCAGGCGCAGCAGCGGGTCCACCACCGGGCGGCCATTCACCACAAAGCTCTGCAACGCCATGGTGGCGCGTGAAAGGCTGGCCGGGCCGATAAGCCCGGTGAGCCGCACCCCATCACGCTCGGCCTCAAGCGGCAGCAGAGACGATGCTGTTTCCCGCCCGAACAGCGCGGCAACGCGGGCCGCCTCATCCTGCGCGGGCAGGTCGAAAATCACCCGCTCATCAGCCACCAGGCGGAAGGCCACATGCGGTGCGGCCAGAGCCAGGCGCCACACGGCGCGCTCCGCCGCATCGCCCTCGGCACGCGGGCTGCGCAGGAATTTGCGCCGCGCCGGGGTGGCGTAGAACAAATCTTCCACAATGGCGCGCGTGCCCTTCACTCCCGGCGCCGGTGCCACCGGGCCAATGGCCCCGCCCGCCACCTGCACGCGGCAGGCGGAATCCTGCCCCTCTGGCCGGCTGATGAGCGTAAGCCGGGCGGCAGCGCCGATCGAGGGTAGCGCCTCGCCACGGAAGCCGAGCGTGGCGATCCGCACCAGGGTTTCATCGGCCAGTTTCGATGTCGCGTGGCGCTCCAGCGCCAAGGCAAGCTGGTCAGCGGCAATGCCACAGCCATCATCGATAATTTCCATGCGCGCAATGCCGCCGCCTGTCAGCAGCACCTCAATGCGCCTGGCCCCGGCATCGAGCGCGTTCTCCACCAGCTCCTTCACCGCCGCCGCCGGGCGCTCGATCACCTCGCCAGTGGCAATGCGGTTGATGGTGGCGTCCGAGAGGCGGCGTATGGCGGGCATACCCCGCTATAGCATGGGCGCGCCGAGTCAGGAGGCCGTGAGATGCAAAGGCGCGTGCAGTTGCGGCGCGCGGGCAAAGGCGCGGGAGGCAGGCTCGCCCAATAGCGGCCCCTGCGCCACATGGCAGCCCTGGCGGCGCAGCAAATCCAGCTGGGTTTCCGTCTCCACCCCCAGCGCCGTAACCTGCAGATTGAGGTTATTGGCCAGCGACAGCGTAGCGCCCAGCATGGCCTCGGCATTGCGGTCTGTCCCCAGCTTTTTGATGATCCGCGGCCCGATTTTCAGCCGCGACAAGGGCAAATGGCACACAGCGCCGAGCGGGGCGCTGCCGGCGCCAAAATCGTCCAGCACAATCAGCGCGCCGCTCTGGCGCAGGGCGTGCAGCAGCCCGGCGGCGTAGTCCGCGTGCTCGGCCAGCATCGCCTCAGTTATCTCCAGCTCCAGCACCTCTGGCGCCAGGCCGGTTTTGCGCAAAATGGCAGCCAGGCGCGCGGGCAGATTGGTGTCGCGAAACTGGGCGGGGCTGAGATTAACGGCCAGGCGCGGCACGCTGGCGGCCACGGCCTCGGCACAGGCGCGCTCGATAAGCTGGTTGCCCAGCTCCTGCGCCAGCCCCGCTTCCTCGGCAATGGCCATGAATTGCTCGGGCCGCAGCAAGCCCTGGGTGGGGTGCTGCCAGCGCGCGCTGGTCTCAAACCCGTACAAGGCAAAATCGGGCAAGGTAAAAGCAGGCTGGTAAAGCAGGCGGATTTCGCCGCGCGCCAGGGCGCCGCGCAAATCGTCACGCAGATTCCCGCCCTCGCCCTGCCCGCCAGCCGCCAAAGCCGGGCGCAGGGGGGTGGCATCCTCATGCCGGAACAAATGCACCCCGCCATCCCCGGCCTGGGCGCGGGTAAGGGCAATCTCCGCCGCGCGCAGCAGCCCTTCCATATCCGCCGCATGGTCGGGGAACAGCGCCAGCCCGGCATGGAGCTTGAGCCGCACCAGCCGCCCCTCGATGATGAACGGCTCGGCGCAACTGGCGAGCAACTGCCCGCCCAGGCTCACGCCGCGGCTGGGCGGGCCTTCCGCTTTCAGCAGCAGGGCGAATTTATCGCCCGAGAGCCGGGCCAGCACATCCTCCTGCAATAACATCCCGGCCAGGCGCTGGCCCACAAGCTGCAGCAGCGCATCGCCCGTCTTGCGGCCAAATTGCTGGTTGATGCTTTTGAAATCCTGGACATCGGTAATAAGCAGAGAGAGCGGCTGGTGCGGCTGGCTTGCCAAAAACTGCTCGGCCAAATCCTCAAACCTGCGGCGGTTCGGCAGGCCGGTCAGCGCATCGTAATGGGTCAGGCGGCAAATCGTTTCGGCATCAGCCCGGCGCTGGGTAATGTCGCGTATGGCGGTAATGGTGGCGGGCTGGCCCTCGAACTCAATGGGCTGGCTGCTCATCTCCACCGCCACCTCGCCGCGCGTGGCGCGCAGCAGGTTAAAGCGCGCCAGCTCCGGCCCTGGCGCCTCCAGCTCCGCGCGCAAGGCCGCCACGTCTTCCTCGCGCGCCACGGTACAGAAATTCTGCCCCAGCCATTCGCGCTCGCGCAAAGACAGCATCCGCACCAAGGCGCGGTTCATCAATAAAATCACACCATGGCGGTGGATCAGCAGCCCGTCGAAACTGGCATTCGCCAGCCCATGCGCCCACAGGCGCCGGGTGGCGGCCTCGCCCTCCAGCCTGCGGCGGATGAAGTGGCTATCCGCCCGCATGGCGGCGATAACACCGGCCAGCAACAGCAACGCCGCCAGAAGCGAAAGGCTGGCCAGCAGGCCGGTATGCGCCAGAAGAGTATCGAGCATGGCGGAACCTTTTGCGTGAGCAAATAAATGCGAGAGAAGGTAAACCCGCCAGCAACAATGCCCCGAAATTCTTAACCGCTGCTCAATCACGCTTCACGAAATTTTCTTTCTCTGCGATAACAGACCGGCACGGAATGAGAGGGTTTGATGCGGATTTTAGTGTTTCAGCATGCGGCTACGGAGCATCCGGGCAGCTTCCGCGGCGTGATGGCCCGCGAGGGCCATACGATGCATGCGGTGGAACTGGACGAGGGCGAGGCGATTCCGCCGCTGGACGGGTTCGATATTCTGCTGGTGATGGGCGGGCCGATGGATGTGTGGGAGACAGACAAGCACCCCTGGCTGCTGGACGAGATGGCGGCGATCCGCGCCTGGGTGGAAGCAGGGCGGCCTTATCTGGGCCTGTGCCTGGGCCATCAGCTTCTGGCGCAAGCCTGCGGCGGGCATGCCGGCCCCATGGCGGGCGCGCCCGAGGTGGGAATTTTCCAGGTGCCGGTAACGGACGACCCCCTCTTCAACGGCGTGCCGGCGCTCTGCACCTGCTTCCAGTGGCACGGCGCGGAGGTAAAGCGCCTGCCGGAAAATGCCGTGCTACTCTCAGGCACGCCAGCCTGCCCCATCCAGGCCTTCCGCCTCGGCAACGCGGCTTACGGGCTGCAATTCCACATGGAGCTCACCCGCACCACGGCGCAGGAATGGGGCGAAATACCCGAATATGCGGCCGCGCTGGAGCGGGTGCATGGCCCCGGAAGCCTTCCCGCGATCCAAGCCAGCATAGCGGCGAATTACGCGGCGCTGAACGCGGCGGCGGAGACGATTTTTGAGAATTTTTTACAGATTTCCATGCGAACGCGGCAATCCAGTGTCTAATATTTCAAGGATATTCTTACCACCATTAAAAACCCATCCGCAGCACCCCGGGCAGGGCATGGGCATATCTCAGGCCTTTCCCGCGCCAGGGATACCTGGCGTCACAATTTGTTCGAATAGAATATTCGCTTCTCGGCAGCAATGCTGCGATGATTTCCGGCGAGTAGCCATTTGATGTTTACAGTCGTTAAGGAGACTTGCCGCGGTGGGCTGGGCTGAAACTTTCAAGCGGATGGATGAACGCCGCTATTACGGCGTAAAGGTTCCTGAAATTACCGCTTCTTTCTGGGTTGCCAAAATCTTGTCCACCGCAATGGGCGAAGCAACGTCGGATTTTCTGGTCTTTCATACAAACCCCTATTTCGCCGTAGCCGCTGGCGGCCTTGGCTTTCTGCTTGCACTGGCCTTGCAGTTCCGGGCGCGCCGCTATGTTCCAGCCCTCTACTGGCTTCTCGTTATCATGGTCAGCATTTTTGGCACGATGATCGCCGACGTTATCCATGTTGTGCTTGGTGTTCCCTACATCATCACAACAAGCTCATTTCTGGTCTGCCTGCTCGTCATTCTGTGGGGCTGGCACGCAACCGAGCGCTCGCTCGCAATCCACACCGTCGCCACGCCACGGCGCGAGGCTTTTTACTGGGCAACCGTCATCGCAACATTTGCGCTCGGCACCGCGGCCGGCGACCTGACGGCCTCAACATTCGGCATGGGCTATCTCAATTCAGCGCTTTTGTTTTCCAGTCTCTTCGCGCTGTCCGGAATTGCCTATTTCGCCTTTGGCCTGAACAGCATATTCGCTTTTTGGAGTGCCTATATCCTGACACGCCCAATGGGCGCCTCCTTCGCCGACTGGCTGGACAAACCCGTGCGCACCAGCGGATTAGGCTATGGCACACCCGATGTCGCAGCCAGCCTTGCCATCGCGGCCGCCCTTGCCGTCATCTATATCAGCCTCCGCCACTGGCGGCGCGGGGCTGCTTTATCTCCGCGGTAACGCCTGCCGCCGCGCGCCATATTTTTATCTGGGCTTTCCCATGCGTCCGCGCCGCCAGCAGCTCTGGTGTCTCCATCTCATCCCCCGGGCCAAATTCCGCAACAATCATGGCGCCCGGCGCAATCCAGTTGCGGGCGCGTAAAATCGCCAATGCCTGCGGGATGAGGTTTTGCGCGTAAGGCGGGTCCAGGAAGACCAAATTATGCAACTCACCCGGCGGGACCTTGAGAATATCGCCCGCCACCACGCGCGCCTGCGCCTTGCACGCGGCAATATTGGCACGCAGCGCGGCGAGCGCGGGTGGGGATTGCTCGAAAAACACAGCCGAGGCCGCGCCGCGCGAAAGGGCTTCCAGCCCGTAGGCGCCGGTGCCCGCAAACACGTCCAGCACCTTCGCGCCGCGCAATTCGCACCAGGGGGCATGGGCGAGAATATCGAACACGGCCTGCCGCGCGCGGGTATTGGTGGGGCGTGTGTCCAGCCCGGCGGGGGCGGCGAGTTTGCGGCCCTTCCAGGCGCCGGCGATGATGCGGGGGGCTGTCACTGCGTTATTTCGCAATGGCGGGGTGGGGCTTCTTCACTTCCCCAGCCCTGGCACCTGCTCGCGCAGCACCTTGCCGTTCACTTCCTCCACCGCGCCGCGCGGCAGCGTGCCGAGCTGGAACGGGCCATAGGCAACGCGGATAAGCCGGGTAACGGGCAATTCCAGCGCCTGCATCACGCGGCGGATTTCGCGGTTCTTGCCTTCGCGCAAGCTCATGGAAAGCCAGGTGTTGGAACGCTGGATGGAATCCACCGCGGTATCTATGGGGCCATATCTCACGCCCTCGACCACCATGCCCTCGGCAAGGCGTTTCAGCTTGTCCGGGTGCACGCCGCCATGCACACGCACGCGGTAGCGGCGCAGCCAGCCGGTTTCGGGCAGCTCCAGCTTGCGGGCCAGGCCGCCATCATTGGTGAGGAGCAAAAGCCCCTCGGAGGTAAGGTCGAGCCGCCCGATGGAGATGAGGCGCGGCAGGCCCGGCGGGAGTTTCTCGAACACCGTGGGGCGGCCCTCAGGGTCTTTATGCGTCGTCACCAAGCCATCGGGCTTGTGGTAGCGCCACAGCCGGGTGCGGTCCGGCTCGCCCACCGGCTTGCCATCCACCAGCACAATGTCACCCGGCTTCACAAAGGTGGCGGGCTGGGTCACCGGCTCGTTGTTCAGGCGCACGCGCCCGTCCGCTATCATGGCCTCGGCATCGCGGCGGCTGGTTACCCCGGCGCGGGAGAGGAATTTGGCGATGCGCTCGCCGCGCGCTGTATCCTCACTCATGGCAGGCAGCCAAAAAAGCGGCGTAAAGCGCGGCATCGCCCGGATCAACAAAATATTCCGGGTGCCACTGCACGCCGATGCAGAATTTCTGGCCGGGGTCCTCAATGCCCTCGATCACGCCATCCGGCGCCAGCGCATTGACCACGGCGCGGCCAGGAGACCGGACGGCCTGGTGGTGCGAGGTGTTGGCGCGCATCCTGGGCCCCACAATATCGTAAAGCCGCGTGCCGGGCAAAATTTCCACGTCGTGGCCTGGCTCGTAATGGCTGGTCTTCTGCTCATGCTCCAGCGCATCGGGAATGGCATCGGGGATATGCTGGTGCAGCGTGCCACCCAGTACAACGGCAAGTAGTTGCTGCCCGCCGCAAATGCCCAGCACCGGCATGTCGCGGGCCATGGCGCCGCGCAAAAACGCCAGCTCGGCCGTGGTGCGGTCCGCCTTCAATTCCACGGTCTGGTGCCGTTCCGCCGCGCCATACAGAGCCGGGTCCACATCAAACGCGCCGCCCGTAACAATCAGCCCATCCAGCCTGTCAAGGTACTCTTCCGCCAGCGCGGCATCGTGCGGCAGGGCCACGGCCAGGCCGCCATGGGCGTTCACGGCCCCGGTATAATTCTGCCGCAGCGCATACCAGGGGTATTTAGACCAGCCGCCAGCCGGTTCCGCGTCCAAAGTCAAGCCAATCAGGGGGCGTTTTTTCATAACGATGCACCTAGACCCGGCGCCGCAGCTAAGGCAAATCTGTTCGTATGGTTTCGCCAATGGTCACAGCCCTTAAACTCGCCTGCGAAGCCGCGGAAGCAGGCGAGGTTCCTGTAGGGGCGGTGCTGAGCAACGACGACGGTGTCGTCTTCGCCACAGCCCGCAACTATGTGGAAGCAGAACAAAATCCGGCGGCACATGCTGAAATGCTGGTCCTGGCGCAAGCCTGGGCCGTGCGCGGGGGAAAATATTTCTCCGACTGCACACTCACGGTGACGATGGAGCCATGTGTGCTCTGTGCCGGCGCCATTGCCGCGTTCAGGGTCGGCAAGCTGGTGTTTGGCGCCTACGACCCCAAAAGCGGGGCCGTGGAGCACGGGCCGCGCGTGTTCACCCATGCCAGCACGCACCATAAGCCCGAAATTGTGGGCGGGGTGCGCGAGGCGGAGTGTTCCGCCCTGCTGAAGGCGTTTTTCGCCTCCAAACGCTGATGCCAGACCTGGCGCATGAGCGCCGCCTGGGCGGCATTGTGGCGGGGGTGGACGAGGTTGGGCGCGGCCCGCTGGCCGGGCCGGTTTTCGCCGCCGCCGTTATTCTGCCGCAGCACCCGCCGCGCGGGCTGGAAGCACTTGTTGACGATTCGAAGACATTAACCCCCGCCAAACGGGCCGCCGCACTGGCGGCGCTGCGCGAAAGCGGGGCGCATATCGCGCTCGGCGCGGCTTCGGTGGGCGATATTTTCGCGCTCAATATCCTGCACGCCTCCATGCTGGCCATGCGCCGCGCCATTGCCCGCCTGCCCGTGGCGCCAGAGCATGTGCTGGTGGATGGCAACCGCGCGCCCGGCTGCGCCATACCCTGCACAACCTTGGTGGGTGGCGATGGCATTTCGCTCTCCATCGCCGCCGCCTCCATTGTGGCCAAACAAGCGCGGGATGCGCTGATGGCACGGCTAGCGCAACGCTACCCGCATTACGGGTGGGAGAAAAACGCGGGCTACGCGGCGGCGGCACACCGCGCCGCCATTCTGGCGCATGGGCCAACACGGCATCACCGCATGGGGTTCGGGGCGCTGCTGCAGGGGCAATTACCGCTCTAATCCGGCAGAATAAACCCGTAAGTGGGGTAGGTTGTACGGCCCAGCGCATGCGCGGGCGGATACCACACGCGCACTTCCGTCCAGTTGTTGCGCGGCGATACGTCGATCACCGGCTGGCCGTGCTCGATACGGTGCGGCAGCCAGTTGGATTGCGTGACCAGAATCTTGCGCGGCCCCTTCACGGCGGTGACCACCGCGAGATGCCCAACGCTCATGCCGCCATGCGGGGCAAACACCAGCACCGCGCCCCGGTGCGGCACATGGCTGCGCGGGTACACGCCCGCCGCCTCATCCCACCATTTATACGCATCGCCCGAAAGCTGGATGCCCGATACGTCGCGCGCATAAGGCACGCAGCTAAGGCGCGTGGGGGTACCGAAATGGCTGGGAGATTCCAGGCGCGGCCCGGCACAGGCGGCGAGCAGGAGGCACAGCAGGGCGGCGCGGAAGCGAAACATCGGCCCCAGATTAGAAAACCGCGCGGCCGCGCCGCAATCCCCCCGCTTGATCCTGTAACAGGGTGAGACTAGCCTGCGCGGCATGGCCGCACTCTCAATGCACTCGCCGGTGGGTGACCTCACCTTGTTCGCCGAGGACGAGCATATCGTCGCGCTCGAATGGGGCTGGGGCAGCATCCAGGACCCATCGCCGCTGCTCACCCGCACCAAAACGGCGCTCGATGCGTATTTCGACGGTGTGGCGCCGCTGCCCGCCGGTCTGCCCCTGGCGCCGCAAGGCACGCCGTACCGGCAGCGCGTATGGGCCGCACTACGGCAAATTCCATCCGGCGAGACGCGCTCTTACACCCAAATTGCAGATGTGGCTGGCGGCTCGCCGCGCTCGGTGGGCGGGGCCAACGCGGCCAACCCGATTCCCATCCTCATTCCCTGCCACCGCGTGCTGGCCACCACGGGGTTTGGCGGCTATTCGGGTGGCGAGGGGCTTGCCACCAAGCAGCAACTTCTCGCCCTCGAACAGCGGCTCAGGACCAAGCGCGCATGAGCAAAGCCATTCGTATTCACGCCACGGGCGGACCCGAGGTGATGAAATGGGAGCAGCTCCCCACGCCCCAGCCTGGGCCGAACGAGGCGCTGATCCAGCACGAGGCCGTGGGGCTGAATTACATAGACGTGTATTTCCGCACCGGGCTGTATAAAGCCCCCCTGCCCTGCACCATCGGCATGGAAGGTGCCGGCACGGTGCTGGAAGTGGGCGAGAACGTGAAGGATGTGGCGCCCGGCGACCGCGTGGCCTATGCGGGCGGGCCGCTCGGCGCCTATGCCACCATGCGCGTGATCCCGGCAGACAGGCTGGTGAAACTGCCCAAGGAGATCGATTTCAAAACCGCGGCGGCGATGATGCTGCAAGGCATCACCGCGCATTTCCTGTTGCACAGAACATTCAAGGTGCAGGCGGGCCAGACAATTCTGCTTCACGCGGCGGCGGGGGGCGTTGGGCTCATCATGTGCCAATGGGCCAGGCATCTCGGCGCCCATGTCATCGGCGTGGTCTCCACGGACGAAAAAGCGGCAATCATCAAAGCCAATGGCGCGGCGCATGCCATCATCGGCCACGATAATCTGGCGGCTGAGGTGAAAAAGATAACCGGCGGGGCCATGGTGCCCGTGGTGTACGACAGCGTGGGCAAGGACACGTTCAACGCCAGCCTGGACTGCCTGGCGCCGCTGGGCCTGCTGGCGTGCTTTGGCAGCGCGTCCGGCCCCGTGCCGCCATTCGATATTGCCACGCTCGGCACCAAGGGCAGCCTGTTCCTCACCCGCCCCGCTTTTGCCACCTACACCGCCGCGCGCGCCGACCTGGCCGCGGCTGCCATCGCCCTGTTCGAGGTGGTGGCGTCAGGCGCGGTTAAAATCCAGGTGAACCAGACCTTCAGGCTGGAAGACGCCGCAACCGCGCATGCCGCGCTGCAGGCCCGCCAGACCACCGGCAGCACCGTTCTGCTGCCTTGAGGCCCGTTTTGCCGTACCGGCTTGCCGCCTTTTGGGGCGCGCTTGTGCTTGGTACGCTGGCGGCGCTGCTGTTTGCCGATAAACCCGCGGCCCTATTCTGCGCCCGCGCGGAAAATCTGCGCCCGCTCTTCAACCTGCTCGCCGCGCCCTCGCTGCTGGCCCTGCCGGGGGCGGGGCTGTATCTGGCCTGGCTGGTGCTGCAAAAACTGCGCGGGCGCCGGGTGGCAGACCCGCTTTATTTTACCATGAGCCTGGCCACGCTGGCCGCCACCGCCGCCAAGGACGAGCTGAAATGGGTGTTCGGCCGCGCCTGGCCGCTCTTCTGGCTCAAACAGGGCATTTATGGCTTCCGGCCCTTCACCCTAAGCTATGTTTATGGCGCGTTTCCCTCTGGCCATACCGCCTATATTTCGGCCCCGCTCGGCGTGCTGTGGGCGCTGCGGCCCGGCCTGCGCCCGCTCTGTGGCGCGCTTATTGTAACGGTTATGTTTGGGCTGGTGGCGGCAGATTACCATTACGTGAGCGACACCCTGGCCGGGCTGATAACCGGCACGGTTTGCGCCTGGGGCACGCTGGTGCTTATGGGGCCGCGCCATGGCTAGGCTGCTGCGGAGCCGTAAATTCTGGCCGCTTTTCACCACCCAGTTTCTGGGCTCGTTCAACGATAATCTGTTCAAGAACGCGCTGGTGATTCTGGCGCTGTTCCAGCTTTCCACGCAGGCCGGGGCTATCCTGGTGGCGGTTTCGGGCGGGCTGTTCCTGCTGCCCTATGCGGTGGTGTCCAGCTCAGCCGGGCAACTGGCCGATTCGTCCGAAAAATCGCGGGCCATCCTCTGGATCAAGCTCTGGGAGCTGGGGCTTATGCTCCTCGCCCTGGCCGGGTTTCTGTCCGGCTCCATCCCCCTGCTGCTGGCCGTATTGCTGGGGCTGGGGCTGCAAGCGGCATTCTTCTCGCCGCTGAAATACGGGATTCTGCCCGATTTTTTCGCGCACGAGACCCTCATTCAGGCGAACGGGCTGGTGGAGGCCGGCACATTCGCGGGCATTATTCTGGGCACGCTGGCGGGCGGGGTGCTGTATGCGCGCCCGCATGGCGCGGCGCTGGTGCCAGTGGCGGGCATTTGCATAAGCCTGGCGGGCATTGCGGCGGCCTGCGCCATACCGCGTGTGCCGCCCGCCGCGCCCGGCCTGCGGATCGGCTGGAATTTCTACAGCGGCACAATCGAGCTGTTGCGCCTGGCGCGCGGCGGCAAGCCGGTCTGGTTCGCCTGCCTGGCCATTTCCTGGTTCTGGGCGCTGGGGGCCACGGTGCTGGCGGCCTTCCCCACATTGGCGCGCGATGTGCTGCACGCCAGCCCGCATGTGGTCTCGCTGCTGCTGGGCATCTTCGCGCTTGGCGTGGGGCTGGGCTCGCTGATTGCGGCAAAGGCGGTGCATGATGCCAGCCTGCTGCGCCTGACCGTGCCAGCCGGCCTGGGTATAAGCCTGTTCACCGCCGATCTGGCATGGACGGCGCTGCATATGGGGGCGGCGCCGGGCATGGGCGTGCTGCTCTCCCACTGGATGGGCTGGCGCTTCTGCCTCGACCTCGGGCTGCTGGCTGTGTGCGGCGGGGTATTCTCGGTGCCGTTTTACGTGCTGCTGCAGGAAAAAAGCCCGGTAACGCACCGCGCGCGCATGGTGGCGGCCAATAATGTTGTAAACGCCCTGGCAACCGTGGCGGCTGGCGGGCTGGCGGCCCTGGCCTATGCCAAGGGCATGGGCGCGCCCGCGGTGCTGTTTGTTACGGCGGGGCTGAACCTGCTCGTTACATTGTGGGTGGCGTTGCAGCGCTAAGGCCGCCCAGCAGCGCCTCGCCACGGCGGAACAAATAATCCTCACCGCCGGGCCGCCGTGCCTGAAGCGGGCTGGCGTTCCAGCACTTCGGCAGCACACTCCAGCGTCTCGCTGCCCGCCGCGTCCAGCCCCGGCGCCAGCCGCCCATCGCACGCCTCGGCGAGGTAGGCCGCGTTTTCCGAAATGGTGAGAAGCCGCAACGCGGTGTCCTGGTCCAGCCCCCATTACGGCAGCAGGCCCGCCAGCCCCGCTTCTAGAGCATTTTCCGATCAATCGGAAACGCTCTAAATTTGCTTGGGCTTATTGATTTTTCTAGTGTCCACCATGGGGCTCTCCACAACCAGTATGTTGGAAATACAACATACTGGTTGTGGCATTTGCAACGGCAAAATTTCGTCATCTTCTCGTGCTCTTGCCTTCCACACCACAGCCCGCCAGAACCTTCCCGACATGCAGCCCAGCTCCCGGCCATTTCTCATCGACCGCTACATCGTCCGTCAGCTCGGTTTGGCGCTGCTCCTGGTCACGATAGGGCTGGTCGCGCTCATCTGGCTCACCCAGTCACTGCGGTTCATCCAGATCATCGTCGATCATGGGCTTTCACCCTTTGTCTTCATTAAGTTAACCGGGCTTCTGGTGCCCAGCTTCGTCGCCACCATCCTGCCCATCACCTGCTTCATCGTTGTGCTGTTCATTTACACGCGCATGGGGGGGGACCGCGAACTCACAATCATGCGCAATATCGGCATGTCCGATGGCAGGCTGGCCCGCCCGGCCATGGGCGTGGCGCTCGGCGCCATGATTTTGTGTTACATATTGAATCTCGCCATCGTGCCGGCCTCGTTCGCCCAGTTCCGCGCCTACCAGTACGAAATACGCAACCAGATTGCCGCCTTCCTGCTGCAGCCGGGCGTATTCACCCAGGTTTCAGGCAATATCACCGTCTATGTGCAGAATCGCGGCGCCGATGACAGCCTGCATGGCATCCTGATTGAAGATGCGCGCGACCCCAATGCCCCCGCCACCATTCTGGCCAATTCCGGCCAGCTTGAGGTGGATTCACACGGCCCGGCGCTGGTGCTGCATAATGGCTCACGCCAGCAGATCGACCCGAAAACAGGCCGGCTCGACCTGCTGACCTTCAAACGCAATATCATGTCTCTGGCCCAGGCCATGAAAACCGGCGGCCCAGAAGACACCGACTCCGCCGAGGCCCCCATGCGGGCGCTGCTGCATCCGGCCGCTACCCTCTCCAAGGAGGAACGGGCCAAATGGCTGGTGGAAGGCCAGCGCCGCCTCACCGCGCCACTTACCGCGCTCAGCTTCACCCTTATCGGGCTGGTGGCCACGCTGGGCGGGGTATTCCGCCGCCATGGCGGCATGGCACGCCCTTTTGGGGCTGTGGTGCTGGTAACATTGCTTGTGGCGCTGGGGCTTGGGGTTAACAATTTAGCCGCCCGTAACCCCGCCTTGCTGCCGCTTATCTGGGTTGTAACTCTTGCTCCAGGCCTTGCCGCCGCCTTCCTGCTGCTGCGCCAGGCAGGGCCGCGCGCATGAAGCTGCCCCTCACACTTTCGCTCTATTTCGGCCGGCAATTCGCTTTTGCCGTGGTGGTCATGCTTTTCGCCCTGGCCACTTTGGTCTCGCTGTTCGATTTTCTGGAGCTGTTGCGTGAATCCGCCACCGCCCCTCAGGCCAGCTTTGGCATTATTGTCGAAATTGAGCTGCTCCGCCTGCCCTGGAGTATCATGCAAATCCTGCCCTTCGCCGTGCTGCTGGGCGGCATCTATGCCTTCTGGCGCCTGGCCCGCTCGTCCGAGCTGGTGGTGGCGCGCGCGGCCGGTATTTCCGCCTGGCAATTCCTTGCCGGGCCAGTGCTGCTTGCCTGTATTTTCGGCATTCTCGGCACGGGCGCGCTCTCGCCGCTTTCAGCCATGACCTATAGCCGCGCCGAGACGCTCGATAACGCCTATCTCAAATCCGATGGCGGTCCGCTCTCGCTCAATGGCGGCGAGTTATGGGTACGGCAGGCCGATAATGGCCTCACCCCCAAGGGGGTTGCCGTGGTGCATGCCAAAAATGTACGGCTGCACGACAAGATGCTGGAAGCCGATAACGTCACCATCCTGCGGCTGAACCCGCAAAACACGCTGCTGGCGCGCATAGAGGCGCAGCACGCCACGCTGGCGGCCGGAAACTGGGCGCTTACCGGGGTGAGCGTGCTACGCCCAGACGCTGCCCCCCAACCCGCCGCGCAGATGGATTTTCCAACCGATCTCACGGTAAACCGCGTGCAGGAGAGCTTCGCCTCGCCCAACGCGCTGTCATTCTGGGCCTTGCCCGGCTTCATCGCGCTGCTCAAACGCTCCGGTTTCTCCACCATTCAGCATGAACTGGCCTTCCAGTCACTTGCCGCGCTGCCTTTGCTGTGCGCCACAATGGCACTGGTGGCAGCGGGGTTTTCCATGCGCCCCTCACGCCGCGGCGGGGCCGGCACCATGCTGGTGCTGGGCGTGGGGTGCGGGTTCGCCTTGTTCATGGTCTCCGAGGTCGCCAACCAGTTCGGCACGTCTGGCGCCATCCCGGTCATTCTCGCGGCCTGGGCTCCGGCTCTATCAGGATTATTTTTGGCGCTTGCCTTGTTGCTGCATCTGGAAGATGGCTGAGTTATGAACCGCCGCACGCGACTCCTCAGCCTTTTGGCCGCCACCACCTGCCTGGCATCCACGCCAGCGCTGGCGCAAAATCTGCCGGGCCAGTCCTCAGGCACATCGCATGGCGCCGCGCAGGCGCCGGTCAGCTTCACGGCAGGCTCGGTAACCTACAACAAAACCGGCAATATTATCACCGCCAGCGGCCATGTGCATGCGGTGCAGAACGGCCAAACCCTCACCGCGGACAAAATCGTCATCAACCGCACCACCGGCGTGGTAACGGCTGAAGGCCATGTGATGCTGACCCAGCCCGGTGGCAATACGATATTCGCCAGCCACGCCGTGCTGCAAAAAGGCATGAAGGACGCGGTGCTGCGGGGTGTTTCCGCGCGCCTTGCCGATAATGCGCGCATTATCGCCAATGGCGCGGTGCGCACCGGGGGAGGGCAGATCGAGGAGCTGGACAAGGCTGTATATTCTGCCTGCGACCTGTGCAAAACCAACCCGCGCCATCCGCCCACCTGGCAGATAAGGGCCACGAAGGTTACGCGCGACCTGCAACATAAAATGATCGAATTCACCAACCCGGTGATCGAGATGGACGGCATACCCGTCTTCTATTTTCCCTTCCTCACCCAGCCCGATCCGTCAGTGAGGCGCCAGTCCGGCCTGCTTTTCCCCTCCGTGGGGTCCACCTCCAAGCTGGGCTTTTTCTATGCGCAGCCCTACTTCATCACGCTCGGCAAATCCGCCGACCTCACCCTTACCCCCATTGTCGCCGTCAAGCAGGGGCCGGCGCTGAAGGCCGATTACCGCGAGGCCTTCAATAAGGGCTTCCTCGACATCAACCTTTCCGGCGGGCGCGACCATGGCGATTTCGGCGACTCCGTTTTCGCCAAAAGCGTGTTCGACCTGAACCAGGACTGGCGCGCCGGGTTCGACTTCAATCACGCCTCCAACCCCACCTATCTCGAAGATTTCTCCATCCTGCCCACGGTCGCTTATCTGCAAAGCGATGTGTATCTGGAAGGTTTCTCCCCCGGCGCTTATGGGCGTATCGAGGCGCAAACCTTCCAGGGCCTTGCCGTCAGCGTTACACAGAGCGAACTGCCCATCGTCGCGCCCTACGCGCAATATCATTTTGTCTCGCGCCAGGACCAGTTTGGCGGGCGCTTCAGCATCGATGCCACCGCCTTCAACGTGTACCGCGATGTGGGCACCAGCACGCGCCGCGCCGCGGTCATTCCTGGTTATGCGCTGCCCTTTCAGCTTGCGAATGGTATTACCGGCACGGCGCGGGTAAAACTTATTGCCGCGGGTTACGAGGCCTCCGCGCTGAACGAGCAGCCAAATTACAGTACGCATAGCCAGGCCAGCACCGCCCGCGCGGAACCCTATGGCGCGGTTTATGCCTCGTGGCCCTTCATCCGCCCCGCCGGTAATTACGGTACCCAGCTTATCGAGCCAGAGGTCCAAATCGTCGCCGCGCCTAATATCGGCATCTCGCAAAACAACCTCATCCCCAACGAGGACAGCCTCGATCTGCAATTTTCGGACGCCAACCTGTTCGCCTTCAACCGCTACCCGGGCATCGACCGCATGGGCGGCGGCTCACGCGTGGATTATGCGCTGCACGCAGCCTGGTATCTGCCCCATGGCGCCGTGCTGGACGGGCTGATCGGGCAATCCTACGCCTTCCATAAAAACATGGACTATCTGCCAGAATCCGGCCTTACCGATAACGTGTCGGACATTGTGGCACGCGCCACCGTGGCGCCCACGCCCTGGCTCAATTTTGTGTACCGCACCAGGCTGGACCACAGCACAATGGGCGTGCGCATGATCGACACAACAGTTAATTTCGGCACACATACACTCAATTTCTCGACTGGTTATCTTTACTCCAGTACCGACCCGTATCTGCTATACACCTCGGCAAGCCCCACCGGTCAGGTCACAATCGACCCTCCCGCCGCCTACTATCAGCCGCGCAAAGAGATAACCGCAAGCGCCAACGCCAATATCGGCCCCTGGTCGTTCTCCGCCGGTATGCAGCGTGACCTCAAGCTCGGCCAGTTCGACAATATCAACGCCGCCGCTGGCTGGCAGAATAATTGTTTCGGTATCAACGTCATCTTCGCCAAGCAATACACTTCCTATAATCTCAATAACGGGACCACGGTGGTGCTGCTCGAGCTTAATTTCAAAACCCTCGGTTCTGTCGGATTCAACGCCCTATGAAATTTCTGGTTCCCGCCGCCCTGCTGGCTTTCCTCTGCGCCGCTAGCGGCGCCTGCGCGCAATCGCTTGCACCGCCCGCCATCAGCGATTCATCCTCCATCGCCGCCGTGGTCAATGGCCAAGTCATCACCACGCAGGACGTGGCCGCCCGCGCCCGGCTTATTGCCGTTACCATGGGCATCAACCCCACGCCGGCGGCTATTTCCCGCCTCACGCCGCAAGTCACCAAACAGCTCATCGACCAGGTGCTGCAACAGCAGGAAATCAACAAGCTCGGCGTCACCGTTTCCGATAGCGACCTGGCCACGGCGATCTCGCACATCGAGCAGAACAACAACATGCCACCCGGCGCATTGCGCCAGCGCCTGACCGCGGCGGGGATTCCCTTCTCCACCCTGCTGGCACAGCTACGCACCGAGCTAGGATGGCAGGCCGTGCTGCATAAGGTGCTCGGCCCGGGCCTTGCCCCCACACAAGGCGACATGGATGCCGAAAAAACGGCACTGAAGGCGCAGCTTGGCAGCACCAAGTACCATCTCGCGGAAATTTTCATACCGGTTACCGACCCCAGCGACGACGCGCCGGCCAAGCAATTCGCCGCCACCGTCATCGCGCAACTGCGCGCGGGCTCGCCCTTCCCCATTGCCGCGGCGGAATTCTCGCAAGCGCAAACAGCCCTTTCCGGCGGCGATCTGGGCTATATCCCGCTCAGCCAGATGGACCCGGCCGTGGCCGCCACAGTGGCGCAAATGCCGGTTGGCGCCATTTCCAACCCCATCCGCGTGCCGGGCGGGTATGACATTGTGCAGTTGCTCGACAAGCACGAAATCGGCGACCAGCCGCAAACCGTGCTTAACCTGCGCCAGGTTTTCGCCCCCTACAGCACCCCCATCACTGGCGGCCAGATTGGCCCGGCCCAGGCCGCCGTCATCAACAAGCTGGCCGCACAAGTTAAAGCCATCAATAGCTGCTCCGGAATGACCGCTCTCAACACGCAATACGGCAATGTCCATGCGGCCGATCCCGGCCCTGTGGCGCTGGCCACAATTACCCCCCCCAGCTTCCAGCAATTGCTGGCCAGCCTGCCGCTTGACCAGCCAAGCGTGCCGCTGGTGCAGCAGGATGGCGTGGCCGTGGTCATGGTATGCGCGCGCGGCATGCAGGCCCCCTCGCTGCCTTCGGACCAGGACATTGCGAATATGATCATAAACCGCCGCGTTGATTTGGAATCGCAGCAATTAATCGATATTCTGCGGCATCGCGCCGTCATCATCGGGCACTAAGCCGATGCTCCGCCGCTCTTACCATAAAGTTACTGAACTCGCGGCCCGTCCCTCGGCGCCGGCCTGGCTGTTTTTCACCGCCATGGCCGAGGCCTGCGTGTTCCCCATACCGCCGGATGTACTGCTGCTGCCCATGGCGCTGGCACAGCCGCGCCGGGCGTGGCGTTTTGCCATCATCACCACCATTGGCAGCGTGCTGGGCGGGGCCATAGGCTATGCCATGGGCTATGCGCTGTTCGACAAGCTGGCGCAGCCCATCCTCAATTTCTACCATTACGAGCACGCTTTTCAGACCTTCCAGGCCGGGTTCGCGCGCTATGGCGCGATGATCATTCTGGTCAAAGGCCTGTTGCCAATCCCGTATAAAATCGTCACCATCGCCGCTGGTGCCGCCGCCTTCAATTTCTGGCAATTCATCGGGCTATCCATTCTCACACGCGGCGCCCGCTTCTTCCTGGAAGCCGCTCTGCTGCGCTTTTTCGGCGAACCCGCACGCGCCTTCATCGAGAAGCGTCTCGGCCTGATCGCCACCAGCATCGGCCTGTTGGTTATTGCCGGGTTTGTGCTGCTGAAATTCGCCTAGAGCCAGATAATATGAGATCGGATCACGTTGTGATCCGGTCTCATACCAACGGTCATTGAGCATGACCCTTGGTATCAGGCTTATGCCTGGCGCGTGGCCACCCCGCCAGCCCCACGCGCGATACCAACGGCTCTAGACATTGACCTGTGTGCAGTCTCTGGTTCCGATTGATTTGATGCGTTCTGGGTCGTTTGCGATGAAGTTCCAAGCTACTTTGCATGCGTCTCGCATAGTTTTGTAGCTATTCCACACACGGCTGCTCAGTTTGTTGCCGCGCAGGTATAATACCAACGGTCATGCTCAATGACCGTTGGTATAAGTGTATCTACCAAAAACCCCGCCGCATGGCCATGCGGCGGGGTTTTTTTACAATATGCCGCGCGGCTAGAAACTGGCTCGTGCGGCCATTTCCTCAGGTTCGAAGTCGGATGGGTTCTGCGGCCCTAAATACTTATTATTGGTGTAGTTACCGTAGCCCATGCAACCGTTAATAACCCAGTCTCCGGTCTGCAGTTGGAAAATCATGGTCTGCTGTTCGCATGTGGCTGGCGCTGAGGGGACGCAGGCATTGCAGATCATGTAGGCTTTCCACATGTCGCCACTACCATCGTAACCTTCGCCCAGCAGCGCTACCCAGGTATCTTCATCAAGGTAGAAACGGCGCTTGCTGTTCACATTATGAATGCCAGGGTGCAGATTTGCCTCTAGTACCCAAACGCGATGCTTCTCCCACCGCATATATTCAGGGTTGATAAAGTGCGGCCCGCATAGTTCCTCTATGTTTGTAAAATTCTGCTTGTTGCAGTTATAGGGGACCAGAAGTTCCTTCTTTTCGACATAGCTCCAGTCATATTGCGATGGGTTGCCATAAAAGCAGGAACTTTCGTCCAGGCTGGCAATGCCGTCGGAGGAGGGGTTCGGGTCGTCATAGGATTGATTTGGCGCCTTGCGCACGCGGCCCTGGCCGTTGAGCAGCGTCCACACAATATCGGGGTGAATATTCACATTCGTGCTGTGCCACACCAAGTCTTCCTGGCCGATAACCGCAGCCGGGGCTTTATAATAATAATTCCCCTTGCTGTAATAGCCGCCATAGTTTTCTGGCGTCACGTCTGGCGCATAATAAGGATAAATGGAACGGCTGAACGTGGCGCCAACAAGAATTAGCTTGCCATTAATGACGACACAGCCTGGGTTGAATTGAGACCAATCAGAATAGTCGAGCCAAGCGGTGAGATGGTTCCAGATGAGCTGCGCGCCACCCGTCAGAGGGTCCGCTGTGTTGATGATGGGGAACGGCGGGCCGCCCACCGCACCGGTAAAGCCGAGACGGCCACCGCGCGGGTCGAGCTGCGCACGCGTTACGTTTTTTGCCGCGTTGTCGTACACATATTGCGGCGCCGCGGCGGTGCGGTGGGTTTTATAAACAGGCACCGTCATGCCGTACTTTTGAATCTGAGCTTTCGTGCCTTCGCTCAGCAAATCGGCATACTGGTCCATGTTGCTGGCATCAACCGTGTAGAGCGGCTGCTCGTCTTCAAACATGCGTACATATACTGGGGTTCCGGGCGGCAGTGGCGGGGAAACAACCCCGCCGGTCCAGGCGGGGATTGAGCCATCGGCGTTGCCCGCGCGCTCTGCGCCCATTGGGGTGAGCGTTGTTGTGAGCAGTGTGGCATCGGGCGTGGCGCTTTGCGCGTGTGCTGGGCGTACCACGGCGGCGGCGGCGAGGCTGGTGCCCGCAAGCAGGCCAAAATCGCGTCGTTTCATTGTTTCGTTTCCTTTACGCGGAGTCTTGCGTTTATGCGTTATATGGCGGCTTCACGTTAAAACGTGTGCGACAGGTTCAGCGAGAGGTAAGAGCGGTCTGCCATGCCCTGAATTTGCGGTTGGGTGGCGTTGGTGCCAACCTTACCGAAATACTGGGTGTAGCTGAGCTGCGCCGTCCAGTTCTGCAGATAGGTGGCGACGATAGAGGCGGTCGCAGTTCCCGTACCGTGGTTCATGCCCGCATTCCATTCGGAATTGCCCGCCACGTTGTAGCTGAGCGATACCGGGAATTGCAGTTCCAGGTTCGGCAGCACCTCGAAATAAGCGGGTTCCACTTCCGCGTCGATCGACGCCGAGTTGGAAGAACGGCCCGGCATCAGCAGCGCCTTGTTCTGCGTGACGCGGAACACATTATCCCACTCCACTTCACCAATCAGCGTGATTCCGCCCGGGTCGAAGCTGAGCGCCGGCGAGCCGTAAATGGCATTGACCAGACCCACCATCACATTACCCACCGGGTAGAGCGGGTTGTTGTTGGCGTTGCCCATATCGGCGGTGGTTTGCGAACCGGCGGCGCTGCTGCCGATGAGCGGCGCATGGGTGCGCACGCTCACCTCGCCCGCCACGTTGGTGGCGC
>JAJZFB010000042.1 GCA_021805545.1 Pseudomonadota bacterium | reverse complement strand
CAAGCTTCTGGACGGGAGAGGGGTAACTCGCCGGGTAGGCCGGTAATCATATGTCCTACGTGGGGCGGCGAGTTACCCCTCTCCCGTCCAGAAGCTAAACTATCGGGGGTCCGGGGCCTCAGGCCCCGGCGGGTCCAGGGCAGAGCCCTGGCCTTACTTAGAATCTAGGAACCATGCCCATGATGCCCCGTCTTTCTCCGCATATGACCGTGATGCACGCCGCGGCGACGAAGGCGGCGAAGCGTTTGCTGCGTGACTTTATGGAGGTGGAAAATCTTCAGGTTTCCATGAAGGGGCCTGGGGATTTTGTCAGCCAGGCGGATTTGCGGGCGGAGCAGAGCCTGCGCGAGGATTTGGAAAAGGCGCGGCCTGGCTATGGCATGCTCATGGAGGAGTCGGGGGCTTCCGGCTCTGACAAATGGGCCTGGCGCTGGATTGTGGACCCGCTGGATGGGACGACGAATTTTCTGCACGGCATCCCGCATTGGGCCATCTCGATTGCGCTGGAAAAACGCCTGCCCGAGGGTAACAGCGAGATTCATGCGGCGGTGGTGTATTCGCCGGTGAATGGCGAGCTGTTCTGGGCCGAGAAGGGCATGGGCGCGTATCTCAACGATAAGCGCCTGCGTGTTTCTGCCCGGCGCGATTTGAAGGACGCGCTGTTCGCCACCGGCATTCCCTTCGCGGTTTCGGCAGCGCCCGGCCGCTTGTCGTTCGCCCGCACGCTCGGCTCGCTCATGCCGCAGGTGGCGGGCATACGGCGCTTTGGCGCGGCGGCGCTGGATTTGGCCTGGGTGGCGGCGGGCCGGTACGATGGCTATTGGGAAACCGGCATCCAGCCCTGGGACATTGCCGCCGGCATGCTGATTGTGCGCGAAGCAGGCGGCTATGCCACTGATTCCGAAGGCAAGGATGAAATTGCCAATACGGTTGTGGCGGCCAACCCGCACATGCACCCCAAATTGCTGGAAGCGGTGCGCGACGGTCTGGCGGCGGCGAAAGGTTGAGGCTAGTCTTGATGTTGTGAAACAGCATCTTGTCCTTGGTCTCTGTCTGGCCCTAACCCCGGCCTGCGGTATGGCGCAGGTGAGCGTAAATACCGCCGCGCTGCAGCAACTGGCCGGTATCGAGCCGCCGCCCAAGCCGGTGGTCATGCCCGTTCCCGCGCCGGTACATCATTGGGTCCGCAAGGTGCCCTCCAAGGTGGTGGCCAGCAAGCCCGCCGCCCCGGTAGAACAGGCCGCGGCCCATGTGCCTGTGCCGCAAGGCACAGCACCCGAACCAGCGCATGTGCCTGTGCCGCAAGGCGCGGCACCCAAACCGGCCGCGGCTGCCCAGCCAGCGGCACCTGCAAAACCAGCGGCCCCGCAGCCACCCAAGCCGCCTGCGCCCGTCTCCCTCACCTTTGCACCCGGCAGTTCCACTCTGCCCGCCAGCGCCGCCGCCGCGCTCAAGCCCTTCTGCACCGCACCCGGCATGGTCTCGATTGATGCGCGCGCCCCTGCCGTGGCATCTGACCCCTCGGCCGCCATGCGCCTCTCTCTGGCCCGCGCCTTCGCGGTGCGCGACGCGCTGGCGGCCTGCGGCATGGCGCCGCAAAACATATTGCCCCGCGCCGATGGCGCCGTGCCAGGGCAGAATGAGGATACCACCACCATCGGGAGCGGCGTAAGATAATGATGACCAGGCCCGGCAGCTATCTCATCCGCATGGTGGTATTCTGCGCGGTTGTTTACAGCGTCGCGGCCCTGGTCTCGCCCCAGCTCGTGCGTTTTTACATGGCCAACCCGCTCATCAACACAGTCATCGTGGCGGTGGAGGCATTTGGCGTGTTCTGGAACATCCGCCAGGTGCAGCGGCTTTACCCGGAAGTGGCGTGGGTGGAGGAATTCCGCCGCAACCGGCAAAAGCTGGAACAGGCCCGCCCGCCCGTGCTGCTGGCCCCCATGGCGCGCATGTTGCACGGCCGGGCCGATGGCGAGCGGCGCATCACCCTCTCCGGCCAGGCCTTCCGCACCATTCTGGATGGCATTTCCTCGCGCCTGGATGAAAGCCGCGAGCTCTCCCGCTACATCACCGGCGTCATGATCTTCCTGGGCCTGCTCGGCACGTTCTGGGGGCTGCTGCATACGGTTAATTCCGTGGCGCAGGTCATCAACGGCATGAATCTCGCGGGCGGCGATGTGAATGCCATGTTCGAGCAGTTGAAATCTGGCCTGGCCGGGCCGCTGGCGGGCATGGGCACGGCTTTCTCTGCCTCTCTGTTCGGCCTTTCCGGCGCGCTCATACTGGGTTTTCTCGACCTTACCGCCGGACAGGCAATGAACCGCTTTTCTAACGAGCTGGAAGAATGGCTGGCGAGCCTTACCCGGCTTTCCAGCGGCGGGCTGGCGGGAGATGGCGAGGCCAGCGTGCCGGTTTACGTGCAGGCTTTGCTGGAGCAAACGGCGGAAAACATGGAATCGCTGCAACGCGTGCTGGTGCGCGGCGAAGATAGCCGGGCGCAGAGCAACCACGCGCTGCTGGCCATGAGCGAGCGCCTGACGCAGCTTAGCGACACGCTGGCCACCAACCAGCAGATGATGGAAAAACTGGCCGTAAACCAGGGTGCACTCGGCCCGGTGCTGGCGCGGCTTGCGGAGCAGAAGCCGTTTGACGATGTGGCACGCGCGCATCTGCGGAATATCGAATTGCTGCTGACACGGATGCTCACCGAGAGCGAGCAGGGCCGCGCGCAATCGTTGAGCGAATTGCGCAGCGATTTGAAAGTGCTGACCCGCACCATCGCCGCCATGGCGGATGACCAGCGGGCATGAGCCGCAGGCGGCGCAATGGCGGGAACGGGCTGGAGGCCTGGCCGGGCTATGTGGATGCGCTGTCCACGCTGCTCATGGTCACCATCTTTGTGCTGCTCGTGTTCGTGCTGGCCGAGGCTTTTCTCTCTTCCGCGCTGACCGGCTCCAACAACACGATTGATCTGCTCAAGCAGCAGATTGCCCAGCTCACGCAAAGCCTCTCGATGCAAACCTCCAAGAGCGCCACGCTCACGCAGGAGCTTTCGGCGCTCAACGCGCAACTGGCCCAGGCGCAGGCGGCCAATGCCACGCTCACGCAACAGCTTGCGGGAGACACGCAAACCATAACCACGCTGCAGGACAGCCAGACAGGCCTGCAAAAGCAATTATCCGATGCCCAGACCCAGGCCGCCGCCGCCGCCGGGCGGGTTACAACCTTGCAGGCACAAATGCTGGCCGTGGGCGGCGCGCCAGATACGCAGGCCAAGCTGGACGCGGCACAAAAGCTCTCCGCCAGGGATGAGGCGCAAATTACCCTGTTGAACCAGCAAATGGCCGCTTTGCGCGCCCAGCTTGCCGCCCTGCAGCAGGCGCTGGATGCCGCGAAGGCGGCGGATGTGAAGGACAAGGTGCAGATCACCGATCTCGGCCAGCAGCTCAACGAGGCTCTGGCCCGCAAGGTGGCCGAACTGCAGAAATATCAGAGCGTGTTTTTCAAAACCCTTTCCGAAAGCCTGAAGGGTGAGAAAAACATCAAGGTGGTGGGAGACCGTTTTGTGTTCGAAAGCGATGTGCTCTTCCCGCTCGATGAAGCCAGCATCACGCCGCAAGGCCAGGCGGAAATTGCCCAGGTGGCGGCAGCGGTGCAGAAGATTGCCCAGAAAATACCGCCAAATGTGAACTGGGTGCTCTCGGTGGATGGGTATGCCGATGCCCAGCCGATAAAAGGCGGGCCGTATAAGTCCAATTTTGACCTCTCGGCCGCCCGCGCGCTTGCCGTGCTGGACCTGCTGATTGCCGATGGCGTGCCGCAAAGCCGGCTCGCCATGTCGGGCCTGGGGTCTAACGACCCCCTCGCCCCTGGCAACACCCCGGCTGATTACGCGCAGAACCGCCGGATCGAATTCCGGCTGACTTCGCCCTGACCGTTATGGAACTGGCTGCGCGCAAAGCGGCGCTGCGGGTGGAAATGCAGGGGCTGCGCGCCGGGCTTAACCCGGCGCTGGGCGTACGGCTCGCGGCGCATGTCATCGCCTCCGCCATTATTCCCGCCGGCGCGGTGGTGGCGGGCTACTGGCCCATGGCACATGAAATTGACATCCGGCCCCTGCTGCATGCGCTGCACGAGCGCGGCCACGTTTTATGCCTGCCAGAGACCACCAAGCCCGGCCAGGCGCTGATCTTCCGCGCCTGGACACCCGGAGCCGCGCTGATACAGGGCCGCTACAACACCCTGCACCCCGCGGGACCGGAGGTTATGCCAGATTTTTTACTCATTCCACTCCTCGCCTTCGACGCCGCCGGCCACCGCCTGGGTTATGGCGGCGGCTATTACGACCGCACACTGGCCCGTATGCCGCATGCCTTCCGCCTGGGATGCGCTTTTGCGGCACAGCGCGTAGATTTTGTGCCGCGAGAAGAGACGGATTTATGCATACAGGCCATCGCCACGGAATCCGGCCTTGTCAGCCTTCCCACGCCTGATTAGCGTGACCGCCAAGGTACACTGGCTGTAAATTAATGAAGTAGCGCGATTCAGACTTTCGGATCGCTCGCAAGGCGAGCGCACCTCAAGTCATCGCGTTCTAAGAGGCGCCTGGGGGATTGAAGAATGCGTGTGGTTGAATGCGGCAAGTATGGCAGCCCGGACGTTCTACATATAGCGCAACGGCCCATACCGGCGGCAAAGCCGGGGACAGTGCGAATCCGCGTGCGCGCCGCGGCGGTAAACCCGGCGGACGTAAAACTGCGTCAGGGCATGTTCGACGCCGTGGCGCCGCTTAAATTTCCGCAGGTGCTGGGCTACGATGTTGCCGGCACGGTTGATGAACTGGGTGCTGGTGCCACCGGTTTTGCCCATGGCGAGCGCGTCTTCGCGATGTTGGACATGCTCGAACGCGGCGCCTATGCCGAATATGTGCTGGTGCCAGCCGAAGATGTTGTGGCGATCCCGCCAGAGCTCGATTTTGCCACGGCCGTCTCCATTCCCACGGGCGGCCTTACCGGCCTGCAAATGATTGAGGAATACGCGAAACCAAAGCCTGGCGACCGCGTGTTGATAACCGGTGCCACGGGCAGCGTGGGCCGGTTTGCCATGCTGGCTGCAAAACGCAGGGGCGTGCATGTTACCGCCGCCATACGCGAATGGCAGAGGCAGGAGGCACACATGCTGGGGGCTGTGGAAACGCTGGCGCTGGGCGCTGAAGATTGGCACGGGCCGGATTTCAACTTCGTAATCGACACGGTTGGCGGCGCCGCTGTCGCCAAATTATGCCGGCATCTCAGCGCCGCTGGCTCAATTTTTACCGCCGCAACAACGCCGATTGACGGTACTGGCCTTGCCAGCGCGCCGGTTTTCGCCGTCGTCCACAATAACCCAGCGCAGTTACGGAATCTGGCCAGGGCGGCCGCGGCGGGGGAGATTCAGGTACCCGTGGCGCAATGCCTACCGCTGGAACAAGCCGCCGAAGCACATAGGCTGGTGGAAGCTGGCGGCAATAACGGCAAGATCATTCTGGAGTTGTGACCTTACAGCAACAGGAGAAAAAATATCATCGCTCCATGCAGCGTATAAATCGAAAAATTATAACAGCCCGCCGACAACATGAATATGCCAAACCTTTGGTGGATTGGTGTAAGGGGCTGCCCCCGGGCCTGAAGACCATGGATGGCGCCCCTGCGGCGCAGCCAAGCGCAAGGCGGCATAACCCTCGAAAATATAACACCTTGCCCGGGAGATACCCGCTTTCCGTGCCCGGAATCACAGCGCGGCACAACCTGCAGATGCCTTCTATTTCTGTTGCCCCGAGGGACGAAAACATCAAGTTTATGCCAAGAGGCTTTCGCAACTGCCCACGCGCCGGGGGCGCGCCTGGCCATTCTCCACCTACAGCATCCTAAAACCCTTGATTAGGCTTTTTAAGTCCACTATAACTGAAGGAAGAATAAAATCGATAAAATTTGGGAGAAACCACTCTCTGCCTAAATATCTGGTCTCTTAAGCAAGACGGCAAACGTTACCTTTGTGTCTTGCACTGCTTCTGCCTGTGTTTGTATTTTTGGGGATGGGCTGTTTGTCTATTTTCCTGTGCTGGTTTTGTTAGGTTTCGCGTAAGCGTCTGAGTAACAAGCGTTCGATTAACTCGTCTTGCATACCTCGTCTTGCATACCTCGTCTTGCATACCACGTCTCGAATAAGACGTTTTGAATAACACGTCCAAGGCAACAACTATAAGGGGGCAACTGAATGTCCAAGAAACCAAGGTCCGCGAATCGGGCCAAGAGCCGTTATTT
>JAJZFB010000069.1 GCA_021805545.1 Pseudomonadota bacterium | reverse complement strand
CTAGCCGAATTCAGTGTTAACGCTGCAGGGCTATTACCAGTTTGAATGGCGGCCCGACTTCCTGGAAGCCGCGGGTAGTTTCTTCAGCTCCGCTGATATATTGGATAAAGGCGGGCAGCGCCTGCTATTCGCGCCTTATTACGGCATCCCCCGTGCCGGAGATATTCGCCCGCCAAGCCAGAACGGGCAGTTTGGCATGGCGGTCGAGGCGACGATAGATGAGTATGATCTCGGCTTCTACGCGCTGCGCTATGATTCGAAGGCGCCGACGGTTTATCTCTCGCCAAATTATTCCAGTTACCGCGTTGTTTATCCGCGTGATATATGGATTGAGGGCGCTTCGCTCTCGACAACATTCGGGCCGGTGAATGTTGGCGGCGAAATCTCTTTCCGCCAGCACATGAATTTGGCGACCGGTGCCAATGTTTCGGCAACGAATAACGTAAACTCCAATCCGGCCTACCCGGTGGGCAACACGTGGGCGGGGCAGGTTTCTGCCATTTACCTGTCTCCCGGCATCCCGCTCGACCCGGGCGGTGTCACGTTCAGCGGTGAAATTGGTTTCAATCACGTATTGTCGGTAACGGCCAACCGCGCCGCCATTACATCGCCCGCCAATGGCGGCTTGGCGCGCACGCCCACCGCGGCGGATATGGAGATGGTGGTAACGCCCAATTATTACAGCGTTCTGCCACATCTCGATATCGGGTTTCCGATCGGTCTTGCCTATAATCTATATGGGCGCTCCATGATCGACTCGACGGAGAATCACGGCACAGGCTCGTTCACCGCGGGCGTAACGGCGACCTATGACGTGACCTGGATCGCGAACCTTACTTTCTACGACAATATCGGCGCGCCCAACCCGTTGCTGGCGGGTGAGCCTTCGATTGCGGACCGCAACTATGTTCTGCTTAACCTGCAACACACATTCTAAAAGGTTGAACCTGCCATGATCATGAACAGACGCAAATTTGGTTTGATGGCCGGCGGCAGCACGCTGGCCATGATCGGCGCAACGGGGCGCGGTTATGCGGATACGCCAGATGTGTCTCTGCTGCAGACAACGCTGACGCCTTTTGGCTCTGAGCGCGCGGGCAATAAGGCCGGGACCATTCCGGCCTGGACGGGCGGGCTGACGGCAGTGCCCGCGGGCATGAGCTGGGATCCGACGAAAACGCTGCCGCCGGATTTTTTTGCCAGCGACGCCATGCTATACCAGGTAGATTCCTCAAACCTGGCGCAATATGAAGGTCTTTTGTCCGAAGGCATACAGACCCTGATTAAGGATAAGGGGTTTTATGTAAAGGTTTACCCCACGCACAGAACCCACGCCGCGCCGCAATGGGTTTACGGCAACATCGCCGCCAATGTGGCGCGCGTGACACCGCAGAATGGCACTTACCGCATGGGCTTTAATGGCGGCTATGGCGGTATTCCATTCCCGTTCCTCTCCAGCGACCCCGCCGAGGCGGGGGCGCAGGCTATGTGGAACCACGAGCAGCGCTTCATGGCGCCTTACATGGTTACAACCGTATGCGGCTATACGGTTGAGGGCGGCTCGCCGGTGCTGGTAAGCGGACAGACCGTTTATTGGAAATCAGGCTACTACCAGCCAAACGGCAGCCCAAGCACGTATAACGGCGATTCTTTCGATACGTTTTTGCGGCAATTCGCCCCGCCCACCGCAGCGGGCGGTGAGTCCCTAGGGTATCTAACCTCCAATCCGGTCGCGCACCCGTTTCAGGCCTGGACGCTTTTGGCGGGCCAGGGCCGGGTACGCAGAACACCGGACCTGCAGTTTGATACGCCATCCTCTTATGTGGATGACATTACAAATTACGATGAGAATTTCGGGTTCAACGGCGCATTGTATAAATATGACTGGAAGCTGATCGGCAAGAAGGAGATGCTGATCCCGTATAATAATAACGGGGTCTTCTGGGTTGATGCCGTGCCGATGCACGACAAGGATTATTATAACCCCGAGCATGTGCGCTGGGAACTGCACCGCGTTTGGCAGGTGGAGGCAACACTGCACCAGGGCGAGCGCAATGTGCTGGCGCGGCGCATGTTCTACCTGGATGAGGATATGTCTCTGGTGGGGCTGAATGATTCCTGGGACGCGGCCGGGAATCTGGCGCGGGTGCAGTATAATTTGATCGCGAATTTTCCCAACCTGCCAGGAAATCTTTGTATGAACACCATTTCCTACGCGATGCAGACGGGGAATTACGTCTCGAATAACGGTGCGTACGCAGACCCGCCCTATAACGCGCCCTGGCGGTTCAATCCGTTGCCAGAACGCTACTTCCTGCCCCAGACCATGGCGGCTTCGGCTTCTTACTAGGCTAGGGCAAATAATGCCGCCCGCCGGGCAACAGGCGGGCGGCATTATGGCGTGCGGGAGATGGGGATGGCCCGGAAGATGATGATGGCACGGAATGGGTTATGGTGCTGCGCCCTGGCGGTGGCGGCGGGTTTGGGCATGGCCGGGCCGGCGCGGGCGGTTGATCCGCAAAGCCTTGTGTACTGGCCGGCCATTACAGTGCGTGCCCCGGCACAGGCGCTGCTCATCAGCATTACCCGCGCAGGTAACAGGCTGGTGGCGGTGGGCGGGCATGGGGTAATTATCTATTCGGATGATAACGGGCAGACATGGCGCCAGGCCCAGGTGCCAACCAGCGAGACGATAACCTGCGTGGCCTTTGCCAATGCCGGGCATGGCTGGGCGGCGGGCGGCCAGGGCGTGGTGCTGCATACCAGCAATGGCGGGGTAAGCTGGAAGATTCAGTTGACCGGCGATCAGGTTCTGGGGCTGATGACAAAGGCCGCCGCCGCGGATGCGGCGGCGCACCCTGACAATGCAGCCGCCAGCCTGGCCGTGCGCAGGGCGCGAATTTTGAAAAATGCAGGCGACGACAAGCCATTTTTGACGATTTTGGCGCAGAGCCCGCAAGATGCAACCATTTTTGGCGCTTACCGGATAGCCGTGCGCACCGGAGATGGCGGTAAGAGCTGGCAGGATTGGAGCCTGCATGTGGGCGACCCGGTGAGCCATAATATATACAAGGTTGCCCAGGATGGGCAGGCGCTGTTTCTCGCGGGTGAGGCAGGCACGGTACTGCGCTCGGACGATGACGGGCAGAATTATGCCATGGTGACCGTGCCGGACGAGAACACGTTTCTCGGTATTCTTGGCACACCGGATGGCGCCGTGCTGACATATGGCGTGGCGGGGGAGATTTACCGCTCGGCCGATGAGGGCAAGAGCTGGACGCCGGTGCAAAGCCCCGCCACCTCAGACCTGACGGATGGAATTGTGCTGCGCTCGGGCGCGATTTTGCTGGCCAGCGAGGACGGAAACCTGTTTATCAGCCATGATGACGGGCAGAACTTTACGCCCGTGGGCGAAAATTTGAAGATGGGTGTATTTGGGCTCACCCAAGCCGCGAATGGAAATGTCGTGTTCGTGGGGTCTGGCGGCGTGCGGGTGGAACCGGCATCGTTATTTGCCGCCGCGCCGTAGCGCGCCGGATAATTTGGCGGCCTGATCGAAAATCTGGATGAAGGAAGGCATGGCGTTGGATTACGGTAATCAGGAGATGGAGGTTCTGGCCAATATCGATGATTTCGATAAGGGCAGCGGCTCTTTGTTCGAGCGGATATTATTCAATAACCGTATCATCTTTCTGCTGCTCTGCCTTACCGTGACGATGGCGCTGGGGATTGCCGCGCTGAACGTGCGGATTAATGCTGATTTTAATGATACGATCCCCACACATCAGCCCTTCATCCGTAATTACCTTAAACATTTCAGCGAACTCCAATTAGGCGCCAATTCCGTCCAGATTTCAGTGACCGCGAATAAGGGCACGATCATCGATAAACATTACCTGAATGTGCTGCAGCATATGAATGACGAGATTTATGTGCTGCCGGGCGTGAACCAGGCGTTCATGACTTCACTCTGGACGCCAAGCACACGCTGGGTGGCGGTTACATCCGACGGGCTGAATGGCGGGCCGGTGATTGGCAGCGACTATAACGGCACGCAGGCGGCGTTGGATGTGGTACGGCGCAACATATTGGCCACGGGCAAGGTGGGCAGCCTGGTGAGCGATGATTTCCGCTCCAGCATGATTACCGCGCCGCTGCTGGAGAAGGATAATTTGACCGGCAAGCCGATCAATTATGGCGCGCTGGCCAAGAAACTGAACGAAATTCGCGACAAATATGACCGCCAGGGTGTGACCGTGCGCATAACGGGCTTCGCCATGGTGGTGGGCGATATGATTAACGGCATCAACAAGGTACTCACCTTCTTTGCCGTATCCATTGTTATCGCCACGCTGTTTTTGTTCTGGTACACGCGCTGCGTGCGCTCCACCTTGCTGGTGGTGTTTGCCTCGCTCACCGCCGTAACCTGGCAAATGGGGCTGCTCACCCTGCTGGGGTTTGGGCTGACGCCGTATTCCGTGCTGGTACCGTTTTTGGTGTTTGCCATTGGCATGAGCCATGGCGCGCAGAAGATGAACGGCGTGATGCAGGATATTGGCCGCGGCACGCATCCGCTGGTGGCGGCGCGCTATACGTTCCGGCGCTTGTTCCTGGCCGGGTTCGCGGCGCTGATTTGCGATATGACGAGCTTTGCGGTTCTGTTTACAATCCGCATTGCCGCCATTCAGCAACTTGCACTTATTGCTTGTATAGGTGTGGGGATTCTCATTATCACGAACCTGATGATGCTGCCGGTGATGCTGAGCTTTACCGGCGTAAGCCGTAAGGCGGCGCTGCGTTCGCTCAAAAGCACGCCCGTGGCCGGCATGCCCCGGCGCCAGCATCTGGTTTGGGATTTTCTGGACCGCTTCACCACCCGCCGCTACGCGCTGGCGGCCATTGCCGGCGGGGTGCTGATTGCGGGCGTGGGCTGGTATATAGGGCGCAATGTGCAGATTGGCGACCTTGCCCCCGGCGCGCCGGAATTGCGGCAGGATTCGCAATATAACCGCGATAATGCGTTTATCGTGAGCCATTTTACCGCCGGGTCCGACACCTATATCGTGTTTACCGACACGGCCCCCTATCACTGCGTGGATTATGACATGCTGGCCACCATGGACCGGCTGCAATGGCAGCTTGACCAGAAGCCTTATGTGGAATCCACCGAATCCGAGGCCTCATTCGCGGACCAGATGTTCATGCTGCAGAATGAGGGCGCACCGAAATGGTTTGGAATTGAGCCGACTGATGGCATACTCGGCTCTTTTGCCAGGGCAACGCCCGATGGGCTGGTGAATTTCGCATGCACGTTCGCACCCATGTATATTTCGCTCACCGACCATAAAGCCAAGACGCTGACGAAGGTGACAGCGCTGCTTGAGCGTTTCATCAACAACCCCATCAATCAAGGTAAATACTTCAAAATGTCGCTGGCGGGGGGCAATGCCGGCATCCAGGCAGCGACGAATATGGTGATTAAGCAGGCCAACCGGAATATGATTATCCTGGTTTATGCGGTGGTCATCCTCTTCTGCTTCATCACATTCCGCTCCTGGCGCGCTGTTGTTTGTGCGGTGGTGCCACTCACCATCACGTCGATTTTGGCCGAGGCGCTGATGGTGTGGCTGCATATTGGCGTGAAAGTGGCAACATTGCCGGTAACGGCCTTGGGTGTTGGTATCGGCGTGGATTACGCGCTTTATGTTCTCAGCATCATGCTGAAAAACCTGCGCCAGGGGGCAAGTTTGTCCGAGGCGTATCATGCCACGCTATTATTTACCGGGCGGGTGGTTATACTCACCGGCATTACGCTGGCCACGGGTGTTGCCACCTGGATTTTCGCGCCCATCAAATTCCAGGCGGATATGGGCATCCTGCTCTCCTTCATGTTCCTGTGGAATATGCTGGGCGCCATGGTGCTGCTACCAGCACTGGCTTATTTCCTGCTGCCGCCGCGTTTGTTCCGGGGGGCACGGTAATGCGCAGGGTTGCGCTGGTAACGGGCGGCGGCGCAGGCATGGGGGAGGCCACGAGCCGCAGGCTGGCACGCGCTGGCATGGCCGTGGGTGTGCTGGACATAAACGGCGAAAACGCCGAGGCGGTGGCTGCTGCCATTGCCACGGCAGAGGGCGAAGCGCTGGCGCTGCGGGCGGATATTTCCAGCCGCACGCAAGTTGAAGCCGCCGTAACCCGGCTGCGTGCACAGTTTGGGCCTGTTACCGTGCTTATCAACAACGCGGCGGTGGAGAGTTTTTGCGCGTTCCAGGCGATCGATGAGGAAGGGTGGGACAGGCAGCTCGGCGTGAATTTGAAAGGCCCCTATATTGTAACCCAGACCGTGCTGCCGGATATGCTGGCGGCGGGCTGGGGGCGGATTGTCAACGTGTCTTCGTTCGGCGCGCAGACAGGGGCACCCAATATGGTTGCCTATACGGCAAGCAAGGGCGGGGTGATTGCCATGACCCGCTCTCTGGCCATAGAGCTGGGGCCAAAAGGCATTACTGTGAACAGCGTCTCCCCCGGGTTTATAGACACACCAATGGCGCGCCGTGCGATTGAGGGCGGATTATTCCCCGTGCCGGTTGAGCAGATTGTGGCAAGCTACCCCATTCCGCGTTTGGGCTGCGCGGAAGATGTGGCGGCGGCGTGCGCTTTTTTTGCGTCGGAAGAGGCCGGGTATATTACAGCGCAACTTTTAGGCGTGAATGGCGGAGCTGCCGTATAGCGCGCCACGATTGCCCCAAGCCCCGCGGCCATGCCAGAATTGCCAAAAAGCCGGGCATGGAGGGGCAGGACATGAACACGCAGGATTATTTTCGTGATGGTGTGGCGGTGGTAACCGGGGCTGGCTCGGGCCTGGGGCGCGCCATGGTGCAGCGCTTTGCTGCTGCCGGCATGGGGGTCGTGGCGCTGGATATTGACGGCGCGCGCGCAGAGGAGACAGCGCGGATGGTGCGCGGCACCGGTGGCCAGGCAATGGCAATGCAGGTGGATGTGGCGGATGCCGCCGCGATGGAGGGTGCCGCCGTGGCCACGGCGCGCGCGTTTGGCGCCTGCACCGTGCTGTGTGCCAATGTGGGCGTGCAGCAATTTGGCGCGCTAGACAGGCTGACCGCGCGCGACTGGCGCTGGGTACTGGATGTGAACGTGCTGGGCGTGGTGCATACGGTAAATTCGTTTCTGCCGCTAATCCGCAAATCCTCCGGGCACAGGCATATCGCGGTTACGGCGTCTTCGGCGTCTCTCACGCCTGGCGTGCGCATGGGGGCTTATACAACCAGCAAATACGCGGTACTGGGCTACACGGAAACGCTGCGCATGGAACTGGCGGAAGAAAAAATCGGCGTGACCAGTATTCTGCCGGCGGGGATGATAACGCGGCATTTGGAAAGCAGTGCCGCGGCGCGCCCCGCGGCGCTGGGACAGGCCGAGATACGGCGCGAGGATATTGATGTGATGATGGCGAGCCGCAAGATGGACACGGCAGGGCATGTGGCCAGCCCAGAGCATGCGGTGCGGCATTTGCTGGAAGATTTAGCGGCGAATGAGCGGTTTGTGATTACACATGGCGAATATAGAGTTCAGGTAATGGAAACATACGAGGCGATTTTGCGGGCGCACGACAGAGGACAGGAGGCGTGATGAAACATTTCCGTGGTCAAGCACTCAAAGCGGCTGGTGCTTTTCAGCTTCTGCAGGATCCCGCCCTGCTTTGTTTGAACGGATATTCGCAATAATCATTAAAAATGGAATAACATAGATTATAACGTTTCCGATGACATTACCCCTGACACCCGTGCCAGACAAGGAATACGGTCCACCGAAGGTTTCAGCGGTACACCACACGCTCAAAGAATAAACAATGGCCAGAGGCGCCATGTAAGGCAGGGCAAATCCGGTTAATAGAGATAAGGCGATTGCTGTTTCAGCAAGCGCGATTATAACGGCGAATGTTACCGGCCCAACAAAAGAAATAATGGCCAAGACAAGATGAAGCCACGAAACCACCCAAGATGGCTGGCCAGAAAATTGTGACGTTATCTGGCTGTCAAAGTGGAACATAAACGCGGGAAGCCACTTCAATACAGCATCGAATAACCAGAGCAGGCCAAAAGCGGTACGCCCGGCGGCCCAAATTTTCTCGTTTATGCTCCCGGCAATGTTTTTTTGCCGCGCGCTAACGGCAAGTATAAACATAAAGCCTATGGCATAGGCTGGCATCACACTCGGATCTGTCTGCCCATTGGTGTACGGAAACCCTAACCCCTCAATGGCAAACCACAGCAGAAGCGAATAGAAAAATCCCAAAACTGAAGCAAATTGCACGTAAACACGAAACAACAGGCATAACCCGATTACAGCGGTAATGGCTGCCATAAACATGGCGGCGTTCAGCGCCCCCAAGGCGCCGATGCCAGCTTCCATTCCCGCAAAAAGCGGCTTCAATAATTGCGGCGCGTGACTTGTGGAGCGTGCGAATAACGCCAGGAAATGCTGCATTGCCAAATGTTGCGGCGTCAGCAGCCACGGGCAGAGCAGGAAGGCAGCATTCAGCAGCCAGATGAATCCATAAAGGCTTACAATCCGCCGGTATGCGGGAAGAATGTCTCCATGGCGCGGTTGCATTATCGATTGCTCCATTTGCATTTGCTGGAATACTTGAACATGAAAAATTTTCCCTGTCTATTTGTCAAACCGCGCGCAAACGGGCCATTCATAAAATTCGGTCATACAAAAATCAGCATGCGGATATATTACCTTGAGATTAGTCCTGGAATATTTCTGCCTGACGCGCTATACTGGATTAAATTTTATTCACCTGGAAGATTGCAATGCAAGCCGTGAATCTTCACGCAGCCAATTGCCAAATGTGCCGAGAATCCCGCAACATTCCCTGGTGCACGCAAACCGTAAGGGAGGATGATTTGTCACACCCCTTTTCAGAAGCCGGGTTTGCGGCATGCGCCTGAGGCTTTTTGGCGGACTTCGTAACATCACCCGCGAGGGCGCCATCCGCAACGCCTTTGCGGGTATCAGCCTTGCTTCAATGAATATCCCGCAAGTCCTTGGTTACACCCGCATCGCCAGCATGCCCGCTGTCACCGGCCTTTATACCGTATTGTTGCCTTTGGTTGCTTTCGCCATTTTTGGGTCTTCCTGCCGCCTTGTCGTCGCGGCCGATAGTGCCACCGCCGCGATATTCTCGAGTGCGCTTTCGCGCATGGCAACACCGGGAAGCCCGCATTATATGGCGCTGGTCAGCATGGTTGCGCTGCTTACGGCGGGCCTCCTGCTCATAGCCCGCATCTTCAAACTCGGTTTTCTAGCAGATTTTCTTCCCCAAACCGTACTGGTTGGCTTCCTCGCGGGCGTGGGTGTGCAAGTCGGAATTTTAATGTGCGGCGACATGACGGGCCTTGCCCTGACCGCGAATAACAGCCTTATCCAAGCCTGGGAGCTTATTCGCACGCTGTCCCAGAGTAATATTCCAACTGTATTACTCTCGCTCCTGGTCATTTTCGTCATACTGCTCGGAAAACGTTTTGCATCGCGTATACCAATCCCGCTGATGGCCGTGCTTGGTGCTATCGCCGCCAGCGCCATGTTCCATTTCTCCAGGTATGGAATCGCCGATATTGGCCAGGTTGCTGGCGGCTTACCCGTATTTGGTCTGCCACAAGTCAGCTGGGGCGAGACATTGCCCCTTGTGCCGGTCGCGGCATCCTGCTTCGTCATGATCATCGCGCAGAGCGAGGCAACAGCGCGTGCCTTTGCAACGCGCCACCGCGAAGCCATAGAGGCAGACGCCGATATTCTTGGTCTTGCCGCAGCCAATGCGGCAGCCGCGCTAAGCGGCACCTTCGTTGTTAACGGGAGCCCTACACAAACCGCCATGGCAGAGCGCGCGGGGGCAGAAAACCAGTTCGCTCAATTGGTTTTCGCTGGTGCCGTACTCGTTGTATTGCTGTTTCTCACTGGCCCGCTACGCTATCTTCCGCGCTGTGTTCTGGGCGCCATCGTGTTCACGGTTGCCGTTAGCATGATCGACATCGCCGCCCTGCGCGATATCCGCCACGAAAGCCCTGGCGAATTCACGCTGGCAATCATGGCGGCAATAACCGTGGTTGGCGCCGGTGTCGAACAAGGCATTCTGCTTGCAATCGCACTCTCATTGTTCCGTCATGTCCGTCACAGCTACCGGCCAGACACCAGGGTTCTCATCCCAGGCACTTCCGGCAATTGGGTTCCAGCCCCCGTGGTGTCCGGCACGCAAACCGGGCCCGGATTTATCATCTATCGCTTTGGCGCAGATCTATTCTACGCAAACTACACGCGATTCATAACAGATATTCATATGCTTACAGACTCCGCCAAGCCCCTAATCCGTTCGTGCGTGGTCGAGGCCAGCGCCATCACGGATATTGATTTCTCGGCCGCCCACGCCATCCGCGATCTGCTCATCGATCTCGCGGCCCAAAATGTTGCTGTGATTTTTGCCCGCGTCTCCCCTTCCCTTCACGCCGACATGAACCGGCACGGCATTACCGCCGTTATTGGCGCAGACCGCATTTTTACAACCTTGCACGAAGCTATTGCCGCGGCCCAGCACCGCCAGAAAGCCCTGGCAAACGATAAAATGTAACGATATTGCAGCAATACCGGGCGCTGCATGGGGCTCATCATCCGGCTCTAATACCAACGGCTATAAAGGATGACTCATCCTTTATGCCCGTTGGTATCGCGCGTGGGGCTGGCGGGGCGGCCACGCGCCAGGCATAAGCGTTATACCAACGGTCATGCTCAAGGACCGTTAGTATAACGTCCGTTTTTCAGGGAGAGAAATTGGTACGGCCCATCGCCCGTGGCAATGCCGATAATCGCAACCCGGTCTACCTCCGGTCCGCCAGCCTGCTGCGTTCGCGCGTCAATCGAAACAACCGGCTGTGTGCCCGCGTAGCCAGCGCTGCTGATACCCGTCTGCCCGGCAAGGGTAAGCGCCTGGCGCACCACCGCACCCGAATCTGCGGGGTTAGGATCATCTGGTTGATACAGACTCATATACGGCTCGGCCCGCGCCAGCAAACCGGGCGGCATGCCAATCACATAAGCCATCTCGCTGGTATCGTTGAACGGCTGGCCCGGCGGGCCAAAGGGCAAGCCAGCCTGCTTATACTGCGCAATTTCGCTCTGCCCGGCTTGCTGCGAAACGGCTTGGCTGCGCCATTGCACCACCGCATCCGCAAGCTGGAAGGCCTGCGCCCTGGCCGCGCCACAAGCCTGAAACAAGCCAGCCAGCAGGGCGGTGGATGCCAAATTGGGGTTGATCTTATTGTCCAGCAGCCGGATTTTCACGGCAACGGGCACACCGCCCGCGTTTAGCAGATGCTCGCTTCCATCCGGCGGCCAATGCGCAGTGCCGCCGGATAGCAGATGGAATAATGCCTCATTAATCGCTCCATCGGCGCGCGCGCGCAGCGCGGCACCCGCCCGCACATTATCCGCGAGCGCCATGGCGGTCCGGCCCGATGCCAATATCTGCGCCGTGAGGAGGCTGATGAGGACCAGGCTCCACAACACCACCAAAAGCGCAAACCCCTTATCGCCCGCGCCCTGCCCCCGGTTTTCCGGGGGCATCCGGCGCTTCATGGCGTTCCTGGCACGTTGCGCGCGCCAGCCATTGGGCAGTGTGACCATGGTGAAACCAGGCATCATGTGGCGCCAAAACCATCCCGGCAGCGGCAACCCCGCCGCGCTGGCCAAGACCGCCAAAGTTTATTGCGGGACGAGACTAGCCCTCAAACCCAGACCACACAAGCGGCCCGCTTAATGCCGGGCGAGGTAAGCCGCCCCCGCCAGCAGGCAGGCGGGAAAAACCAGCCCGGCCCACGCCGCCACCGGAGAATGCAGCACGGCCAGCGCCACCAGCATGGAACCGCCCGCCACCGCCAGCGTGCGCTTATCGCCAAATAATGTTTTGATAAAACCTTGCATCAGACCAGCTCCGCCTTGGTGGATTTAGGTGCATTCAAACGGATAAGCGCCAGCCCGCCGGCGGCGTAGAACAAGAACAGCAGCGGCAGAGCGGCATCACGCAATGGCCAGGCATAGCCGAGCGATTCCAGAACCCAGAAACTGCCGAAGCTGAGCACCGCGGCGCCGACCGTGAACTTGATGACGTTTTCCGGCACGCGGGAAAGTGGCTGGCGCAGCAAGGCGCCGGCCAGTGCCACCACGGCCAGCGCCGCCAGCGCGGCGGCGGCGGCGGCCATGGTATGGTGCGTCTGCACGCCCAGCGCCACCACAATCAGCCAGACTTCCAGCCCTTCCAGCAGCATGCCGTTAAAGGCGATGAACCAGGCGGCGCGGGCCTCATGAATATCGTCGCGCGCCCGCAAGGACGCAAATTCCTCGTCCTCATCGTGCAGTTTCTTCAGCCCCGCGCCGCGCGCCACCGCCTTGCCCAGCCAGCGCACGCCAAACAGCACCAGGAACACGCCCACAACGAACTGCAAAATGGCGAGATTATGGATGCGGGTAAGAATGAAGCTGCCAAACCCGGTAAGCACCGCCAGCACCAGCAGCGCAACACCCGCCGCGTGCAGGGCGCGGCGCCAGCCAATGGAGAGCGCCACCGCCAGGATGATGGTATAGGCCTCCACCCACTCCACCGTGGCGGTCAAAAAGGTTGCGAGCAGAACAGAAATCATGGGCTATGCGTCTCCAACTTCATGAAACAGAAAAAACTTTCCCGGCCTCGCGCAAATACGTTGCGGCCCCGGTGCAACTGGCGCGGGCAGCAAGGCGCTTACCGGCTGCTCCAGGCCCGGCACGCGCCAGCGCACGAGAAAGCGGCCCGCCTGGAATTGTGCCGATAGAGCTTCCGCCTCGATATTGCCATCCGGCGCGGGGTGGAAGGCATCGTCGCGCCAGAACAGCAGCCCGCGCCCGGTGGAGGGCAATGGCGCGGCCAACGCTAGAGGCTGGCCGCCCAGCACCAGCATGGCCATGCCATCCTTGCCACAGACCGGAACCTGAATCCCCCCCAGCGCGCCGGTAAAGCGCGCGATATAGGGCGAGGCCGGCGCGGACCACAGGGCGCTGGGGGTGCCGTATTGGCGGATCACCCCCTCTTCCAGCACCGCCACCTGGTCGGCCAGCGCCCAGCAATCCTCGGGGTCGTGGGTAACCAGCAAGGCGGAAATACCGGCTTCGCGCACGCTCTCGCGCAATGCCTCGCGCAAATGCGCGCGGGTGCCGAGGTCGAGGCTTGAGAGCGGCTCATCCAGCAGCAGCAATTTGGGCCGTGCCGCCAGGGCGCGGGCTATGCCCACGCGCTGCTGCTGGCCGCCCGATAATTGCGCCGGCCGGCGCGGCGCCAGGGCGGCCACGCCTAAACGCGCCAACAGGGCTTGCGCGGCCTCGTTGCGTTTTGGGGTGGCCGGCGGCAAGGCCAGGGCCACATTCTCCAGGCAGCTCATATGCGGCCAAAGGGCGAAATCCTGGAACACCATGCCCAGGCCGCGGCGCTCGGCGGGCACATAAAGGCGGGCGGCGTCATCCATCACCGTGCCGTTAATGGCAATGCGCCCGGCATCGGCGCGTTCCAGCCCGGCCACCATGCGCAGCAAGGTCGTTTTGCCCGAACCGGATTCGCCCGCCAGAACCAGGCATTGGCCGGGCGCCAGCGCCAGGTCGACGCCGCGCAGCACCTTGCGTCCGCCCAGGGTGCGGCAGGCTTGTTCAATATGCAGGCTGGGATTCATGCGGCCTCCTTGGCCTGGTGCGCTGTGCCCAGGCGCAGCGCGGCGTTAAGCAGCAGGGCCAGGCCAGCCAGCGCAGCCAGCCCCAGCAGGGCCAGGCGGGCCGCCGTGGCGTAATCGGCCTTCATATCGGCAAACACAATGGCCACGCCCAGCGGCGCGGCGCCAGGTACGTAAAGCAGCTCAGAAATTGGCAGCTCGAACATCACCGCCGCCACCACCAGCAGCCAGGCCTGCATGCCCGGGCGCGCGAGCAGCGCGGCTTCAATGTCGATAAGCCGCGTGGCGCGTGGCAGGGCAAAAATACGCGCTGCTTCGTCCAGCTTGGTATCAAGCTGGTTGCACGCCGTGCCAAGCAGGCGGATGGCAGCGGGCAGCGCGCCCGCGGCATAGGCGATGATGAGCAGCAGCACCGTGCCATAAAGCGGCAAAATGTTATTGTTGAAGGCGATGATATAGCCCGCGCCGAGAATAAGCCCCGGCACCGCCATGTTGGCGGCAAGCCCGGCCTGCACAAAGGCGGTGAACCAGAGCGAGCGCCCCTGTTGCAGTTTGAGGATGAAATACCCCACCCCCAGCGCCAGCGTGGCCGCCAGCATGCCGTAAAACAGCGAGCGCGGCACCGCGCCAAGGCCGCCGCTATGCAGCGTCCCGCCCAGCGCGGTGAGGATGAGCGCCAGCAAAGGCGCCGCCAGCCCCAGGCACCATAGCAGTGCTGCCCCACCCGCCAGCATTAGCAGCGTAATGGCCGAGGGCCTTGCGCGCGCGGCGTGGCGCGCGCGGCCATTAACCAGGGCGGCCTGGTGGCGCCGTTGCACCGCCACCTGCAGCAGCGCCAGCAGCGCGGCGCCCAGAATAAGCCACCAGCACAGCGCGGCGGCACCGGCAAAATCCGTTGGCGTGGTGTTGAGGCGCTGGTAGATGGCATAGGTGAGGATGGGGATTTTGGCGGTAAGGCCCAGCGTGGCGGGAATACCAAATTCCTGCATCGTCTCGATGGCGGCGATGCTGAAGCCGCTGGCCATGGCCGGCAGCGCCAGACGGAAGCGTAAATGCCAGCGCCGCCAGCGCGGCAGGCCCAGCACCAGCGCGGCCTCGCCAAGCTGCGCGCCGGCGGCGGCGAAGGTGGCGCGGGCCACGAACACGGCAAAGGGCAGAGATTTCAGCAGGTACAAAAACACAAGGCCGGGCGCACCAAGAAAAACATGACCAGCCAGGCTGTTGCGCAAGGCCGGATGGGCCATGATGACGAGCCACCCCGTGGTGAGCACATAGCCGGGGGTAAGAAACAGCAGCCACAACCCCAGGTCCAGCGCCCGCACGGCCAACCCGTTCAGGCTTTCCAGCGCGTGCGCCAGCACCGCGCCCAGCGGCGCGGCAATGGCCCCCACCAGCAGCGCGAAAAAGGCGGAGTTGGCCAGCGCGGGCAGGCTGGGCGCCACATTGCTGCCCGCGAAGAGCGGCAGAACCAGCAGCCGTGCCAGCGGATAGACGAACAGCGCCGCCAGCAGCGCCAGCGCCAGTAGGCGCGCCAGCCTCATGTGCCGCTCATCATCTTGCCAAACCATACATTGATGGTGCCCTCCAGCCGCCCCCAGCGAACCGGGTTGAGCGTGGCAATGCTGAGCGTGGAAAGTGCTGGCATGCCGGGAAGCGGGGCCGGGGCATTGCTGGTAACGGGCCAGTAATACCCATCCGCCTCGCCCTGGGCCTGGCGCAGCTTCTGGATGTCCGGCCGCATGAGGAAGGCCATGAAACGCGCCGCCTCGGCCTGCTTGCGCGCGGACAGCCCCTTGGCCTCCACCATTACGTTGGGCAACATATAGGCGGGTACGGGAATGGTGACCCGATAGCCGGGATGATGCGCGGCAAAGAACAACGCCGCCGAGGACTGCACGATGGCGGCGCTGATTGTCTGCGACTGCAGGGCGGCCAGGGTGGCGTCGTTTTTATCGAACACCTGCAACCCATTGGCTTTTAGCGCGGCAATAAAGCCCTGGCCCTGCGGCCAGCCGCCCGCCTGCTTCAGCATGCCGGCCAGCATGGGGTAGGTGGGGCCCGAGATGGAAGGGTCGTTCATGCCGATCTGGCCGTGATACGCGGGCGCGGCAAGGTCTGCCCAGGCAGCGGGCGGCACGGCCAGGCGTGCGGGGGACGAGATGAACACGCCCGCCAGCGTGAAGCCGGTGGGAATATACGCGCCATTGGCGCTGCAAAGGCTTTGGCCCGTGGGGGTTAGGTTTTGCGGCGTTGGCAGATGGTGCGCCAGCAACCCGGCATCATCCAGCGCTGCGGCGGCCGTGGCGCCGTCGAACCACGCGAGGTCCCAGTCCGGGTGGTGGCCCTGCGCGGCAATGCGCGCGAGCAGGCTGCCCGTGGCAAGGCGCACGGTAACAACCTTGATGCCCGTTTCCTTGGTGAAGGCGGCGGCCACGGCGGGGCCGTAATCAAGCCCGGAATAAAGCACCAGGCCCGGGCTGGAAGCAGGCCAAAGCATGAAGGCGGCAACAGCAGCAATGAAAATTGCGAAGGCGGCGGCAATAATTTTACGCAAGGCACCAGTTCCTTTAGATACAGGCGGCGGAGATAGAATGATTGTTACGCGGGCACGGCAATGGGCCGCCCGCACGCAAGCTCTGTCATGTGCATTTCATTGTCCGGTCATTGTCCGGCGCCGCGCCTCTGTTTTCCGTCCAGCGCCGCGCGCAAGGTGCTCAGCCGCCCGAGCGCGCGCATTGTCTGGCCCCGGCTGGCCACGGCCAGGCCCATCACCAGCGCCTCTAGCGCCACAAAGGTGGCACCATGCAGCGCCACGCGCTCCGCCCGCCCGCGCCGGGCCGCGATTATGGCATTGGCGGCCTGGGCCAGTTTGCTGCCTGGCATGTCGGTAACAAGCACGATGGGAATGCCGAGCACGCCCGCCTCGGACGCCGCCAGCAGCACCTCGCGGTACGGATCGCCGTAAGAGAGAATCAGCATCCCATCTTGCCCCGAGAGATCGGCCAGATCATCCGCCAAACCAACCCCGCCTTGGCCAATAACCTTGGCATTGCGCCCATGCCGCGCCAGCATGAGGCGCACATATTCCGCCAGCGGCCGCGACGGGCCAGCGGCATAAATAACAATGCGCCCCGCCGCATGCAGTACGGCAATGGCGGCATGAATTTGCGCCCGCGCCGCGTTTTCCTGCAAAGCGCGCAAAGACTCCACATGCGTATCAATCACCAGATCGCTCGCCGCCGCCGCGTCTCCGCCGTCACCCGACAGCTCTTCCAGCGTGCGGTGCATGTTGTGCAAGGGCGCGTCATTAGCCCCCATTGCCACGGCAATGGAATGACGAAGCTCCGGCAGGCCCTGGAAACCCAGCGCCTGCACGGTGCGCACCACCGTGGCGTCCGATGTGCCGATAAGCGCCGCCAGCTCGGCCGCGGAATTGGCCAGCACAGCCACGCGGTTGCCGTTGAAAAAGCGCGCCACACGCAGCACGGCAGGCGGCAAACCAGCCTGCAGCGCCTGCACCTGCGCCGCCAGCCTGTCGGGCTGGGCCGCGGCTGGGGCAGACGCGGCCTTGCCGCGCGCCCCTGTCAGCTTCTGGGGCATATCGTTTGTTCCGCCTTCATCATCAACCGCACATTCCGTGGCAATTTCGGCATTAAGCGCCCAAGTCTGTAGCATACACTACAAAGCCTTGCAATGCCCGGCACCGCGCCACGGATACATGGTTAATTGCCAGCTCCTGGCTTCGCCGCAATGCCGATATCCGTTACCTCAGCCTTCTTCGCCGCATCAATCACGGTTATAAAATTCTGAAATGCCGTGGCTTTATCAGCCGCAATCGTCACCTCTGTTTTGCTGGGCGCCCCATCGGCGGCAAACATTGCCGTCAACTGCGCGGGGGTCATAACCTTGTTTTTCACCGAGATCGTGCCATCGGCCTGAATGTTCACGATGAATTTAGGGTGCGGCAAATGTTGCGAGGACGAGCTGACGGGGAGCTGCATCCGCACCCCGGCATCCGGGATCATCTGCAGCGTGACGATAATGAAAAACACAAGCAAGAACAGCATGACATCGATCATGGGAATGATCTCGATGCGCGCCTTCCGGCGTTCAAAATAGCGCATTTGCCCGCACCCTCACGCTGTGGCCAAATGAGTGGCGCTGGCCGGCCGCGCGGCATTGCTGGCGGACATAACGGGGGCACCGTCCGTGCGGTTTACAATCATCATTTTCAACAAATCCAGCTGGTGCACAATCAAGCGCACCTGATTGGAGAGCGCGTTAAAACCGGTAAGGCCGAGCATGGCGATGAACAAGCCAAACGCCGTGGCCACCAGCGCATCCGCCACACCCGCCGTAACTTCCGCCGGCGCATGGCCAGGCTGGGCCAGCACGTTAAAGGCATGGAACATCCCCACGATGGTGCCAAACAGCCCCAGGAGCGGCGCCAGCGTAACCACGGTATCCAACACCCACAGCCTGCGGTCGAGCGATGGAGCAATCAGCATGATGGATTCATCCAGCCGGTTGGACAGCGCATCCTGGCTGACCCCGCCATGGTGGCGCATGGCCGTGTCGATCAGCACGGCTTCCGGCAAGTTCTTCGAGGCCTGCAGAAGTTTTGCAAACTCCGCCTGGCGCAGCGTGGCAAGCTCCGCCGCCGTATGGATCACCGATTTTCCGCGCAATATGGTGCTGCGCAGCGTCCAAAAGCGGTCGATGATCACCGCCAGCGCCACGAATAGCAGGAAGGCCAGAACGTACAGAATGCCATCTGAATAATTTGCCAGATGAACGATGTATTTTATAGACATTACAAAAACTCCTTGTGACCCTCGCGATACACCAGAACAGCGCCGCGATGTATGACAAAACAATGTCAGTCGCGTCCGCCGCCATGTTTCTTTCAGGACAGCAGATGCCGGCTTGCACCTGCCGCAAAACCCATTTGCATCAGTCCGTACTTAATTGAACGGACAGATCCACCGTAATCGGGCCCTGCGGCATGGCCGCCGTGAACGGCGGAAAGCGCGTTGCATGGGCGGCCGTCAGGGCGGCTTTATCAATAAGCGGAATGCCGGATGAGTGTATCACCACAACCGACAGCAACTGGCCATCTGGTGCAATCCGCAGGGCAATTTCAGAAACACCTGAAAGATTCATCATCTTGACCATCTGCGGCACCCGAAGATTGCTCTGCACGGCATCGTGCACGGAGCCCGCATAGGCCTGGAGAGCGCTTTCCTGAACAGCCGCTGAAACCGGCGCTGGCTGCGGCTTGGGGGGTGGGGCCTGGTGCACCAACGGCGGCTGATGAACAACTGGCCGTGGCCGCGCAACAGGATGCGGACGCGGCGTGGAAACATGATGCGGAACCGGCTTGGGCAGCGGCGCAGGCTTGGGTATAACAGGCTTGGGCGGCGGCACGGGCTGCGGTTGCGGCGGAACAGGCTTGGGCGGAACAGGCTTGGGTGGCGCTATAATTTTTATGTGCGTCACTTGCGCCGCCGCCGCCACTTGCGGCGGATTGCGCGCCATTACAGACATACCAAGCAGAAGAGCCGCCTCAATAGCCAGCGCAATCAGCAATGCGGCGGGAAATACCGAGCGCTCGCGGGCAAAAGGAGGAATTTCGTTATCGGCTGAACCAAAACCATTCATGAGCATTATAATTTTCCGCCGGCCATCCAACATAAAACCACAACAACCCTGGCGCAAAACACAAAGCCGCGCCAGGCAATCTCACTTGCAAAAATACCGGCCAAGCCCGTAATGCCGGGCCTGGCCGGTGATAAATGGCGCGGGCGTTTACAAACGCCCGCGCCGCAAAAGCCGCTAGAAGTGGAAGCCAACCGTACCATAAATGGTGAACGGCGCACCCGGATAAGCCAGCTTGTAACCCCCGTTCGACGTACCAAAATAGCCGCCGCTCGAGATATACTCGTATTCATTATACTGGTTATCGGTAATGTTCAGCGCGGTCAGTTTGAAGTCGACCAGCTTATGCCCAACATCCGGCACGTTCACCGGCACCACCAGCTTCGCCGACAAATTCAGCGTTCCATAGCTCGCCATCTTCTGGCTGCTTGGCGCGCCCGTAACATTGTTGAAGATATTCTGAGACCCGGTGAACTGATACCAGATGCGCGGCTTCAGCAGCATATCGCCAAGCGGATAATTGTAATAAGCGCCAATGTTGAAATTCGTGCTCGGCACGTAAGGAACATTGCTGCCATTATAGCTGGTACCCGGCGATGATGAGCCAGCGCCAGTTACGTAATCCTGATATTTGGCATTAACGAAAGACGCATTGCCAAAGACAAACAGATTATAGAGCGGATTATCGTCGAGGAAGAGGTCTACACCCTTATAAATAGAGCTTCCGCTCGCCGAGACTGAATTACCCGATGCCAACGTGTAGCTGAGATCCTGCTTGGAATAGCGGAGATGGAAGAAATCGACACCCGCGATGAAATGCCGCAGCACCCCCATGTCGGCAACATGGAATTTCGCGCCGATATCGTAATATTGGCCAAGCTCCAGATGATAGGATGTGGGATCGACCGATTGGAAGAGCCCGCCGCCGCCGCCAACCGGGGGTGTGCGCAACGCTTCGCCAATCGCGCCATAAACAGCCATCCAGGGCGTCGCCTGGAAATTCGCGGAAATGGACGGCTCGACGCCGTTGCGGCTTTCACTCGCGTCGCAGGAAGCCCCCTGATCTTTGGCGTTGCCACTTGTCGAGGTGTTGGTGAGCGGGCAATGCGTCGACAGAACCACACCTGGCGCGAAGCCGAAATCCTGCTGCGCGCCATTGGAGTAGGCGGTTTGGAAGCTCACGAAGCGGATGCCGGGCACAATGCTGAGGCGTGAAATAGGATGAATGTCATCCTGCACGAACATCGCAAAATTGTCCTGGCTGAAATAGGAAGACCTTATCTTGCCGCCAATATTAACCACACTCGTTGCGCCGCCATCAACCGGATTATAAAAATTATTACGGCTATTATAGTAGGTGTGAATGTAATACCCGCCAAAATCAACGGTATTGAAGGGCAGCTCCTTGCTCAGCCACAGCTTGTCGCCAAACACATTCGTGTAAGGGCTGTTATACTCCCTTTCCTGCGGCCCCACGTTGTAAAGGTCGTTCAAGCGCGAATGCGTGCGCGTGAAGTTCTCATAATATGTCAGGTTATGAAGCTGCGTCGTGCTGTCCAGGTCAAAATTCTCACGCGCAAACACCATCCACAACTGGTCGGTATCGAATTTTTCGTAGGTGTTGTAAGGCAGAGAGCTGTAAAAGCCGGAATCCTGCTGGCTGTAAAGCGGCGCGCCCGGGCTGCCTGTTGTGGTAATGCCAGGCTGAGACGTTGTGGGAATAACCGGCGTACGGTAACCGGCGCTGCGGGCAAAATAGCCGCCAAAAGCCACGTTGCCGCCGGTAAAGCTCTTCACCGTTTTCATGTAAATGGCGTAGTCGTTGGAAGGGCTGGTAAACCCATCCGGCGCCGTGCGGAAGCTGTCACCCTCACCCGCGCCGCCAGCCAAAACCGTGGACCAGCCATGGTAGTCGCCCGTCCGCAGGTCGAATTCGATATTCTTCTGGCCGTAGCTGCCATATGTTACATTAACATCGCCGCCGGGCTTGGCCGTGGGCTGCACGGGCGTAAATTCAATACCACCGCCAATGTTGTTGTACCAGCGGTTAAGCGGGTTCCCCGGGCCATACGTGGTGGTCACGTTTCTAATCATCCCGCTTTGCGGAATCATGTTGGACTGCCAAAGCCCCGTGGCGGGGTCGACCACCGGCACGCCATCCAGCGTTACGGCCAGTGCGCCATCGCCCGTAAACCCGCCATAACCGCCCCAGCCTTGCATCAGCCCGTTCAAGGTAACGGTGTATTTCGTGGCACCCGTGTTGCCATAGCCGGAAACCTGTGCACCCGGCGCATAAGACAGCATCTGCGCCGCGCCCGCGACAGGACCGGCGGCATCAAGAATTTTGCGATTCAAAACGCGGACGGTCGTACCGGATTTGAAAACCTGCTTCTGGCTCGGCGCCTTGGTCACCCCGGTCTGCGCCGATTCCGCGGTGGCGCTTACCTCGCCCGCGCTAACGGTCTGCGCCTGCGCGGCAGCCGGAAAGAGACAACTGGTGGACAGAAGCAGTACCGTAAACCTGCTTCGCATAGGCCGCAGCGCCTGCCGCGTATTCAACTGAAACCCCACTGCCGTAAACCCCTCTTATTAAGGCCAATACCTTTATGAAGCGCCTACTACCAAAACTTTGAGAAAGTTTTTTTACTACAGCGTGATTCTTTCGTGACAATCCAGAGACATAACCCTCTGGCGGAAGCAGCCATGGCGGCGCGGCGCCGGCCATTTCTCCGGTCCGCCCCGCGCGGGGGATTTTATTTGTTCATGTCTGGCCGGGCCAATACGGCCATAAAGGATGAGTCATCCTTTATGGCCGTTGGTATCAATCATCTGGCTACAGCCCCAAAACCGTTTGTTTCAGGCCCCCCGGCCATGCCCTTCAGGGCAGGGTTTGCAAATAATCTCCCAGCTTTAAGCCTTGCCCTTGCGCTCATCACCATAATCCAGCGTCCCGAACATCCAGTCGTAAAGCAGTGAAATGGTCGCGTAATTGCCGCCCGTGAACTTCGCGTGGTGGTTATGGTGCATCTTTGAAATGGTGTTGAGATAGCGGAACGGAAAGTAATCCGCTGTCCACAGATTATGGTTCTGCAAATTAATTTCAGTAAAGGCCACCCAGGTGATGATGATGGTGAGCACATTGAAATTACCCATGAAACGCGAGAGCACGAAAATGCTCGCCACGTACAAGCCAAGCCCTATCGCCACTTCCAGCGGGTGAATATAGCTGGCATCCCAGCGGCACGGGTTATGCTGGCGGTGATGCACCGCATGCATCTTGATAAGCGGCCCGCCCAGTACCCCGTTATCGTGGAACAGAAAACGATGGGTGAAATAGTAGAAAAAATCGTAGAACATGAGGATAACCACGATGTCGAGCGGCACCTTCCACCAAGGCTGCGCCGCCGCCGTAAGGCAGAAGGGCAAAATAAGCCCAAAAATCACCACCAGGTACAAAGCGCTCCATTTGCGGTTCCAGGCGTGGTTGGCGGCGTAGGCGGGCCGCTCCATCTTCTTGCGGTATGTGTCCTGGTTAAGCCGCTGCGCCGCGCGGAAGGCGGGAACCAACCGCAGCAGCCGGTTACCGGCAACGGTAACAATAACAATGCCCGCACCCGCATAAAGCGACAACAACCAATGGTAATGCGCCAGCAACGGCGCCAAAAGGGGGAAATTCACGTGCTATGCCTTCTCACTTAAGCGCTCACTTACGCGCTTGCTTACTTACCCCGCCGGTCCCGGCCATAAATGGCCCGGGCGGCGGAGCCTTCCGGCGCGCTGCTTACCATATGATACACAGTGGATCAAACCCTATCCTGCACGGGCCAATGAACACGCCCGCCGCGCCAATGCAGCCCGCAAAAATGGGCTTTATGGCCTGGCAAACTCAATATGCGCCATCAATACTGCATCCGTGCCACGGCCATCCGCAACCGCCGCAGCGTATCATTCCTGTGCCGGTCCGCTTCAAACCGCGCCAGCGCCTCGTCGCGCTGCGAAATGGCATCCAATATCCGCCGCCGTCCCGCCTGCCAGGCGCGCAGCCCATCCTCACCGGGAAACAGCGCCGGCAGGCTCTGCGCCGCATAATGCCGCAGCGTCACGCGGGAGAGCAGCTCCACCAGCGGGCGCCTCGTCATGCGGAACATCAAATCATTCAGCCGCCCCTCAAAATCAATGCGCTTTTCAGGCGTGTCACACCCCTCAATCTCCGCCGCCAGCTTGCGCACTTCCTTGTGCAGCGCCACATCCGTGCAAAGCGCGGCACCCGCAATCAGCTCCGTCTCCAGCAGCGTGCGCATCTCCAAAATCTCGTGGTTGCCCGTGCCATGCACGGCCAGCCACGCGGCAAAGGCGCGCTCCAGCGCGGCATCGTCGGGCCTGGCACCATAATAGCCGCCGCCCGGCCCGCGGCGCGCCACCAGCAGCCCCTCATGCTCCAAAACGCGCGCCACTTGCTGCACTGTCACCACGCCCACGCCCAGCCCGGCGGCCAGTTCGCGCAGCGCGCCAATTTGCGCGCCCGGCGGCTTGGCCAGCACCATCCGGCGCAGTTTTTCCGCCGTGGCCTGCACCAAGGGCTGGCGCGGTTCCCGCTTGGCCATGGCTAAACCTCTGGCCGGTGCTGCCGCACCGCGGCCAGAAACATCTGCGCCGCCTGGCTCACATACCGCCCCGTCTGCCGCACCGCGTTAAACTGCCGTGGCGGCAGCAGCAAATTCGCCCTGCACGCCGTCCCCGCCCCCAGC
>JAJZFB010000044.1 GCA_021805545.1 Pseudomonadota bacterium | reverse complement strand
ATCCGCTCCCATTGCTCAGAATTCAGCCCATAACGACCCATCGATCAGCCCTTCAAAATGCTGATCGGCTATGAATCAGGAAAAACCCCGAGCCGGAATCCCCCAAGTCAAATGACCACAGGCCCTAATGGCCAAGCAAGAATTGGAACTCTCGACCACGTCAGCAAAGATGATCGTTGCCTCGGGGATAGACGACGTGCTGGCCCAAATTCGACCTGAGTGGCAAAGTAAAAGTCTGATCCAACGTGTGAAGAGTTTGCTTGGCGTAGACCCGAGCAGCGCGTGTCAACGCCTTTTGAATGCTGCCATTCACGATCTTCGTGAAAAGGTCATTATCGCTGGGTTGGATGTCGCACAGGAAGCAGCCACGCAAAACAGCCTACCCCAAGTCAAAAAACCTGAAGACGTCCACGAATACTCTACAACATACACACTTGATCTTGCCTATCATATGGGCTTGATAAGCCGCCCCGAATGGCGAAGGCTTAAAAGAGCTTACGATATTCGAAAAGACCTTGAACACGAAGACGACCAGTACGAAGCCAGTATAGAAGACTGTGTTTATATTTTTAGAACGTGTATCGATGTTGTTCTTTCACGAGATCCAATATCTCCCGTTCGTGTTACAGACATTAAGGACATCATCGAATCCCCTAACAAGGTTGCCCTTTCCAAAGAACTGCTAAATGACTTCGAAGGCGCACCAGATAAACGCCAACTTGAAATTGGAAAGCTTCTTATTAGCTTTGCTCGCGACGAGAAAAAGCCCGATATTGTCCGTCAAAATGCACTCGAAGCATTGCGATCTCTGAATCAAAAAATTCACAAATCTACACGCCCACAGTTGGGGCAGCATATGCAGGATCTTCTTAAAGGTAAGCCAACTGATCTTGCTGAAATGAAGATCGCAGCTGCCGCTGGACTTACCCCATATCTGAAACAAGCAAGGGTAAAACAGTTCTTTGAAGAATTTTACGTCAAGTTCGAAAAAGCCAGTTATCGCTGGACAGGACACGAAGCTCATAGAAAGCTGTTCGACGACCTCGATGACATTGGCAGCCTTGATGTTATTCCGCCCGATATTCGATCAAAATTCGTTTTATGGATGGTTCGGTGCTATATCGGAGAGCCTGGCGGTTACGGCATGGGCATTAATCGTTCAGTCTTTTTCAGTAATGTAGCTGCCCCCCGTATAAAAGAGACATTCGGCAAGGCAGGAACATCGATTGCAAATGATTTTGAAGCAGCCGCAAAAGATAAACTCGTCAAAGCTGCTACGAGCGACAAACATATTGCTCGACGCATGGAAACACTGAGAGACCTAGTGACCCTAGGCGACACTCCTGACTAGATACCGAAGTGAGTAGATGTCACTCGAAACGTCTCGTTTAAGAAAGCATCACAGTGGTGCCGCCCTGCTCCACACCCCAAACCAGCTCGCCCTCCGGGGCCTTGTCCGTCACCAGCGTATCCACCTCGCGCCATCCGGCGTAGCGCGCGGTGAATACGCGGTTGAATTTGGAATGATCCGCCGTGATGATGGTGCGCGCGCCGCGCGCGGCCATGGCGGCAAAAACGGCGCCGCTTTCGGTGGAGGCATCGTTGGGGCCTTCCGCCGTCAGGCCAGAGGCGCCTAGCACCGTTACATCGGCGTGCAGGGTTTGCAAAAAGGCCACGGTGTGGCCGCCCAGGGTTGTGCCCTCGGCGGCGTAATAATCGCCGGGCAGGAGCAGGGTTTTAATGGTGGGGTTAACCGCCAGGGCCGAGGCCACGCCGAAGGAATGGGTGATAACCAGCACCTCGCGCAGGCGCGCCGCAACCTCGTGCGCCACATGCACCAGGGTAGAGCCGGAGCCGAGGATGAGCACTTTCGCCCCTGCCAGCAGCGGCACGGTGGCGGCGGCAATGCGGCGGCGTTCGGCCACAAACATGGCGTGGCGCTCGGCCACCGCTGGCTCCTGGCTTAGCGCCCGCACGGCGCCGCCATAGGTGCGGTTCAGCAGCCCGGCGCCGGTCAGCTCGTCCAAATCGCGCCTTATGGTCTCGGTGGAAACATTAAGCCGCTGCGCCAGCTCGGCCACACGCAGGCTGGGTGCAATGTCCAGCGTGGCGAGAATTTGCCGCTGGCGCGCGGTTTTTTCCTGTTTCATGTCCCCCTGCCCCGAAAATTCCCCTTGGTTGCGAGCTGTGGAATTGCCTCACTACGCGGAAGAAAACGCCCCATGCCAAAAATTTTGGCCGGAAAAGCCGGTATTGTCACGGCGCGGAGGAATGGGGCAGAGGCATGGGGGCCGAAGCCCCTGTTTACGCCAGCTTTACCGAAAAATCGGCCCCGGTAACCTTGCGGATTTCATCCACCGTTACATCCGGGGCATGCTCGGTCAGCACCAGGCCGGGTTTGCCGCCCTTGTTAACCTCAAACACGCCAAGGTCGGTGATGACTTTGGAAACCACGCCCTTGCCCGTCAGCGGCAAGGTGCATTGCTTCAGCAGCTTTGGCTCGCCCTTGGCGGTGTGCTCCATCAAAATCACCACACGCTCCACGCCCGCCACCAAATCCATGGCGCCGCCCATGCCCTTCACCATTTTGCCGGGCACCATCCAGTTGGCCAAATCGCCTTGCTCGGAAACCTGCAGCGCCCCAAGGATGGAAATATCGATATGCCCGCCACGGATCATGGCGAATGAATCGGCGGACGAAAAAAAGCTGGTGCTGGGCAGGGCGGTTACGGTCTGCTTGCCGGCGTTGATGAGGTCGGCATCCTCCTCGCCCTCATACGGAAACGGCCCCATGCCGAGCATCCCGTTTTCCGACTGCAACTGAATGGTAACACCTTCAGGCAGATTATTGGCAACCAGGGTGGGAATGCCAATGCCCAGATTCACATAGAACCCGTCCTGCAGTTCCCGCGCGGCCTTAATGGCCATATCCTCGCGTGTCCAGGGCATGTCTTACGCCTCCTTCTTGCGCACGGTGCGCTGTTCAATGTGCTTTGCCACCTTGTCCAGCCTTATCATACGCTGCACAAACACGCCGGGCGTATGCACATGGTCCGGGTCTATCGTGCCGGTCTCCACCAAATGCTCCACCTGCGCCACGGTGGTTTTGGCGGCTGTGGCCATAACGGGGTTAAAATTGCGCGCCGTCTTGCGGTACACAAGGTTGCCCGCCGTATCGCCTTTATAGGCGTGGATAATGGCAAGGTCGGCGAACAGCCCGCGCTCCATCACGTAATGGCGGCCACCGAATTCGCGCGTCTCCTTGCCCTCGGCAATCTCCGTACCGTAGCCGGTGGCGGTGAAGAAGGCGGGAATACCCGCCCCGCCCGCGCGTATGCGCTCGGCCAGCGTGCCTTGCGGGTTGAACTCGATCTCCAGCTCGCCGGACAGGTATTGTTTCGCAAACGTGGCATTCTCGCCCACGTAGGACGAGACCATTTTCTTCACCTGCCGCGTTTCCAGCAGCACGCCCAGTCCCACGCCATCAATGCCCGCATTGTTCGAGATGATGGTCAGGCCCGTCACACCAGAATCACGAATGGCATAGATCAGCGCCTCAGGAATACCGCACAGGCCGAAGCCGCCGGCCATGATCGTCATGCCGTTTGTCAGAAGCCCCGCCAGGGCCGCCGCCGCATCAGGATAGATTTTTGAGACCGCCATGCTTCCTCACTTAAGTTGACCGGACATATTAATGCGCCCCGGCAGCTATGGCCCAGCTTGGCCGCCTGTCAAGCGCCCGGAAGGAGATTGCCCCGCATCCGGCTTTCCATTCAATTTTTGGGGGCAAACCCCAAAAACCCGGCCTGCGAATCTGGTGTGCCGGTATTGGCGGCGTTGTTGGGCAGGGCAGAAGCCGAAACAGGCACGGTGGCGGACCTGGCCGGTTTGTTATCCGGCGGTGGCAGCGGCGTGTTCTGGTTAAGCAGCCACGGCGCGCCCATTGGCTGCGGGCCTATGCCCTGGGCATCCAGCTCGTTTCGGGTTTGCAGCAGCAAAAAGGTAATGCCGGTACGGTTTAGGGCAATGGAAAGATCCAGCGGCGTCTCACCAAACCGGTCCTGCGCCTGCAAATTGGCGCCAGCCGAAATGGCCTGCTGCGCGGCGGTGGAATCACCCTTGAGAATGGCGGCGAAAAGATCGTCCGTGGGGTCGCCGGAGGCGGGTTTCTGCAGCACCGGGCCGGTGGCGGGCGCGGGAATGCTGGCACCCGGCAGCGCGGGCGCGGCGATGTCCGGCGTGGGCGCCTGGGGCTGCGGCGTGGGCCCCGCGCCAGGCGTGCTGCCCAGCCCGCCCATGCCAGCGCCAGATAGCTGCGCCATGGCGGGCGCGGCGGCAGCGGCAAAAGCGAGCCCCAAGGCAAAGCCCAGGGCCAGAGTGCGGAATTTTGTCATGCCGCCTTCTAGCCCAAGCGGCAAAGCCCGTCCATGCATGGGGCGTGGCGGCAACCCGCGCTACACCCGGCCTTTGCCCTTGTTCAGCGCGGCCAGCTCTTGCTGCAGCCGCTCCACCTCGGCGCGCAGCGCGGCAATCTCTTCCTGGTATTCCTGCGGCACATCCCCCGTGGGGGGTCCGGCCTTTGGGTCGGTCTGGTAAAACGGGGTAAACAGGCTCATCGCCCGCTCCATCATCGCCATGTTCTTGCGGCTCACCTCTTCCATGCCTGGCGGCAAAAAGGGGCCAAGCGTCTTGCTCACCGTCTCGCGCACGCTTTCCTGCTGGCGGGCGAAATTGGTCATGGCCTGCTCAAGATATTTAGGCACGAGGTTGGGCACGTTGGAGCCGTACACGCCAATAAGCTGGCGCAAAAAATTAGTGGGCAGCAGGGCATTGCCCTTGCCCTCTTCCTCCACGATGATCTGCGTCAGCACGGTGCGGGTGATGTCATCGCCCGTTTTGGCGTCATACACTACAAAATCGCGGTCCTTGCGCACCATTTCCGCCAGATTATCCAGCGTGATGTAGCTCGAACTCTCGGTATTATACAGCCGCCGGTTGGCGTATTTCTTCACGATGACCGGCTGCGGCGCCGTCTCTCCCGTTTCTTTCATGAATTCGCTTCCAATCCGGTTGGCGGCCAGGTGCCGGTACAGGGTGCATAAAAACACGGATTTTGTGCGTTGCACAGTGTCATACCGGCCTCAGCTTATGGCGGGCGGGCGCCAATCGCGCTAGGAGGCTAAAGGAGAGCGAGCGGATCTGGATGCAGCATGGACGACAAACTGGCCCAGGATCTGGTGGCCATGTGGCAGAGCGAATTAACCGCCATGGCCGCGGACAGAGAGCTGCGCGAATGCTGGGCGGCCACCATGGCGCTGTGGGCGCAGGCGGCCAATGCCGCCGCCGCGCTGCTGCCGCATGAGCACGCCGCGCCCGGAAGCCCCCGCGCCGCTGAGCCGCCGCGGCCCGCGGCCCCTGCTGCTGCATCTCAGCCTGGCGTGGATGAAATCGGCCTTCTCAACCGCCGCATCGCTGAACTGGAACAGCGCCTCGCCGGTTTCATGGCTGGAACACCAGGGCCAAACCCCGGACCCGCGAGCGGTTCAGGCAGCATTTGAGGAAACGCTGCGGGCCGACCGCGCGCTCATCGCCGGCATCGCCGCCTACCGCGCCGCCCCCTACACGCGCCAGATGCCCGAGCCGCCGGTTATATGGGAGGAGCAGGAAACCCGCCTGCTGGATTATGGCGGTACTGGCCCGGCCGTGCTGTTCATCCCCAGCCTCATCAACCGCGCCTATATTCTCGACCTGATGGAAGATGCCTCCGCGCTGCGCTGGCTGGCGGGCGCGGGGCTGCACCCTTATTTGCTCGATTGGGGCTGGCCGGCCGAGGTGGAGCGGCATTTCACCCTTACCGACTACATTGCCGGGCGGCTGGAACGCGCCTTGGCCGCCATCCAGGAACCCCTGATTCTGGCCGGTTACTGCATGGGCGGGCTGCTGGCCCTGGCGGCAACCCTGCGCGCGCAGCACACGGGCAAATTGCGCGGCCTCGCCCTGCTGGCCACGCCATGGGATTTCCACGCCGCCAGCGCGGATGAAGCCCGCCGCGTGGCCGAGGCCCTGCCCGCGCTGGAGCCGGGGCTGCAATTTACCGGCACCTTGCCAATCGACGCGCTCAACACGCTCTTCGCCATGGTCGATCCGTTCGGCGTGGGCGATAAATACCGCGACTTCGCCGGGCAGGATAAAGCCTCGGCCCGCGCCCGCCGCTTTGTGGCCATGGAGGATTGGCTGGCCGATGGCGTGCCCCTGGCCGCCCCGGTGGCGCGCGAGGCGCTGAGCGGCTGGTACGGCGCCAACACCCCCGCGCGCGGGCAATGGCGCGTGGCGGGCCTGGCCGTCAACCCCGCCAGCCTCACCCTGCCCGCCTTCTGCGCCATACCGGCGCGCGACAGGCTGGTGCCCGCCGCCTCGGCCCTGGCGCTGGCGGATAAATTGCCTCAGGTCAATGTCATCACCCCATCCGCCGGGCATATCGGCATGGTGGCAGGCACAAATGCGGAATCCACGCTCTGGCGGCCTTTTACCGCCTGGGTGCAGAGCCTATCATAAGCACAACCCCGCAGCATAAGGATTGAGCCATGGAAGATATCGTCATCGTCTCGGCCGCGCGCACACCGGTGGGCAGTTTCAACGGAGCTTTTGGCGCCACCCCGGCCCATGTGCTCGGCACCGTGGCGCTCAAGGCCGCCATCGCGCGCGCGGGCATCAGCCCGGAGGATGTGGATGAGGTGATTCTGGGCCAGGTGCTGGCCGCCGCCCAAGGGCAGAACCCGGCCCGCCAGGCCGCCCGCGCCGCCGGTATTCCAGACACCAAAACGGCTTTCGGCATCAACCAGGTATGCGGCTCCGGCCTGCGCACCGTGGCGCTGGCCGCGCAGCAAATCATATCCGGCGAATCCAGCATTGTGGTGGCGGGCGGGCAGGAGAGCATGAGCCTCTCGCCCCACGCCCAGTATTTGCGCACCGGGCAGAAAATGGGCGATCTCAGTTTTATCGACACGATGATAAAAGACGGGCTCTGGGACGCCTTTAACGGCTACCATATGGGCGTAACCGCCGAGAACGTGGCCAAGCAATGGCAGATTACCCGCGAAGAGCAGGATGCGCTGGCGCTCGGCTCGCAGCAAAAAGCCGCCGCCGCGCAGCAAGCTGGCCGCTTCAAGGACGAAATCGCGCCGGTGACGCTGACCACGCGCAAGGGCGAGGTGGTGGTGGAGCACGATGAGTACATCCGCCACGACGCCACGGCCGAGAGCATGGCCAAGCTCAAACCCGCCTTTTTGAAAGACGGTACCGTGACCGCCGGCAATGCCTCTGGCATTAACGACGGCGCCGCCGCCCTGGTGGTGATGAGCGCGAAGGAAGCCGCCAAGCGCGGCCTTACCCCGCTCGCCCGCATCGCCAGCTTTGCCACGGCGGGGGTGGACCCGGCGGTGATGGGCTCCGGCCCCATCCCGTCCGCGCGCAAGGCCCTGGCCCGCACCGGGTGGAAGGTGGCCGATCTCGACCTGATCGAGGCCAACGAGGCCTTTGCCGCCCAGGCCGCCGCGGTGAACAAGGACCTTGGCCTGGACCCGGCGAAGGTGAACGTGAATGGCGGCGCCATCGCCATCGGCCACCCCATCGGCGCCTCGGGCGCGCGTATTCTCACCACGCTGCTGCATGAAATGCGCCGCCGCGACGCCAAAAAGGGCCTCGCCACGCTATGCATTGGCGGCGGCATGGGCGTTGCCATGTGCCTGGAGCGGTAAAATTCCCCCCGCCTTGCGGCGGGGGCGCTTTACCGTGCCAGCATCTTGCCGCCCATAACGGCCAAAATGGCGCCAAGGCAGAGTTTAAGCACGCGGTCATTGGCATAACGGGCCAGATAAGAGCCCGCGATGATACCTGGAATGGACCCGGCGAGCAGCGGCACAAGCACATGGAAATTTATGGTGCCCAGATACCAATGCCCCATGCCCGCCAACAGGGTGAGCGGCACGGCATGGGCAATATCCGACCCCACAATCCGCACCATGGGCAGACGCGGATAGAGCATAACCAGCACCACCGTGCCCAGCGCCCCCGCGCCCACGGATGAGAACGAGACGAGCATACCCAGAATAAAGCCGGTAAGCACCGTGAGCCAGGCGGGGCTTTCAAGCCCGGCCCGTGGAAATTCGCGGCTGACCGCAGCCATGAGCAGGCCTTTGAAGAGCAGCATGACGGCACTGAGAATGAGCGCCACGCCAAGTGTGAGCGAGACTGCTTTCATCACCGCTTTGCTCTCCACCCCGCAATAGGCAATAACCGCCACGCAGATGATGGTGGATGGCACGGAACCAGCGGCCAAACGGCGGACAATACGCCAATCCACCGTTTTACCCGCGCTATGAATGGTGGTGCCAACCGTTTTGGTGGCAGCGGCAAAGAGCAGATCGGTACCCACGGCGGTGGTGGGGTGAAAGCCGAACAGCAGCACCAGCAGCGGCGTCATCAAAGAGCCTCCGCCAACGCCGGTCATGCCAACCAGCACCCCCACCAGCAAGCCGGAAACCGCATAGGCTGGCGTAACGGGTAAATGCTCTACAAAGTTCATAGGCTTACGTAACACACCGCTTCTTACCGGGGCAATGCAATTTCACGCCCTGGGGTGCGCGCGCCGCCATACCTCCATCAGGTGCGATGTCTCCACATCCGTATAGCGCTGGGTGGTGGAGAGGCTGGCATGGCCCAGCAATTCCTGGATCGAGCGCAAATCCGCCCCTGCCGCCAGCAAATGCGTGGCAAAGGAATGGCGCAGCGCATGCGGCGTGGCATGCTCGGGCAGGTTGTTCAGGCGGCGGAAATCGCGCAGCGCCTTTTGCACCACGCCAGCATTCAGCCGCCCGCCGCGCGCGCCCACAAAAAGCGGCTCGCCGCGCCCTGGGTTGGGGTGCAGCTTCAGCCAATCGGCAATCACCCGGCGCACCAGGGGCAAAAGCGGCACAATGCGCTGCTTGTTGCCCTTGCCGGTCACGCGCAGCGCATCATCGGCGGCGGGCAGGTCGCCCACATTCAACTGCAACGCCTCACTAATACGTAACCCCGCGCCATAGAGCAGCGTCATCAGCGCCGTGTCGCGCGCCTGGATGGCCGGGGTATCGCTGGCCTCGCCAATATCATACGCCACAATCTTCGCATCCTCGGGCGAAAGCGCCCGGGGCAAGGGCCGCTTGGGGCGCGGGCGGGTGATGAGCGAGAGCGCCGTGCCATCCACCCCATGCCGGGCTTTGAGGAAGCGGAAAAACGTCTTCAGCGCGGAGAGCTTGCGCGCGCGCGTGGCGTTTACATCCCCCGCCTGGGCGGCCTGGGCCAGAAAGGCGCGGAAATCCGCCGCCTGCAGCCCGCGCAGCGTGGCAAGCCCCGGCGCCTCGCCCGTATGCTCGCCCGTAAAAACAAGAAACGCCCGCACATCGCGGGCGTAGGTTTCAACCGTCTTGGCCCCGGCCCGGCGTTCGCCGCCAAGCCAGGCGCAAAATTCAGAGCAAAGCCCGTCAGACAATGCTCTGCCCGGTTGCCGCCCAATCCTTCAGGAAGGCGGCCAGGCCCTTATCCGTCAGCGGGTGGCTGTAAAGCTGCTTGATCACGTTGGGCGGAATCGTCGCCACATCGGCGCCCATTTTGGCGGCCTCGATCAGGTGGATGGGGTGGCGGATGGAGGCGGCCAGAACCTCGGTTTTAATGGCGGGGTAATTGGCGTAAATCTGCACGATGTCTGCAATCAGGCTCATGCCGTCATGGCCGATGTCATCCAGCCGGCCGATGAAGGGCGAGATGAACGCCGCCCCCGCCTTGGCCGCCAGCAGCGCCTGGGCGGCGGAGAAGCACAGGGTTACGTTTACGGCAGTGCCTTCCTGGCTCAGCGCGTAGCAGGCCTTCAGCCCGTCCGGCGTGAGCGGCACTTTAATGGCCACGTTGGAGGCAATCTTCTTCAGCACCGCGGCCTCCGCCATCATGGCCTTGTATTCGGTGGCCGCCACCTCGGCGCTCACCGGCCCCTGCACCACCTCGCAAATCTCGGCGATCACCTCGAGAATCTTGCGCCCGGACTTGGCGATGAGGGATGGGTTGGTGGTGACGCCATCCAGCAGGCCGGTGGCGGCAAGCTCGCGGATTTCGGCGATTTCGGCGGTATCGACAAAGAATTTCATGGCTCTCTTCCGGGCAAACGGGGACTCGCCGTAAGCATACAGCATGACGCCCCCAAGTCGACCACCCCGCATCAGCGTATTGCTGCCCTACAAGTTCGATGCGGCTTTCACCTACGAGGCTGAAACGCCCCTGCCCCCTGGCACGCTGGTGCGCGTGCCGCTGGGCAAGCGCATGGTGGTGGGCGCGGTGTGGGACGATGCGCCGGACGAGACGGTAAAAGCCAAGCCCGTGGCGGCGGTGCTGGAGTTTCCGCCTTTCCCCGAAAGCCTGACGCGCTTCATCACCTGGGTGGCCGCCTACACCCTGGCCCGGCGCGGCGATGTTCTGGCCCTGGCGCTGAAGGAACCATTGCTCGCCCCGCCGCCCAAGCGCGCCAAGCGCTTCGAGTTCGGTGGCGCCAACCCCGGTTTACCCGGCCCGGGCCTCTCCCCCGCGCAAACCAGCGCCGCCACGGCTTTGCGGGCCGAGGTGGCGGCGGAGGCATTTTCCGTAACGCTGCTGGATGGCGTTACCGGCTCGGGCAAGACGGAAGTGTATCTGGAAGCCGTGGCCGAGGCACTGCGGCGAGGCAGGCAGGTGCTGGTGCTGCTGCCGGAAATCGCGCTCTCCATCCAGTTCCTGCAACGCTTCGCCGCCCGCTTCGGCGCGCCCCCCGCCGTGTGGCATTCCGGGCTTACCCCAGCCCAGCGCCGCGAAACCTTGCGCGCCGTGGCGGAAGGCCGGGCGGATGTGGTGGTGGGCGCACGCTCGGCTCTGTTCCTGCCCTTTCCCCAGCTTGGGCTGATTGTGGTGGATGAGGAGCATGAAAGCGCCTTCAAGCAGGAGGACGGGGTGATGTATAATGCGCGCGACATGGCGGTGGTGCGCGCCAAATTCTGCACCTGCCCCGCAATGCTGGTAAGCGCCACGCCCAGCCTGGAGACCGCCGAGAACGCCGCCGCCGGGCGCTACAAAAAGCTGGATTTGCCCGCCCGCCATGGCGGCGCCTCGATGCCCGAAATGCAGGCTATAGATTTACGCGCCAGCCCGCCGGAGCGGGGCAAGTTTCTCTCGCCCAAACTGGTTACAGCCATGCAGGAGACCTTGGCGCGGGGCGAGCAGGCCATGCTGTTCCTCAACCGCCGCGGCTACGCGCCGCTTACGCTGTGCCGGCGCTGCGGGCACCGCATTTCCTGCCCGCATTGCGCGGCCTGGCTGGTGGAACACCGCTCGCACGCCCGGCTCATCTGCCACCATTGCGGCCACACGGCCGCCAAACCCAGCCAATGCCCGGCTTGCGCGGCGGAACATTCCTTCGTGCCCATTGGCCCCGGCGTGGAGCGCATTGCTGAGGAAGTGGCGGAAACCTTCCCGGATGTGGAGGCGCTGGTGATGGCGTCCGACATCATCGCCGGCCCGGCGCAGGCGCAGGAGGCGGCGGGGCGCATAGAGCGGCGGGAGGTGGGGATTATTATCGGCACGCAGATGGTGGCCAAGGGCTGGCATTTTCCACACCTTACCCTGGTGGGCGTGGTGGATGCCGATTTAGGCCTGGCCGGGGGCGATTTACGCGCGGGCGAGCATACGGTGCAAATGCTGCACCAGGTGGCGGGCCGCGCCGGGCGGGCGGAGGCGCCGGGGCGCGTGCTGCTGCAAAGTTTCGCGCCGGAACACCCCGTTATTCAGGCGCTGCTCTCGGGCGATCTGCCGGAATTTTTGCGCCAGGAAGCAGCTTTGCGCCAGCCGGGCCACTGGCCGCCTTTTGGGCGCTTGGCCGCGCTGATTATAAGCGCGGCGGATGAGCGCCTGGCCGACCAGGTGGCGCGCGAACTGGCCCGCCATGCCCCGCGCGGCGAGGGGGTGGAAGTGCTCGGCCCCGCCCCCGCGCCCATCGCCCTTCTGCGTGGCAAATTCCGGCGGCGGCTGCTGTTGAAAACCGTGCGCGCCATAGCCGTGCAACCCATGCTGCGCGACTGGCTGGCGCGGGTGGACATACCGCGCCAGGTAAAGCTGGAGGTGGATGTGGACCCGGTATCGTTCATGTAAATACCGCGAACGTTTAATACCAACGGGCATAAAGGATGGGTAGTGTCTCAGTTTGAAAATCTTGTTTTGCAGACGGCGGGACGGACGGGCTTAGCGGCGCGGCGCGCATGCCGCGTTCTGCGTGATGGAGGGCCGCCCGCATGGCGCAAGCCGCGGTCCCGCCAGCCTCAGGCCAGGGGGTGAAGCTGCCCTGGCTCAGCCATGGCGTTTGCCCGGAAGCGGCTTGGCCTCGGCGGCCATGGCCATGCTTTTGGCCGTGGGCGTGTGTGCCGGAAGGTCCCGGTACAAAATGGGGCGCAACCTGTGCCACATGCCGTAAACCGCGCTGGCATCAGCGCCCGCTTCTTCCCATATTGTGTAGGCCCGCTCACGCATACGGGCATGCGCGTTACTGCTGAATTGTTCCATAATTGCCTCTTGCATCATGATTAAGGCATTGCGGTGAGATGCGCACGGGGCTTCCCCATGCCGGCGCGAGCCTACGCCTGGCGCGGCAAGATGCAACTTAGCATCACATTGACTTTTTATCATGAATCACAGGGCAGATTCACCGCGCCGTGCCCTAAAGGCGTCCGCCATCATTGCCTGGGCAATCTGGGGCTGGCGGCGCACAAACAAAACCGGCCCTCCCCTACGGAAAGGCCGGATTGGTTACACGGGCGCCCTTACCGCGCCCGGCGCGGCTCAAAAGCCCAGGTCGAGGATCTTGCCGTCGAAATTACCGCCCAGCAGATGCGTGGCCTTGGCCAGCGTCTCCGGCGCCACGCCGGTCATGTAGCCGTCGATAATGCGCTGGTAGTTGCTGATAAGCCCTTCCACATCCTGGGCCAGGCGCATGAAGTCGAAGCCTTCCGCATGCAGCCCTTTCTGCTGAATGGGGATGTTGGAATAATCCTGGCGCGGAATGGGCGGGAATTTATCGCTGTCATAGGGCAGCCAGGTTGGCTCCATCGGCACGGGCGGCTCCGCGCCGGGGGCGGCAGGGGTGAGCGACCATAGCTCGAAAATGCAGCTCTCTGGCCCCGTGGGGCGGATGCGGTAGGCCGACATCGAGGTGAACATCGGCAGCAGGAAATAATGCGGGAAAATAAATTCCACCGCATGCACCGGGTCGGACACGGCAACCGCGTTCAAATCCGGCACCGGCTCGCCCCTGGCGCGCAGCTTCTTGGTAATCTGGTCCTGGAAGATGCCATACCACATCTGCACCGCCTGCATCGGGTCTTCCGGAAGGTCGACCTCCAGCAGCTCCTTGGCGATCTCGATCTCCTTGGCATGCACCATGCCGGCCATGCCCTCGCTCAGCAGCTCAAGGTGCTTCACCTGCGCCTTAACGTTGTCACGCGCGGAGAGATTCGGGTTGGTCTGCAGGCCGACGCCACCCGTGTCGGACATATCATAGGCGTACATCGCGTTATACAGGCCAGGCAGGGTGCGCTGAAGCTGCGGGTGGGTCTTCATCACATGGTAGCCTTCCATGAAGGCCTCCATCGCAATCTTCCAGTTTGCGGGCAGCTCGGTGGCAAACCACCATTCGGCGCGCAAATTGGCCAGCCCGTGCGCTTCCAGCCGGTCCGCCACGGGGCCAAGCGCCGCGCGCAGGGGCAGGGCGTTATCGTCGAAATTGATGAAGGCGCAGCCGCCCCATTCATCCACCCGGCACTGCTTCAGCGCGAGATCCGCCTTCTCCAGCTGGTGCGCGCTGAATTTTTGCTTGCCATAAACAAACGTGTTTTCGCCGTTAATGTTCCAGCGCCAGCCATGAAACGGGCAGGTAAAGCCGTCATGCTCGCAATTGCCGTGGGGCTTGCCCTCGGTAATGGGCACGCCACGATGGCGGCAGGCATTATGGTAGGCCTTCACCCCATCCGCGGTGCGCATGATGATGACCGCCTTGCCAAGATTCTTATATTCGATCCAGTCGCCCACATTGGGGATCTGCTCCAGCCGGCAGGCCATCTGCCACGCGCGCGGCCAGAGGCGCTCGGTCTCCAGCTTATAGAATTGCTCGTCGTAATAGCGCTGCGTTGGAATGCGCTCGGGGTCGGTGATGGGGAACGGAATGGCGTTTCCCTGCGCGTCCTTCACCTGGCTCATCATCGTCATGCTTCGTCCCTCTCGCCGGTCATTAAACTGGTTTTAGCGTTTGCTTTGGTGGCGCTGGCCCTGGTGTGCCGGGCTTGGCGGGTTTCACCTGGCCGCGAAGCCTGAACGCCCTCTTAGCTTTGCCGTCCCGTTTCGGGTAACGCCTTATCTCCACCCCTGTCAACGTACTTGCCATGCGGTATCGCATCGGCGCGATGCCTGTTCTGCCATGTTGCAGTATAACCGGGTTTTGGCATAGTCTGTATCACAAGAAGACAAAGAAAGACTGTTGGGAGAAACCGCTGTGGTGCCCATAGACCAGACGACCCATTTTTTTGATGAATTATCGCCCGAGTTGCAACTGGCTTTTGACAGCATAAGCTATGAACACCATGCCGCGGCTGGAGAGGCGCTGCTGCGCGCGGGGTGCCAGTGCGACCAGCTTTACCAGCTACGCGCGGGCAAGGTGGAATACCGGGTGGAAGACAGGCGCGGCGGCCAAACCGTGGCCGCCACCCTTGCCAAGGATGACTGGATTGGCCTGCCGGAAGCCTTTAGCGGCTTGCCCTCCGCCGCCGATGTTGTCGCCATTACCCCCGTGGAGCTGCGCGTGATCCCCAAACGCGCGTTCGAGGCGCTGCTGGACCACCACCCGGTGCTGGCCCGGCGCCTGCTGCAGCTTTTCAGCGTCAGCCTCTCAGCCGTTTACTACCAGGCGCGCGACCGCGATGCCCTGCCGCTGAAGGAGCGGCTGTTGCGCACGCTCTACATGCTCTCTTTCAGCCACGGCAAAACCCTGCGCCAGCAGCAGGGGATTCTTATAGAAATGCCGCAGGAGGAGCTGAGCCACCGCCTGGCGGCAGCCCGCCAGACGCTTAACCGGCAGCTCAAGGCGCTGGAGCGCGAAGGGCTGATAAGGGTGAATTACGGCTCCATCACGGTGCTCGGCCTGCAAAGGCTGGCCGAGCGCCAGCTCAGCCAGCCGCGCAGTCCTGCAGCGGGGTGGCCGGGCGTGTCATAACCTCGGTACGGCCAAGCAGCGGCACGCCTATATAGCCGCGCACATGCAGCTTGCCGTCCGCGCCCACATGCATTTTAGATTTATAGGTGTTGCCGCTGTTGGGGTCGTATATCCAGCCGCCCTTCCAGCTCCCGTTCTGCGCTTCGGTAAACCCGCCCAGCATCGTCAACCCGCATATCAGGCGGGAGCGGTCGGCGGTGTCCGGGTTGTGAATATCGGTTTTAGGCGTGCCCGCGGCGGTAAGCGGCTGGCGCAGCCATTCAATCTTGCCGCATAATTCTCCGCCGCAGGGCGAGATGACAATGCCAGCCTTGCCGGTCTGGTCGATCCACCAGCCGGTTACGCCCTGGGCCGCCGCGGACTGGGCCGCCCGCGCGGCGGCAGCGCCCAGAAAAAACAAAGCAATGGCAGAAAACGCCGCCAGAAAACGCAGGTGAAGAGGAGGTGCTTGCATTTCATCCCTATATGGTATTTAACATACACTATACGTCAGGTAACAACCCTAAGCAAAAACCCGCCGGACCGCAAGTTAATCCCGAATGAACTGCCCCGGCATAAAATAGCATAAAGGAGGAACGGTAATGCGGAAATCTGTTGCTTTGAGGGCCTATCTCCTCGCGGCCACGGCGGCTGCGGGCGGTGTGCTGGTTACGGCCCGCGCGGCCCATGCCAGCGGTTTTGGCTTGCGTGAAGGTGCGGCGGACTGGCTGGGCACCGCTTTTGCCGGCGATGAAGCCAAGGCCTACGACGCCAGCACGGTGTGGAGCAACCCGGCCGGCATGGCCCTGCTGGACCAGAGCGAGATGGACAGCGCGGTGAGCATGATCGCCCCCCATATCGGCTTTACCGGCAGCGCCACCAACCCGCAGACGGGCGGCAATGTCAGCGGCACCGATGGCGGAAATGCCATCGCCCCGGCGGCCACGGGGGCGGTGTTCGGCGTTATGCCGCTTGGCCCCAACTGGCGCCTTGGCTTTTCCGTTACCTCGCCCTTTGGCGAGCGCGTCTCCTACCCGGGTGATTTCGTGGGGCGTTATCAAAGCCTCGTTTCCAGCATTACCGATGTAAGTGTCGGGTTCGCCGTATCGTACAAGGTTAATCAGCATCTCTCCATCGGCGGTGGTCCAGATTTCGATTATTTCCAGGCTCGTCTTACACAAAACATAAATGTACCGGTGCTGAGCAGCCTGACCGGCCAGAACCCCAACGCCGAAATACGCGGCAACAACATGGGCGTTGGCTATAATCTCGGAATCCTCTACCAATTTAGCGATGCAACGCGCATCGGCATCGATTACCACTCGCGCATCCGCCACAATATTTCGGGCGGGCAATATATTTCCGTCCCGGCCATTTATAACCAGTACAGCCCGGGTGCCGTGGCCTTGCTGAAGCAAGGCCAGGGCCAGGCCACAACCAGTATCACCCTGCCCGATTCACTGGGCCTTGGCATCTACCACCAGCTTACCCCGCGCTGGGCCGTCATGGGCAGCTTGCAGTGGACGGATTGGTCGCTGCTGCATTCGCTTAACGTTACAGTGCCAAACAGCAGCGGCGGCACGGTGCTGGCGGAAAACTGGCGCAATACCTGGTTTGCCGGCGTGGGCACGAATTACCAGCTTACCAATAAATTAATGCTGCAAGCCGGTTTTGCCTATGACGAATCGCCCGTGACCAGCGCCAACCGCACCACCCGCATTCCCGATGCCGACCATTACGACCTTGGCTTTGGCGCGCAATACCAGCTTCTGCCCACCACGAGGATCGAGTTTGCCTATGGCCACGTCTTCTCGCGCGGCGGCGGCATAAATAATTCCGCCCCCAGCGCGCCGCTTACACCGGCCGGCACCATCGCGGGCCGCTACACCGCATCTGACAACTCCGTAACAGCAGGTATAGTCATGATATTCTGAACCCCAAATAGCGCCTTCCAGCGCCATTCAACCCAGGAACCGGATTTGATGACACAAAACGAACAGCTCTTCACCGTTACCCAGCTTGGCGCCGAACTTGGCGTTACGGTGCGCACGCTTCATTTCTACGAGGCGCAGGGGCTCATCACGCCGCGCCGGGCAGGCAATACGCGCGTTTATTCGCAACGTGACCGTGCTCGCATGATTCTCATCCTGCGTGGCAAGAAGCTCGGTTTCTCAATCCGTGAGATCAAGGAATATCTTGAGCTGTACGATATGGACCCGACGCATGAGCAGCAGATCAGGGCGCTGCTCAAATCTGTCAAAACCCGTATCCACAAGCTCGCCGACCAGCAGGCCGCCCTGACCCAAACCCTGGCGGAACTGCAGGAGATTGAGCGGCAGGCCGTGGCCGCGCTGCAAACCATGAAGGCCGCCGCCGTGCCGCCATCTTCCACACCCTTACCAACCCGGAGGTCCCCTTGAAGCAAGCCGTTATCGCGGGTTATGTCCGCTCTCCCTTCACCCTGGCCGGCAAGGGCGCGCTCGCCCATACCCGGCCCGATGACCTGGCCGCCGCCACGGTTGCCGCCCTGGTGGCCCGCACTGGTGTAAAAGCGGCGGATCTGGAGGCCCTGATTCTGGGCTGCGCCTTCCCCGAGGCTGAGCAGGGCCTCAACATTGCCCGCCTCACGGTTCTGCTGGCGGGCCTGCCGCAATCCGTCGCGGGCTATACGGTCAACCAGTTCTGCGGCTCCTCCATGCAGGCCATCCATATCGCCGCCGGGCATATCGCCACGGGCGCGGGTGATGTGTTCATCGCGGGCGGGGTAGAGAGCATGAGCCGCGTGCCGATGACCGGCTTCAACATTCTGCCCAACCCCAAGCTGGCCGCCACCGTGCCCGGCGCCTATATGGGCATGGGCGAGACCGCCGAGAACGTGGCCAAAAAATGGAACATCGCCCGCCAGGCGCAGGAGGAATTCGCGCTGCGCAGCCAGAAGCGCGCCGCCGCAGCCATTGCCGCCGGCAATTTCAGGGATGAGATCATTCCGGTGCACGCCAAGGGCGGCGAGGTAAGCGTGGATGGCTGCCCGCGCCCGGACAGCACCGCCGAGGGCCTGGCCGCGCTGAAGCCTGCGTTTGATGCGGCAGGCAGCGTGACCGCCGCCACGTCTTCTCCACTCACCGATGGCGCCACCGCCGTACTGGTGTGCAGCGAGGATTACGCCAAGGCCAACGGGCTGAAGCCTATCGCCCGCATCGTAAGCGCCGCCAGCGCCGGTTGCGCGCCCGAGATTATGGGCATCGGCCCCGTGGCCGCCACGCGCAAGGCGTTGCAGCGCGCCGGGCTGGAGATTGGCGCCATAGATGTGGTGGAGCTGAACGAGGCCTTCGCCTCGCAATCCATAGCCTGCGCGCAAGAGCTGGGCATACGCGAGGAGGTTCTGAACATTGATGGCGGGGCCATCGCGCTTGGCCACCCGCTGGGCGCCACCGGCGCGCGGCTTGTGGGCAAGGCGGCCAGCCTGCTCCAGCGCACCGGCAAGCGCTACGCGCTGGCCACGCAATGCATCGGCGGCGGCCAGGGCATCGCCACCATTCTGGAGCGCGTGTGATGGCTGAAATACGCAAAGCCGCCGTTATCGGCGCGGGCACCATGGGTGCGGCCATCGCCGCGCAATTCGCCAATGCCGGCACGCCTGTGCTGCTGCTGGATATTGTGCCGCAAGGTGCTTCCAGCCGTAACGCCTTGGCCGAAGGCGCCATCGCGAAAATGCTGAAGACCGACCCAGCACCCTTCATGTCCAAATCCGCCGCCAGGCTGGTCACGCCTGGCAATATCGAGGACGATCTGCCCAAGCTGGCCGAATGCGACTGGGTTGTGGAAGCCATTATCGAGCGGCTGGATTTGAAGCAGGATTTGTACCGCAAGATCGATGCCGTGCGGAAACCGGGCTGCGCCATTTCCTCCAACACTTCCACCATTCCGCTGGCCAAGCTGGTGGAAGGGCTGAGCGAGGGCTTCGCGCGCGATTTCCTCATCACCCATTTCTTCAACCCGCCGCGCTATATGCGCCTGCTGGAAATCGTCACCGGCCCGGCGACGGATAAGGCGCTGGCGGCGAAAGTGGAAGAATTCACCGATATTCATCTCGGCAAGAGCATTGTCCGCACCCAGGATTCCCCCGGCTTCATCGCCAACCGCCTGGGTGTGTACTGGCTCATGCTGGGCGTGATCGAGGCGCTGGACGCGGGCCTTGCCATCGAGGATGCGGACGCGGTGATGAGCAAGCCCGTCGGCATTCCCAAAACCGGCGTGTTCGGTCTCATCGACCTGGTGGGGCTGGATCTGATGCCGCATATCAACGCGAGCCTCGCCGCAACTTTGCCCAAGAGCGATGCGTTCCACGCCGCCAACCGCGATTTGCCGCTTATCAAGAAGATGATCGCGGAAGGCTATATTGGCCGCAAAGGCAAAGGCGGGTTCTACCGCAAAGGCAAAGCGGGCAAGGAATCCATCGGCCTTGCAACGGGCGATTACCGCCCCTCCATCAAGTCCAACATTCCCGAAGCCGGGCAGAAAAACCTGCGCAAGCTGCTGAGCGGCGAGAGCAAGGCATCGCGCTATGCCTGGCGTGTGCTGGGCCAGACACTATCTTACGCCGCCAGCCTGGTGGGTGAGGCGGCGGATGACATCACCGCCATCGATGCCGCGATGAAGCTCGGCTATAATTGGCGCTTCGGCCCGTTTGAGCTGATCGACCAGCTCGGCGCGGATTGGCTGGCGGAAAAGCTGCAAAAGGATGGCTTCGCCGTGCCGCCTCAGCTTGCCGCCGCCAAGGGCAAAACATTCTACCGGCTGCAAAACAACACCCCGGAATATCTGGGCCAGGATGGCGCCTACCATGCCGTTGCCCGCGCCCCCGGCGTGCTGCTGCTGGAAGACATAAAGCGCACCGCCAAGCCCGTGCTTAAAAACGCTTCAGCTGCCGTGTGGGATATTGGCGATGGCGTGCTGTGCTTCGAATATACCTCGAAGAGCAATTCGCTGGACGCGCAGAATCTCGATCTGCTCAACCAGACCATCGACCTCAAGCCCAAGGCCCTGGTCATCTATAACGAAGGCCAGAATTTCTCCGCCGGTGCCAATCTCGGCCTCGGCCTGTTCGCCGCCAACATCGCGGCCTGGGGCGAGATTGAGAAACTCGTGGCCCAAGGCCACGATGTTTACAAAAAGCTGAAATACGCCCCATTCCCCACCGTGGCCGCACCGTTTGGCATGGCACTGGGCGGCGGGTGCGAGATTCTGCTGCACAGCTCCGCCGTGCAAGCCCATGCCGAGGCCTATATCGGGCTGGTGGAATGTGGCGTGGGGCTGGTGCCGGCCTGGGGCGGATGTTCAGAAATGCTGGCGCGCTGGCAGGCCAACCCTAAAATGCCGCGCGGCCCCATGCCGGCGGCAGCCAAGGTGTTCGAGATTGTCAGCACCGCAACGGTTTCGAAATCCGCTGCCGAGGCCAAGGAATATCTGTTCCTGAAACCAACCGACGGCATAACCATGAACCGCGACCGGCTGCTGGCCGATGCCAAGGCCCGCGCGCTGCGCCTGGTGGATGGCTACACACCGCCCGCGCCGCCCACCTACAAACTGCCCGGCCTCTCCGGCCACACGGCCATGAACCTCGCGGCGGCTGATTTCCGCAAGAAGGGCATCGCCACGGCGTATGACATGGTGGTGGCGAATGAGCTGGCCAATGTGCTCTCGGGCGGCAAGGCCGATATTATCGACGAGGTGAGCGAGAAGGATATTCTGGCGCTGGAACGCGCCGCCTTCATGCGCCTCATCCGCAACGAAGGTACGGCGGCGCGCATCGAAGCGATGCTGACCACCGGCAAGCCCTTGCGTAATTAAGGAGGACGAAATGCAAGTCTATAACGCCCCCCTGCGCGACATGCGCTTTGTGCTGCACGAGCTGCACGGCGCCGAGCCATTGCCCGCGCATAAGGATTTCACCCCGGAGCTGGTCGATTCCATATTGGAGGAAGCCGCCAAATTTTGCACCGAGGTACTGTTGCCGCTGAATGCCAGCGGCGATCTTGAAGGCTGTACCTACGAGAATGGTGCAGTCCATACGCCCAAGGGCTTCAAGGAAGCCTATAAGGGCTTTTCCGAAGCCGGGTGGGGTGCACTGAACGCCGGCCCGCAATATGGCGGCCAGGGCGCGCCGGAAACATTGGCCAAGCTGGTGGAAGAGATGATCTGCTCCACCAACCTGTCTTTCGGCCTGTATCCCGGCCTGTCGCACGGCGCCTATCTGGCGCTGGAAAGCCATGGCGCGGAAGAGCTGAAGAACCAGTATCTGCCCAAGCTGGTCTCCGGCGAATGGTCCGGCACAATGTGCCTGACCGAGCCGCATTGCGGCACAGATCTCGGCATGTTGCGCACCAAGGCGGTGCCGCAGGAAGATGGCAGCTACAAAATCACCGGCGCCAAAATCTTCATCTCCGCCGGCGAGCACGATATGTCGGAGAATATCATCCATCTGGTACTGGCGCGCCTGCCGGATGCCCCGCCCGGCATCAAGGGCATCTCGCTCTTCCTCGTGCCCAAATTCCTGCCGGATGCAAACAACAAGCCCGGCGAACGCAACGGCGTGTCCTGCGCCGCCATCGAGCACAAGATGGGCATCAAGGCCTCCGCCACCTGCCAGATGAATTTCGACGAGGCGAAAGGCTGGCTGGTGGGCGCGCCGCATAAGGGCATGCAGGCCATGTTCGTAATGATGAACAGCGAGCGCCTTTCAGTGGGCACGCAAGGGCTTGGCCTGGGCGAGGTTTCCTACCAAAGCGCGGTTGCCTATGCGCGCGAGCGTTTGCAGGGCCGCTCCCTCTCCGGCGTTAAATTCCCCGATAAACCGGCCGACCCGCTCATCGTCCACCCGGATATTCGCCGCAACCTGCTCACCATGCGCGCCTATAACGAGGGCTGCCGCGCTTTGTGCGTATGGGTGGCCCAGGCCATGGACCGCGCCAGCCACGGCACCACGCCGGAAGAGCGCGAGACGGCGGATGAATTTGTTGCGCTGCTCACGCCCGTGGTGAAGGCGCTGTTCACCGACCTGGGCTTCGACTGCGCCAACCTCGCCATGCAAACCTATGGCGGGCACGGCTACATCCGCGACCATGGCATCGAGCAATTCGCCCGCGATGCGCGTATCGCCATGATCTACGAGGGCACAAACGGCGTGCAGGCGCTGGACCTGGTGGGCCGCAAACTGCCCGCGCATATGGGCCGCTATCTGCGCCGCTTCTTCCACCCCGTGGAGGATTTCATCGAGGGCAACAGCAACCATCCGCTGCTGGGCAAAATGGTGCAGGGCTTCGGCCGCGCTTTCGGCGCGCTGCAGCTCGCCACCGCCTTCATCGCGGAAAAAGGTCTGGCGGACCCCGAGGAAGCCGGGGCGGCGGCCACCGATTACCTGCGCCTCTTCGGCCTGGTGGCGCTGGGCTATATGTGGTGCCGCATGGCGCTGCTCTCGGTGGAAAAACTGGGCCATGGCGAGGATGATTTCTACCAGGCCAAAATCGGCACGGCGCGCTTCTTCATGGAGCGCATTCTGCCCCAGGCCGGGTCGCTGCTGTTCACCATAAAGGCGGGCAAGGCCCCGCTGATGGACATGCCTGAAGCCGCGTTCTGAGAAAAATCCCCTCATCCCCGCCGCATCTCCCACCGGCGGTGCATCTGGTCTAGGCTCACGCCATGACCGTATTGCTCGACCAACTGCGCCGCATCCTCGGCCCGCGCCATGTGCTTACGGGGCGCGCCACAACGCGCTTCGCCACGGGTTTCCGCTTCGGCCAGGGGCCAGTGCTGGCCGTGGCGCGGCCCGGCACGCTGGTGGAGCAATGGCGCGCGCTACAGGCCTGCCACGCGGCGGGGGCGGCCATCATCATGCAGGCGGCCAATACGGGCATCACCGGCGGCTCCACGCCCGATGGCGCGGATTACGGCCGCCCGGTGGTCATCATCAACGGCATGCGCCTCAGCCGCATCCATGTGCTGCCCGGCGCCGCGCAAGTGGTGTGCCTGCCCGGCGCCACCTTGTTCCAGCTGGAAAAAACCCTGCGCCCGCTGGGGCGCGAGCCGCATTCCGTCATCGGCTCCTCCTGCCTTGGCGCGTCGGTTACCGGCGGCATCTGCAATAATTCGGGCGGCGCGCTCATCCATCGCGGCCCGGCCTTCACGCAACTGGCTGTGTTCGCGCGGGTGAATGAGCGTAACGAGCTGGAGCTCGTCAACCATCTCGGCCTGCGCCTGGGCGGCGATGCGGAAGCCATTCTCCGCCGCCTGGAGGCGGGTGATTTCACCCCGGACGAAATCGGGCACCCCGCGGGCCGCCTGGCCTCGGATTCCGAATATGCCGCCCATGTGCGCGACATTTCCGCCCCCACACCGGCCCGCTATAATGCCGACCCGCGCCGCTTGTTCGAGGCCTCGGGCAGTGCCGGCAAGCTCGCCGTGTTCGCCGTGCGGCTGGATACGTTCCCGGCGGACAAAACCACAGCCACATTCTACATCGGCACCAATAATGCCGATGAGCTAACGCACCTCCGCAGGCATATTCTGGCCAACTTCCAATCCCTGCCGGTTGCGGGTGAATATATCCACCGCACGGCGTTCGACATTGCCGCCATCTACGGCAAGGATATGTTCCTCGCCATCGAGAAACTCGGCACGGACCGCCTGCCCGCCTTGTTCGCGCTCAAGGCGCGTTTCGATTCCGCCGTCAGCCGCCTGGGCTTTCTGCCGCGCGATTTGTCAGACCGGCTGATGCAGCGCGCGGGCGCGCTTTTTCCGCAGCACCTGCCCGCGCGCATGCGCGAATACCGCAACCGTTTCGCGCATCATCTGCTGCTTAAAATGTCCGGCCCTGGCATTGCAGAGGCGCGCGCCTGGCTCAAGGCCAATTTTCCCTCAGCGGCGGGCGATTTTTTTGAATGCACCGCGCAAGAGGGTGCCAAGGCCTTTCTGCACCGCTTCGCCGTGGCGGGGGCGGCCATACGCTACCGCGCCATGCACCGCGATACGGTGGAAGACATCGTGGCGCTGGACATCGCGCTGCGCCGCAACGACACGCAGTGGGAGGAGCATCTGCCGGATGCCATCTCAGCCCCGCTGCTGCACAGCCTGTATTACGGGCATTTCTTCTGCCATGTGCTGCACCAGGATTATATCGTGGCCAAGGGGCACGACCCGGTTTCCATCGAGCATGAAATGTGGAAGCTGCTGGATGCGCGCGGGGCCAAATACCCGGCGGAGCATAATGCCGGGCATCTCTACAGGGCCGAACCCGTGCTGGAGGCGCATTACCGCGCGCTGGACCCGTGCAATTGCTTCAACCCCGGCATTGGCGGCACATCCAAGCGGGTATGCTGGGGGGATTAAGTTCAGAGACTGGTTTTTTCTCTTCTATCCCGGCATCCCCGCGCAAGCGGGGATGCCGATAAAGGCGCCGCCGGAGAATCAATCTTCCGGCGCGATGGTGGTCTTCATCCCGTCCAGCGCATCCGTCACCCGAATCTGGCACGAGAGACGCGAGGTCTCGTGACGGTGCGAGGAGCTGTCCAGCAGCTCGTTCTCGTCCTCGCTCATCTTCGGCAGCTTACCGGCGAAGGCGGGGTCGATATACACATGGCAGGTGGCGCAGGAGCAGCAGCCGCCGCACAGGGCCAGCAGCTCGTCATAGCCGCCATCACGCAGCGCCTCCATAAGGGTGATACCAGCCTTCACGTTGAGAGAGGCTGTCGCGCCCTCGCGCGTGGTGACGATAATCTCAGGCATAATGGGATGTCTCCGGAGTGTTTTGTTGGCTGCTTTAGCCGCATGGCGCGCGCCTGCCCAGGCGGAGCGGCCCGGCAGGCGCAAAAAATCAGCGCACGCCCATGCGGATGCCGCCATCCAGGCGGATGGATTCGGCGTTGAAATAGGTGTTGCGGATCAGCTCCAGCGCCAGGGACGCATATTCCGCCGCATCGCCCAGGCGCTTGGGGTACAGCACCGAGGCGCCCAGGCTCTCACGCATGGCGGGGGTGGCGCCGGCCATGGCGGGGGTATCGAAAATGCCGGGCAGGATGGTGTTGATGCGGATGCCGTAGCGCGCCAGGTCGCGCGCGATCGGCAGGGTCATGCCCACAATGGCGGCCTTGCCGGCGGAATAGGCGGCCTGGCCCATCTGCCCGTCCTGCGCCGCGGCGGAGGCGGTGCACACAACCGCGCCGCGCTCGCCGTCAATCAGCTCGGCCTCGGCCACGCCCTGGGCAAAGCGGGTAATGGTGGCAAACGTGCCCACCGCGTTAAGCGCCACCACGCGGGCGAAATCGGCCGTGGGAAAGCGCTTGATCTCGCCGGTTTCCTTGTCCTTGCGGATGGTGGTGAAGGCATTGCCGCCACCGGCGCAGGCCACCAGCATACGCTCCTGCCCATGCGCCGCGCGCGCCTTGGCAAAGGCCGCGTCCAGGCTCTCCTCAGACATCACATCCGCCTCGCAGAAAATCGAGCCGGTCTCGGCGGCCATCTTCTCGCCGGTCTCGGGGTTGCGGTCGAAAATCGCCACCTTCACGCCCGCTGCCCGCAGCGCCCGCACAGTGCCAAGGCCCAGACCCGAGGCACCACCCGTCACCACCGCCGCTACGCTTGAATCGATCCTCATTGGCCGGACTCCTACCCAGGTTGATTGTGCAAATCTCCTCGCGCCCCGCCGCGCGCGGGGCAAGATGGCGCCACGATCATCGCCAGAGCGATGCGCGGGGTACGGCTATCTTGTTTCACCGCCCCGGCGATGACATCCTGCCCGCGATCCCCATGGCTTGACCACCCGAAAGGGTTAAGGAAAGCCTCCCCCCGGATGTGCTGGAGAAAAATGTGAGCAACGAGACGACGCCCGAGGCCTATTTCGCGCAATTTGGCGAGATCGATACGGTGAAGCGCACCCGCTTCCAGAAGATTGTGGCCAAGACCATGGTCACCAATGCCAGCACCATCCCCCACGTTACGCACCAGGACGATGCGGATGTGACCGGGCTGGAAGCCTACCGCAAGACCATGGAAAAGAAGGTTTCGCCCCTCATTTTCCTCATCAAGGCGGTGGTGGAGGCGCTCAGGGCCTACCCGCAATTCAACGCCTCGCTCACGCCCGATGGCGAGACGCTGGTGCTGAAGAAATTCTTCCATATCGGCATCGCGGTGGATGGCCCGCTCGGCCTGCTCGTGCCCGTGCTGCGCGATGCGGACCAGAAAGACATCCACACCCTGGCCGCCGAGCTGAAGGAGGTTTCCCTTCAGGCCCGCTCCAAGGGCCTGCCAATGGATAAAATGCAGGGCGGCTGCTTCTCCATCTCCTCGCTGGGCGGCATTGGCGGCACCTATTTCACCCCCATCATCAACGCGCCGGAAGTCGCCATTCTGGGCGTTACCAGCGTGCAGACAAGGCCGGTGTGGAACGGGCATGAATTCGCCCCGCGCCAGATTTTGCCGCTCTCGCTCAGCTACGATCACCGCGTGATCAACGGCGCCGATGCGGCGCGCTTCGTGCGCAAAATCGCCGCCGCGCTCACGCAATGGGACCAGGCCTGATCCCGCCGCGCCCGCCCCGCAAGGCGGGCGCCAATTACATAATTACATAAATTGCGTAGATAGGGAGAAACCACATGGCCATCACACGGCGTAAGGCGCTTATTACCGGGGCTTCGGGCGGCATGGGCAAAGCCTGCGCCCGGCTGCTGGGCACCACGCAGGATCTCGTCCTGACCGACGCCTCCCCCAGGCTCGCGCAGTTTGCCGAGGAGCTGCGGGCCGAGGGCTACACCGTTACCGGCGCGCACCAGGGCGATTTGGGGAATGAGGCGCTGCTGCAGGCCATTATGGCGGACATGCGGAGCGGCCTGCCCCTTACCCTCATCCATACGGCGGGGCTTTCTCCCTCGCTCGCCAAGGCCGGGCCAATCATGCAGGTTAATCTGGTGGCCACGGTAAGGCTGCTGGATGCCATCGAGCCCCTGTTGCGCCCTGGCGCCGCCGCCGTGCTCATCGCCTCTTCCGCGGGGCATCTCATGCCGCAAATTCCTGAAGCGGCGGCCCTGATGGCCGACCCGCTGGCGCCGGATTTCATGCCCAGGATCAGCGCGTTGATTGACGGCATGGCGCAGGGCGATGCCGAGAAAGCGGGCGGCATTTCCTATTCGCTCAGCAAGCAGGCCGTGCTGGCGCTCACCCAGCGCCGTGCCCTTGCCTGGGGGCCGCTCGGCGCGCGCATCACCTCTATCTCGCCAGGCATGATCCTGACCCCGATGGGCCAGAAGGAGGCGCAAACCTCTGGCGGCGCCGCCATGCAGAATGCCGCCCCGCTTGGCCGGCCCGGCGTGGCCAACGACATCGCGCTCGCCGCGCAGTTTCTGGTCAGCGCCGAGGCCAGCTTCATCTCCGGCTGCGATTTGCTGGTGGATGGCGGTTCCATCGCCGCATTCCGTCAGGGCGCGGCGAAAATCGGGTAATCGCAGGCACGGTATTTGGCCCGGCTGCTTGAAGCGGACGCGCGCCGCCGCCATGCTCTGGCGGCGCGGCCACGTTGGGGGCTGACCAGGTTTAGTGGGCAAATCATCCGTCAGCCAGCCGCGTAAGACGGTGCGGCGGCAGGAAACTCTTAGCAAACGCCAAGGAGGCTGACATGACCATGGACAATATTGCCGCCGGGCTTAGCCCCGCCGTTGCCAAGCCCGCCCATGTGCCCGATGCGGCTGTGTACGATTTCGATATGTATCTGGACCCCGGCCTGACGCAGGACCCGCATAAGCGCGTGCTGGAGCTGCTGCGCGTGGCCCCGCCGGTGTTCTGGACGCCGCGCAACATGGGCCATTGGGTGGTAACCGGCCATGCCGAGAATTACGCCCTCTCGCGCGATACCGCGGCCTTTACCAGCAACATCGCCCCGCCGGAGGCCATGGCGGCGTTAAGGGCGCATCTGCCGCCGGATTTTGGCCATATCCCCAACGCCACGCCCATAAACCTGGACCCGCCGGCGCATACCATTTACCGCGCGCCGCTGCAGGCCGCCTTCTCGCCCAAGGCCATGGCCGCGCGCAAGGAAGATATCCGCGCCTTCGCCGGAGAGCTTATCGATGCCGTGGCCAAGCAGGGGCATTGCGATTTTATTTCCGCCGTGGCCGAGCCGCTGCCGGTGACGGTGTTTCTGAAAATGCTCGGCCTGCCGGTGGAGCGCCTGGCGGAATTCCGTGTGCTGGTGCATGAGCATCTGGCCCCGGCGCAAAGCCCCATCGACTACGTGTTCCGCAGCCGCAAAGTGGCCGATGCGATGCGCGAAACCCTGGAGGCGCGCCGCACGGAACCGAAGGACGACCTTATCAGCCTGCTCTGGCAGGCCGAGGTTGACGGCAAGCCGATGACGATGGAGCTGATGGAAGATTACGGCGTCCTGCTCTTCATCGCCGGGCTGGATACGGTGATTAACGGCATTGGCTATGGCATCCGCCATCTGGCACTCAACCCCGTTTTCCAGAACGAGCTGCGCGCCAGCCCCAAGCTGATTCCCGAGGCGGCGGAGGAAATTCTGCGCCGCTACACCTTTACCGTGCCCGTGCGCGCCGTGGCGAAAAACACGGAGCTGGGCGGCTGGGCGATGAAGCGGGGCGAGCGGGTGGTCATCTTCCTGCCCGGCGCCGATTTGGATGCGCGTGAATTTCCCGCGCCGGACAAATTCGACATGAACCGCGAGAACAAGATGCATATTGCCTTTGGTGTTGGCCCGCATCGCTGCCTTGGCTCGCATCTGGCGCGTGTGGAATTGCAGGTTGTTTACGAAGAAGTGCTTGCCCGCCTGCCGCTGTTCAGGCTGGACGAGACCAGGCCGGCCAGGTTCCATGCCGGCAATATTCTGGCCATTGATTCACTACCGATACGTTGGGATTAACTTAAGCATGTCATCACCACGGTCTCTACCCCGGCTTGACCCGGATAACCGGTTTTTCTGGACCAGCGGGGAGGATGGAAAACTCCGCTTCCTGCAATGCCAGGATTGCACAACCTTCCTGCATCCGCCGCGCCCCATCTGTTTCAACTGCCTCTCGGAAAACGTGGCGCCAAGCGTGGTGCCGGGCACGGGGGTGGTGGATACCTTCACCATCAACCACCAGAAATGGAGCCCCGCCATGGAGGTTCCGTTCGTCATCGCCCGCGTGGCCATAGATGGCGCGCCGGGCGTGTTTCTCACCACCAACATCATCGATTGCCCGGTGAATGAGGTGGAGATTGGTGACAAGGTGGAAGTGTCGTTCCTGCATCAGGACGATGTGTGGCTGCCGCTGTTCAGGAAGGTGGGTTGAAGCATGGCCAGCAAGGACGCGTATATCACCGGCATTGGCCAGTCGCAGGTTGGCCAGAAGCTCACCCGCCACCCGCTGCTCCTCACCATGGATGCCATCCGCGAGGCGCTGGATGATTCCGGCCTGTCGCTCGCGGATATTGACGGTATTTCCACCTATCCGGGCAAGATGTCCGGCTATCTCGGCTTCTCGCCCCTGGGCGCGGAAGATTTGATCGACGCGCTGCACCTGAAGGTGCGCTGGTATAATGGCGGCATGGAAACCTCGGCCCAGCTTGGCGCCGTGGCCACGGCTGCCGCCGCCGTAAAAGCGGGGCTGGCGCGCCATGTCATCTGCTTCCGCACCGTGTACGAGGCCGCGGCCATGGCCCGCCCGCAGGATTACCCGATGAGCCGCGGCGCGCGCGTGGAGGCGGGCTCGCAATGGACCGCGCCCTTCAACGCCACCTCCGCCGTTACCTGGGTGGCGCAATACGCCATGCGCCATGTGAAGAAATACGGCATGACGCGCGAGCAACTGGCGCAAATCTCGCTCACCGACCGCAAGAACGCGCTGCTGAACCCGCGCGCCTTGGTGCGCGAGCCGCTGACGCTGGAGCAGTACATGGAAGCGCGGCTGATTGCCGAGCCGATGTGCCTGTTCGATTGCGACCGGTTCTCCGATGCCTCGACCGTGCTCATCGTCTCTGCCGGGGACGCGCTGGGCGAGGTGAAGGCAACGCCCATCCGCATCGCGGCCTCCGCCTACAGGTCTGAGCGCCATAGCTGGGACCAGACGGAGTTCATGGCCTCGTACCCCACCGGGGCGGAATTGTGGAAACATACCGATTACAAGCCCAAGGATGTGGACACGGTGCAGCTTTACGACGGCTTTGCCTTCCTCGCGCTCACCTGGCTGGAAGGGCTGGGGTTCTGCGGCGTGGGCGAGGGCGGCAAGTTCATCGAGGGCGGGCACCGCATCGCGCTGGATGGCGAGCTGCCGCTGAACACGTTTGGCGGGCAGATTGGCGCCGGGCGGCTGCATGGGTTTGGCTTCGCGCATGAATCCGTGGTGCAGCTGCGCGGCCAGGGCGGCGCGCGGCAGATAAAGGGCGCCCCGAAAGTGGCCGTGGCGGCATCGGGCGGCGGGCCGCTGGCCTCTGTGCTGCTGCTGGCGCGCGACTGATGCAGCCGGGGTATCGCCGCCGCATTCTCATCGAACCCGCACAGGGTTTGGTGACGGCTGAGCTGGAGGATGACTACCACCGCATGGTGGTCATCCTTGGCCATGATAACGGGGTGATTACGAGCGTGGCGAGCGAGATGAAGCGCTCGCCCTGGACCATGTGCCCCGGCGCCATGGCCCAGCTTGCGGAAACCTTTGCCGGCGTGGCCCTGACCGATGTGCCCAAGCGCGGGCAGAAGACGCAGAACTGCACGCATTTGCACGACCTGGCCATTTTTGGCGCGGCCCATGCGGATGAAACGGCGCCGGTGGCCTATGACGTAATGGTGAGTGATGCGGCGGATGGCGCGCGCCGTGCCACGCTGCTGCGCAATGGCGCGCTGGTGCTGGACTGGGCGTTGGGCCAGGGCGATGTATTCACCGCCCCGGCGGAACTGGCCGGCAGGCAGATGGGCCAGTTGAACGAGGTGATTGCCCAGCAGGACAAGCAAGGCGCCGAAGCCATGCGGATTTTGCGCTGGGCCGCCATTGTGGCCCATGGGCGCGGGCGTGAAATGCCCGCTGGCATGTCCGCCACCGAATTCCCCGCAGGGTCGTGCTATAATTTCCAGCCTGGGCGAGCCGCGCAATCTTTCCGCCGCCCCGGCGCGGATATTGATTTCAGCCGCCCCGGCGCGGCGCCCATGGCGGACCGGGGCGAGGCTTTTGCGGCGCCGGACTGATTATTATTCCCGGACGGCGGTGAATTGCCCCTGCCGCCCGGCGGCTTTCACCCTACCCTGAATTTCGTTGCCCTTAAGCTGGCCGGCATAGCTTACGGTAAAGCTCATGAGCATGTAATGCGCCTTGTAGCCCCAGCTTATGGTACCGCCGGAGACCGCGCCGGTGCTCAACACATAAGTTTTGCCCGCGCCGTGGCCACTGCCCGCCGCCTTGGTGCATTCGCCGCCCAGCGCCGGGCCATTTGGCAGAAATTTGCAATCCAGCGCGAAAGCCTTGCCCGAGATGGTGCCGGTTACACGCCACATGCCGGTTACGCTGGCCTGTGCCGGCATGGCGGCCAGCCCCGCCAGCAGCAGCGCCAAGCCGGGGATGGCGCGTTTTGCGGAAGGGTTCACCATGGCTTTGCCTTTCATGCCAGACCTTGCATGGCGGGTATGGGCGACATCAGCATGGCCATGATGTCTGCTTCCGCCCGCTTCATTTCCGCCGCGCCTGGCATAAAATTATTACCTTCATAGCTGGCATAGCGCGCCGCGACCCGCTCGATGGCCGCGAAGATGGTGATGGCCCGCGCCAGGGAAGCTCGCTCGCTCAGCCTGCCCTCACCCTGGCCGGAACGGATGCGCCGCGCGATTCTGGTGATGATGGGGATCGCGCTTTCACTGCGCAATTTGGAAAAGGCCTCGTCGCCCCTGTCGGCCATATAATTGCGTATGTTGAGAATCGGCCTGTGGCGGTCCCAGTATTGGTAAAGCGCATCCACCACGTTTTGCGCATATATTTGTGGCGCCGCCGTGTCCCAGGCGCTGTCCAGCGCTTCGATGATCGCGGTTGTATCAGCCGAAGCTTCTTCCGAGAGGCAGAGTAGAATTTCCTCCACATCGTCGAAATAGAGGTAAAATGTTTGCGAGGCGAGGCCCGCGGCGCGCGCGATGGCGCTGGCTGTCAGCTTGCGGGCTGTTGAAAGCTCCATGAGAAGCTGACGCGCGGCAGCCAGGAGCCTGGCGCGGCTTTCGGCGCCTTTACGGCCAATAGCCTGCCCGTCTTTGTTGGTCTTTTTCATGGGAGCCGATGCTTGCCGCAACAATGGCCCCGCTGCAAGCCCGGCAAGGGCTAGGCGGGGCGTTACACGGCCAAATTACCGGCATTTGCCGCGTGCTGGGCGGCTACATAGCCCCAGGTGAAGGCAGGGCCGATGCTTGCCCCGGCCCCCACCGCACAGCGCCCGAAGACCGAGGCGGCCGAGGTGCCGGTGGCGTACAGGCCGGGAATGGGGCTGCCATCTTCGCGCAGCACGCGGGCATTCACGTCGGTCATCACCCCGCCAAAGGTGGAAACGTCGCCCGGCACCACCTTGGCGGCGTAGAACGGGCCTTTCTCGATGGCGCCGAGCGAGGGGTTGCCCTTGGCCACGGCATCGCCCAGCCATTTATCGAAGGCACGCTCGCCACGGCCAAATTGCGTGTCGTGCCCGGCGCGCGCATCTTCATTAAAGCGCTCCACCGTGGCTTTGAGTGTGGCTGGATTGATACCGGTTTTGCCCGCCAGCTCCTCCAGCGTATCGGCCTTGGTCAGCCAGCCGGACTCATACCATGCCTGTGGCTTTGCCTTGCCGGGCATGGTGCCGCAGAACATGTAGGTTTTCATGTACTGGTCATCCATGATCCAGTAGCTGGGGATGGCGGGCACGGTTTTGTGGCGCTTGCGCATGGTCATGCAGAATTCGGAGTAGGAGCTGCCCTCGCTCATGTAGCGCACGCCGGTCTGGTCCACGATGATGCCGTGCGGCTTGGCAATGTCCATCTGCCCGGCGAAGGCGCCGAAGGTGACGCCGTTGCCGCTTTTGTTCTCGCGGCCGGGGGGCAGGGCCATCTGGCAGCCTATGGTCTCGTCCATCTGCGCCACGGCGGCGCCCTGGTTCATCATCTCCTGCAGCATCTCGCCCGTGTCGCCCTCGATCACGCCGGTCCATTCGCTGGAGGTTTCGGGCATGAATTTGGCGCGCATCGCCTGGTTCTGGGCAAAACCGCCGGCGTTGATGAGCACGCCGAGCCTGGCGCCCACGCGCCAGGGCGCGCCATCCTTGGTGGTGACAACGCCCTTCACCGCGCCGTCTTCCATAATCAGCGCGGAGACGCCCGCATTGACGCGGATATCCGCGCCTGCCTTGAGCACCGCCTGGAGCATGCGGCCCTGTAGCGCGCGGCCCGCCGGGGCCAGCTCCTTGCCGGTGAGCTTCGCCGCCAAGCCGCGCAGCATGATTTTGGCGAGGTTCAGCTTACCTTTCATCGAGCGCGTGAGCGTGGGCAGCCAGTACAGCTCGTCGAGATGGGCGGGGAAGGGGATGGCGCTGGGGCGGAGTTTGGCCTGCCATTCGGCGGGCAGCTCCTTCACGTTGAACAGCTCCGCCGTAACGGTGCGGCCAGGCACGGAGCCGCCGGGCAGATGGTCGTAATAATCCGGGTAGTACGGGATGCGGCGCAGCCTTATGCCCTGCTCGACGAGGAAATCGACCATTTTCGGGCTTTGCTGCAAATAAGCGGCGCGGCGCTCGGGCGAGGCGGCTGGGGCGTCGTCCGGCTGGCCGGATGTGGCGTCGAGATATTGCGCCGCTTTCTCGTAGCTGTCCTCGATGCCGTCGGCCTCCATGAAGCGGTTATTGGGCACCCACATCACCCCGCCAGAGCGCGCCGTGGTGCCGCCGACAAGGCCGGTTTTTTCCAGGATGAGAACGCTCTTGCCGAGCTTGCGCAGCACCAGCGCCGCGCACATGGAGCCGCCGCCACTGCCAACGGCAACGAAATCGAACATCTCGTCAAATTGCTGTGTGCTCATATGGCGGCTCCCCATTTTTGCTTTCGCGGCGCAGATTACGCGCTGAGTCTTGAATTGCAACGCTTGCGGCGCGCCAGGCTGAGCCCGGCGCGCCGCCGCGTCATTTCATCGTCCCCGCGCTAAACGCGCGTAAAGGCTTACGCGATGGTGCCGATGATCGCGCCAACCTCGTAGGTCTGGCCAGGCACGCCAGTGATTTTGATGGTGCCGGCGGCGGGGGATTCCACCTCGTTGGTGGATTTGTCGCTCTCCAGCGTGAAGATGGGCTGGCCCTCGGTCACGGAGGCGCCATCGGCCACCAGCCATTCGGCCAGCACGCCTTCGGTCATGGAAAAGCCGATTTTGGGAAGGATGATGTCGGTCGCCATAAAATTCCTCTTAATCTCTGCGGGCTTCAAACAATGCGGCTGCGTGCCTGGGCGCGCAACCTTCTGCCTGAAGCCATGCCTGCGCGTGCAGCATCCGTCAACGCCAGCCTGCCCGCCTTGCGGCGTGCAGGCTGGCGTTTTGGGTTATTTGCCCAGCGTGGCCTTGGCCGCCGCCACAATATCCGCCGCGCTGACCAGGAAGGCCTGCTCCAGCGCGCCGCTGAACGGCACGGAGGTAAAGGGCGCGCCGACGCGCTTCACCGGCGCCTTCAGCGTGCCGAACAGCTCGTCCTGCAGCACGGCGGCAATTTCAGCGCCCACGCCAAACTGCTTCACTGCCTCATGCGCCACAACGGCGCGGCCGGTTTTGCGGACCGAGGCCAGAACCGTCTCGCGGTCCCAGGGGGAGATGGTGCGCAAATCGATCAGCTCGGCCGAGATGCCTTCCTTCGCCAGCTCGGCGGCTGCTGCCGTGGCGCGCAGGAAAATCTCCGAATAGGAGATAATCGTAACGTCCGTGCCTTGCTTGGTGACCCGGGCCTTGCCCAGCGGAATGGGCGCCACTTTCACCGGGGTTTCATACGGCGTGAAATAGGCGCGGGTGCATTCCACGAACATCACCGGGTCGGGGTCGGCGATGGCGGAGAGCATCAGCCCCTTCGCTTCTTCCGGGCTGGACGGCATGACGACCTTCAGGCCCGGCGTATGCGCGAACCAGGCTTCCAGGAAGTCTGAATGCTGGCCGGCGGAGGAAATGCCGGCACCCGTCATCATGCGGATGACGATGGGCACGCCGGTCTGGCCGCCGGACATGAAGCGCAGCTTGGCGGCGTGGTTGACGATCATGTCCATCGCCACCGTGGTGAAGTTCATCAGCATGATCTCGGCCACAACCTTGTAGCCGCCGATGGAGGCACCGATGGCCGCGCCGATAATGGCCTGCTCGGTAATGGGGGTGGAGCGCACGCGCTCATCGCCAAAGCGGGTGGAGAGGCCGCGCGTGACGCCCACAACGCCGCCGCCCTCGCGGTCCGCCACGTCCTCGCCCAGCACGATCACTTTCGGATCGGCTTCCATGGCCTCGGCGATCGCCTCGTTGATCGCCTGGATGATGGTGATTTTCTTGGTTTCAACAGACATCAGGCAACTCCCTGCTCGGCATAAACATCGCGGGTCAGCTCTTCGAGCGGCGGCATGTCGGAGGCCAGCGCGAATTCGATGGCTTCCTGGATGTCTGCGGCAATCTTCGCCTCCATCCCAGCCAACTGCGCCTCGGTGGCGGTGCCATCGGCAATCAGCCTGGCGCGGAACAGCGGCACGGGGTCTTTCGCCATGGCCGCGGCTTTTTCTTCCTTGGTCATGTAGAAATCATCGTCGCCGAACACATGGCCGAAGAAGCGGAAGGTCATCGCCTCGATCAGGGTCGGGCCTTCGCCGGCGCGGGCGCGCTCGATGGCTTCATGCGCGGTGGCGTACATCTCGTGCGGGTCGTTGCCGTCCACGGTGAAGCCCGGCATGTTGTAGCCGATGGCGCGTTTGGAGATTTTATCCACCGAGGTGCCGTTCTCGTAGCGCGTATGCTCGGCGAAGCGGTTATTCTGGCAGACGAAAATAACCGGCAGCTTCCACAGCGAGGCCAGGTTGAGGCTCTCGTGGAACGCGCCGATATTGGAGGCGCCGTCGCCGAAATTGGCAATGACCACCTGGCGGGATTTGTCCAGCTTGGCGGCCCAGGCCAGGCCGTTGGCGATGGGCATGGAGGAGCCGACAATGCCGGTGGTGAGGATGGCGCCAGAGGCGGGGTGGGTGATGTGCATCGGCCCGCCCTTGCCCTTGCAGGTGCCGGTCACACGGCCCGCGATTTCCGCCCAGAGCAGCTTAAGGGGCACGCCCTTGGCCAGCATGTCGTGAATGCCGCGATAGATGGTGCAGATCTTGTCGTCATCGTTCAGGTTGACGGAGATGGCGGAGGGAATGACCTCCTGCCCGCGCTGCGAGTAATACGGCATCATCAGGCGGCCGGAGCGGATGATTTTCCGCGACGCCTCGTCATTCTGCATGATGAGGTTCATGCGGCGGTAGATTTCGACCTGCGTTGCCGCGTCAGGTACGGCCGCGTTCAATCCTGCTGTCGTGGTGGCCATGTTCGTCCTTTCCTCTCCCATCGGCTGGCGATGAAGCTCTGTCACGTTCTGCCCGCGCCCCGGCGGGGTAACAAGCAGCCAATCATGATTTCGCCCTGGCGATTATATCCGCCGGGGCGCCGCCAGAATTGCGGGAAAAAACCTGACCGCCCGCGCCATGGCGCCGCCGGCCTCTCTCCCTGTACATTGCATTAGCAAAGTGGCGCGCCACCGCAAGGGGCGGGGTACGGGCCTGGAACAGCTCACCCGCGCATATAAACGCCCAGCGTGCTGATCTTGCCGGTATCATCGAAGCGGTAATGGTTGGTGGTCTGCCGCACGCTGCCATCGGGCAGCCGCGCTTCGATCTCGACCGCAATGCCCGCCGCCCCGGCAAAGCGCGTGCCGGGGGTGGGAATGGGCGAACCTGCTGCAAACACGCCGAGATGCACCTGCCGGATATTGTCTTTGCCAGTGAAGCTCTTGCCGTTGGGCAGGGTGAAGCTGGCATTTTCGGCGTAAAGGCCCATCAGCGCGTCAATATCCTTGGCACGGATGGCGGCGAAATACGCATCGACCGTTTTTTGCGGGTCCACGGGCGGCGCGCCGCCCTCGGACTCGATGGCCGCGCGGCGGATGCGCGCCAGCATATAGCCGCAGGCATCGAGCAGGCTGTTGAGCGCGGCGGTTTCCCGTACCGGAAGATCCCGGCAATGCTCCACGTCCTTTTTCAGCAGGTCGTGCAGGCCGGTGAAGCTGCCCGTGGCGCCCAGCCCCGTGCGCGGCTGCACCATGCGCGGGCCGACGCCCAGCGCGAAGCTCTGCGCCGAGCCGGCCATGAAGGCGCCGATGAGCTGCTGCCGGTCGAAGCCCATATCCAGCCCGACATCGATGATGGCGGTGGACATGCCGTAATTGGCGACGGAAATGAGGTTGTTGAGCAGCTTGCCCTCCTGCCCGCGCCCCACCGGGCCGAGATGCGAGAGCTGTTTGCCGATGGCTTCCAGCCAGGGGCGGGCGCGCTCGACATCCGCATCCTCGCCGCCGACGAACAGGGAGAGCTTACCCTCGATCGCGGCAGGCCCGCCGCCGGAGACGCCCACATCGACAAAGCCCACGCCATATTCCTTTGCCTTGACCGCCAGCTTTTGGGCCAGTTCGGGCGAGACGGTGGAATGGAGGATGACGATGCCGCCTTTGCCCAACGCCTCGAACAGCCGCCCGTCACCGGCCAGGCTCTCAAGCTGCTCATCCGTCCGCACGCAAATGCCCAGCATTTCCGAGCGTTTGGCCGTGGCAACCGGGTCAGTTTCGCGAATTGTGCCGGGTTCATCGAACGCGGCCAGCATTTCGGCGGAGACATCGCAGCCTATGACCTCAAACCCGCAGCGCGCCAGCCTGCGGGCAATCGGCGCGCCCATGCTTCCCAACCCGATAAAGCCTGCTTTCATGGTGATCCTCGAAATTCGCTCATTCCAGAATATTGCGCCGCTTATGGGCGAAAACCCCGGCCAGAAATTGATTGATTCGGACAATGTGGACGCCGGTGGGAGCTTAAACCTCGATAAGCACCGCTCCGGCCTGGCCGCCGCCCGCGCACATGGCGGCCACGCCAAGCCCGCCGCCGCGGCGCTTGAGGCCGTTGATGAGGGTGGCGAGCATGCGCCCGCCCGAGGCGCCGATGGGGTGGCCGATGGAGCAGCCGCTGCCGGAAATGTTCACGTTCTCTTCATCCAGCCCCAGCACACGGCAGGCCACCAGCGGCACGGCGGCGAAGGCCTCGTTGATTTCCCACAATTTGATGTCCTTCAGCGCCACACCGGTGCGCTTGAGCAGTTTTTCCACCGTGGGCGGCACCGAGGCGCCGGTGCGGCGCGGGTCTATGCCCAGCGAGGTCCAGCCCAGGATTTTGGCCTGGATGGCCTTGCCCCCGGCCTTGGCGATGGCATCGGTGGTGACCACCAGGGCGGAGGCGGCATCGTTGGCGCCGGAGGCATTGCCGGCGGTAATGGAGAAGCCGGGAATTTCCGGGTGCAGCACTTTCAGCCCGGCGAGTTTTTCCATGGTGGTGTCGCGGCGCGGGTGCTCATCCACCTTGAAGTCGAATTCCGTGCCCTCGGCATTGCGCACGCGCACGGGCACGATTTCCGCCTCGAAATGCCCGGCATCGATGGCCGCGATGGCGCGCTGGTGCGAGCGCAGCGCCCAGGCATCCATATCCTCGCGCGTCAGCCCGGCTTCCTGCGCCGCGTTCCAGCCCACGGTGATGGACATGTCGCGGTTGGGGGCTTCCCTGCTGTCCGGGTGGGTGGCGGGGAACCAGTCTTTCATCTCGCCGGTGGCCCCGTCGCGCTGTTGCAGGCGCGGCGAGAGCGAGCTGGAATTGACGCCGCCCGCGATCATCACGCGCTCCATGCCCGAGAGCACGGTGGCGGCGGCCAGGCCCACGGCGCTGAGGCTGCCGGCGCAATGGCGGTTCATGGCCATGCCGGCCACATGCATCCAGCCCAGCTCCACCGCCGCGTAGCGCGCCACGGCGCCGCCGCCATAGAGGGATTCGGCCAGGATGATGTCATCCAATTCGGCGGGCGCGAAGCCCGAGCGCTCCACCGCCGCCTTCAGCACCGTGGCGGCCAGCACCTCTGCCGGGGTATTGGCGAGCGCGCCTTTGCGGGCGGTGCCCACGGCGGTGCGGACGGCGCTGACGATGACGGCAGAGGACATGGTTTTTCTCCCGGTTTTTGGTAATGCGGCTTTGTGCCATGCGGCCCGGCGCTTGGTAAGGCCGGGTGCCAACTCATCGCGGGGGCAGAGGGACGTGCGCGGCCAGAAACCGGAACACGGCTTCGCTGAAGGCGTCGTTGGCATCGCCCGCCACCATGTGGTCGGCGCCCGCTACATCCACATATTCGGCGCCGGGCACCAGTTTGAGGAAGGATTGTGCCCCCGCCTGGCTCAGCACCCGGCTGCGCCCGCCACGGATGAGCAGCACCGGCACGCGCAGCGCGCGGGCCGCGGCCTCGAACCCGGTGGAGAAATTCCTGGCCGTTTCCGGGTCCAGGCGGGTGAAGGCGGGGTCCCAGTGCCAGTGCAGCCGCCCATCCTCGCGCAGGCGCAAATTACGCATCAGGCCGGATGTGTCCTTGGGGCGCTTGCGGTGCGGCAGATAGGCGGCCACGGCATCCGCCGCCTCTTCCAGCGAGGCGAAGCCGTTGGGCGCGCTGGCCATGAAGGCGCCGATTTCCTTGGTGCCCTCTTCCTCTAGCTGCACCGCCACATCCACCAGCACCAGCCCGCGTACCTGGGGCGGGGGTGCCGCGGCGATGGTCATGCCCACCAGCCCGCCGAGCGAGGCGCCGACCAGCACGGGCGGCGCGCCGAGCGTGGCGATGACATTGCGTATGTCGCCTGAAAAATCCTCCATGCTGTAATGCCCGCCGGGCGCCCAGCCGCTCTCGCCATGGCCGCGCAAATCCACCGTTACGGCGCGGTAGCCGCGGCGTGCCGCTTCTTCCACCGCATCGCCCCAGCTTTGCCGGGTTTGCCCGCCGCCATGCATGAACAGAACCGGCGGCGCACCTTGCGGCCCCGCCATATCGCCAATAATTTTAACGCCCGCGCCTTCGAACTCGACCCGTTCCATTTCCTGCTCCGTTTTTCGCGGTTCAGCCTGCCTCAGCCATTGCGGCTTGTCACCCCGTGGCGGCGGGGGTGGAACCTGCTCTTGCGCCCTGGGCGGATCGCGCTATCAACAAAACACACATAACGCCGGTTTGGCCAATCGCGGCGCAATGCGGGCGCAGAAGAGGGGAAATGACGATGACCGATGAAACAAGTGCCGCCATACGCGAAACCAGGCGTGACTGGATTACCGAGCATCGGGAAATGTACCTGCGTTCCGGCGGCGCGCAGGGGCACATTATGGATATTACGGCCGTGGGCGGGCATGGTTTCACCACCCATTGCCTGATTAAATATACCGGCCGCAAGAGCGGGAAAGTGTTTATTACCCCGCTGATTTACGGCGATATTGGCGGCGAAGTGGTTATTGTTGCCTCCAAGGGCGGGGCCGATAATCATCCCGCGTGGTATCTCAACATCCACGACAGCACGGAGGTGGAGTTCCAGATTGCCACGCAGGCGTTCCGCGCGCGCTGGCGCGAGCCGGTTGGGGATGAATACACCAAAATATGGAATTTCATGGTGGATGTGTTCCCCGCCTATACCAATTATCAGGCATCCACGGCGCGCAAAATTCCGCTGGTGATGATGAAAGCCATCGAGCCCATAAGCGTGTTCAAGGAATCGGACGCCACGGGCACGCGGCAATTCTGAGGCATGGCGGGATAAACCGGGAAAAGGGCGGCGCGTGCCCGCGCCGCCCGGCTGGGGTTAGGCGTGCCGGGTGATTTTACCAACGCCAACGCTGCCGCCAAAGCTGCTGGCGCGTTCGTCCAGCAGGCGGCGCAAATCTTGCGGTATCTGGCGTGCGGATTTGGCGCGCGGGTAGGGCATTTCGGCGATTGGTGTCTCGTGCCCGTATTGCGCCGCATATTCCGCCCAGTTATCGAAAGCCATGCGGCTGGCATTATCCACAAATGTTTCGGCGGGCGCGCCCTCGGCCAGAATCAGCGCATGTGCGGCGATTTCGACATGATAATAGGTGAAAACCTCCGGCATGGAGGCTTCGCGGGTGATGGAAATACCATTCACCAAGGCCCCGGCATGCGCCAGAATGCCGCCCACGAACATGGCATGGTCGGGCGACACCAGCAGGTCGCGGGCGGGGATGTTGCCGCCCAAGGCACCGGCGCAAATGCGGATGGGGTAGGCGCGCAGCGGGTCCGCAAAACGGGTGGAAACGGCGCGCACGCCAACCCAGCGCACCGGCACGGCGTGGCCATCCGCCGTCAGCACCATATCGCCGGGTTGCAGCGCTTCCACGGCGGTTTCGCCATCTGGCGTGCTGATATGCGTGCCCGCCAGGAAGCACAGCAGCGCCAGGCTGACCAGGCCGTTACCAGATTGAGTGCCGGACGAGGCGGTTACCTTCGTTAAATCGGCAGTGTACGAGCCACCGCCACCGCCGCCGCTGCCGCCGCCATGGCCGCCGCCGCCGCCGCCGCCATAGCCGCCACCACCGCCGCCGCCGCTAAAGCCGCCGCCGCCGCCGCCGCCAAAACCACCTGCGCCGCCGGAATTTCCACTCCCGGCGCCGCCCGCGAAGCTGGTGCCCGATATGCCCCCCGCGCCGCCTGTTGCGGCCTGCGCACCGCCATTGCCACCGGTATACCCGCCGCCGCCGCCGCCGCTCACGCCGCCACTGCCCGCGGTGCCATTCACGCCACCGCTGCCGGCGCCGGTTCCACCGCCAGCACCGCCGGTTGCCGCTGTGCTGCCAGCCCCACCGCCGCCAGCGCCGTGTGTTCCGGCCCCGCCGCCGCCGCCAGCCACGGCCAGAAGCGTATCGACGGGGCTGGTGCCGTTATTCGTCTCGATGACAAAACTGCCGCCGCCGCCGCCGCCGCCGTAAGACTGCGTGCCACCCTGGCCGCCAACCACAATTTCGAGCACCGTGCCCGCGGCAAGATAGATGTCGCCGCTGACCGCAGCCCCCTTGCCACCGGCCTGCGCGGCGCTGCTGTAGCTTCCGCCTTGCGCCCCGTCCGCCGTAATGTCGTAAACACCGCTGACGCTGATGGTGTCGGTCTGGATTGTACCGGTATAGGAAAAAGTGCCGGGGCCGCTGCTCATGGGTAAATTCTCCTCACGGGGATGTTTATTGGACGGGGGACGTTGATCTGGCAGATATGTTACGTTAACTATTCAACAAACTTGTCCATTTGTCTAGTTTTTTGTCTGGCTTATATGCCCCTGGCACGGCGGGGCGGGGAAAAACCTCCGCAAGCGGTGTTATTATGCTGGAACCCACCCCCGGCACGTACCGCCCTGAGGAGCTGAATGTGCAACAACCCGGACGGCAATACGCGTGCCACCACGGCGGATGAGCGAGCTGGACCCCCCGGCTGAACCAGCGCTGCAACGCTACATAAGGCTGCGCAAGGCTGGTGATACGCAAGGCGCGCTGGCGGCGGCGGCGGCGGCCTGCGCCGCCACCCCGGATGATCCGGCGGCGCATTATGCCTTGGGCGAAATAACTGCCGCGCTGGGCGACCATGATGGCGCCGCCAATGCCCTGGCGCAGGCGCTGCGGCTTGCCCCGCTTTGGGCCGATGCCTGGATTAACCTGGGCTTGGCGCGCTACCGCCAGGGTGCGGTGCACGCGGCCAAAATGGCGATGCGCGAGGCCCTGCGCGTGGCCCCCGGCCACCCCGTGGCAACGGGGAATCTGGCCGCATTGATGGGCATATCCGGCGAGGCCGTGCCGGGCGAGGCAATGCTGCGCGAGGCGCTGGCACAGGCTGGCGAAAATGAGGGCGTGCGGCTTAACCTGGCGGTGAGGCTGTTGCAGCGCGAACGCGGCGCCGAGGCGCTGGCGCTGCTGGATGGCGCCCCCGCCCTGCCCATAAATGCCACGGCGCGGCGCCACTGGCTGCTGACGCGCGTTGCGGCCCTGTTGCAATGCGGCGCCATGGCGGATGCGCGCCTGGCGATGGCGGAATGCGCGGCACTTGGCCCCATGCCGCCAGCGCTGGCGCCGTTATGGCATTGGCGCCGCGTGCTGCTGGCGCAATTAGAGGGCAACATGGCCGGGGCGGCGGAGGCCGCCGCCGATATGGCCGGGGCGATTGGCTCCATGGGGCCGGAAGCAGTGCCCGAGCACCGGATTATGGCGCATTACGATTTGGCGAAATTCTGGTCCGGCCAGGGTGACACGGCAGCCGCCTTCGCGCACTGGCAGCAGGGGCACGCATTGCTGCGCGCCAGCCAGCCCTTTTCACGCACGGCGTTCAGCGCCTTCATCGCGGCCAATACCGAAGCCTTCACGGCCGCGCGCTTCGCCGCCCAGCCGCGCGCCGCCAATAACGATCCGGCACCGGTGTTCATTGTTGGCATGCCGCGCTCGGGCACCACCTTGTGCGAGCAGATATTGGCGGCGCATGGCGCGGTGCATGGCGCAGGTGAGCGCTCCGCCCTGGGGCAGATGGCGTTCCGCCTGGGCAAAGGTGAAAATGCCTGTGCGGTGTGGCGGCTGGCGGCGCTGGATGCGGCGGCGCTGGATGCGGCGGCGGATGAATACCTGGCAGAGCTGCACGCGCTGGCGCCGGGCAAGGCCCGCATCGTCGATAAAATGCCTGGCAATGAGCTGTATCTCGGGCTTGCCGGGTTGATGCTTCCGGGCGCGCGGATTATTCATTGCGTGCGCGATCCGCGCGATATTGGCCTGTCCATCTGGACGTTCCGGTTTTTTGGCGAGCACCCCTACGCGCATGACCTCGCCGACCTTGGCTGGACCATCGCGCAGCGGGCGCGGCTGATGGACCATTGGCGCGCGGTGCTGCCAAACCCGATCCTGACCGTTGCGCTACAGGATTGGGTGGATGATTTCGACGGCACGCTGGCGCGCGTGCTCGCGCATGTCGGCCTGCCGCACGACCCCGCCTGTGCGCGGTTTTACGAAAACGACAGCGACGTGCAAACGGTCAGCCGGGCCCAGGTGCGCGAGCCGGTTAATGCGCGCGGGCTGGGGCGCTGGCGCGCCCATGCCGCGCAGCTGGCGCCGCTGATTGCCGAACTTGAAGCGGCGGGGATGCTGGCGGAGCCGCAGCCGTAAACCGCCAGCCCGGCATTGCCCCAGCCCGCGCCGTTACGGAAAATATCATCGCTGCCGGTGCGCCCGGATGCCGGCCAACCGGTTTTACCGATGGCGCGTTTCCGAAGATGCGGTATTTGCTGAACCCATGGGCAGGGCTATGGCGTGTGATGCCTTGACGCAAGGGTGTGGCCACGCTAAAACCAAGCGCTTGCTACAAAGCTCATGCGGATAACTGGCATAAGGCCGCAATGATTAAGGCCGGAACGTGATGAGAATGGGGGAGTTGCCTGAGCATGACGACAATCAGCATGACGACAATCGCGCCGCCGGAAACGCGGACGGCCCTGAGGGTTATTGATGCGGATACGCATTACACCGAGCCGCACGACCTATGGACCAGCCGCGCGCCGGCGAAATGGCGCGACCGCGTGCCGCAGGTAAAACTGCATGAGGGGCAGATGAGCTGGGTGATTGATGGCGATAAATCCATTGGCACCGGGGCGCATCCGAACAGCGCGATATTGAAGGATGGCAGCAAGGTGCGGGTGCTGGACCAGTTCCTGGGGCTTAAATTCGCGGATGTGCACCTTGGCTCCTCCAGCGTGAAGGAGCGGCTTAAGGTAATGGATGAGACCGGCGTTTACGCGCAGATCGTCTATCCCAATATTCTGGGCTTTGGCGGGCAGGCTTCCGCGAAAGTGGATGTGGAGCTGCGCCAGGTGTGCGTGGAGATTTATAACGACGCCATGGCGGAGCTGCAGGAAAGCTCTGGCCAGCGCATGTTCCCCATGGCGCTGCTGCCCTGGTGGGATGTAGGCGCGGCGGTGAAGGAGACCGCGCGCTGTGCGGCGATGGGACTACGCGGGATCAATATCAATTCCGACCCGCATCTGCAGAAGGATGATCGCGGCGGGTATATTCCCGATCTCGGCCAGCCGCATTGGGACCCGCTATGGGAGGTTTGCGCCGGCCATAACATCCCGGTCAATTTCCACATCGGCGCGAGCGAGACGGCGATCGACTGGATGGGGCAGCAGGGCTGGCCGTCGCTGCCGCGCGACCTGCGCTCCGGCATCTCGGGCGCCATGCTGTTTTTCAATAACGGCAAGGTGGTGTCCAACCTCATTTATTCCGGGCTGCTGGACCGTTTTCCGCAGCTCAAATTTGTCTCGGTTGAGAGTGGCGTGGGCTGGGTGCCGTTTTTGATGGAGGCGCTGGATTACCAGTTGCTGGAGATTGCCGAGGGCAAATCCTTCAAGATGAAGCCATCGGAATATTTCAGGCAGAATTTTTATGCCTGCTTCTGGTTTGAGAAGAACGATATTTCCGCGACACTGCGCAAGGTCGGGATTGATAATGTGCTGTTCGAAACCGATTTTCCACATCCGACCGGATTGTATCCGATCGAGAATCTGGAAGGCAGGCTCTCCGGGCTGACGGCTGAGGAACGGGCGAAAGTGCTCGGCGGCAATGCCGCGCGGCTGTACAACATCGCGCTGTAGGCGCGGATGAAGATCACGCTCCGGCAATTGCAGGTGTTTGACGCTGCCGCTACCCTTGGCAGCGTTACCGCCGCGGCGGCAAAACTGAATATGAGCCAGAGTGCCGCCAGCAGCGCGCTGACGGATTTGCAGATTCTGCTCCGCCGGCCGCTTTTTGCCCATGCCAAGGGGCGGGCGCTGCAAATTACCGATGAAGGCAAGCGCCTGCGCCCGCTCATCCGCTCGCTGCTGGGGGATGTGCAGGATATTGAGCAGGCCGATACCAATACACCGCTGAGCGGCAAGCTCGTGGTCGGGGCCACGGCGATGATCGCCGAGACGGTGCTGCCGAAGCTCTGCATCGCGTTCATGCGGCTGCATCCCGCCGTGCAGATAAAAGTGGAGGTGGAGGCGGTGGGGGATATGTTCCAGCGCCTCGCCCGGTTCGAGCTGGAGACGGCTCTAATTGAAATTTTTCCGGATATAGACGGCGTAGAGCTGGTAAAATGGCGTACCGACGAGCTGGTGCTGGTGGTGGCGCCAGCGCATCCGCTGGCGGCGCGCAAAGGGTTGCGGATCAAAGACCTCAAGGGCCAGGAATGGTGCGCCAGAGAGGCGCAATCCTCCGTCTCCTCGCGGTTGCGCTACATGCTGCATGAGCAGATCGGCCAGATTCAGGTGAATTTCGAGGCCACCAGCAACTGGGCGGTGCGCCATGCGGTCATCGCGGGCGGCGGAATTGGCTGCCTCTCGCGCGAGCTGGTGCAGTTTGATTTGAATAACGGGCGGCTGCGGCAGCTGGATGTAACGGATTTCAGTTTCACCCGCGTGCTGAGCCTGGCGCGGCCAAAGGCCATACGCCGCAGCCGGCTGACCACGGCATTCGATGATTTCCTGCTTGAACACCGTGATGGGGTGGAGATTTAGGCCATCGGTTCTGCCGATGAGGGGCATATTATAATACGCCATATTCCGTACACCGGCCTTGCCATACAGTGAACAGGTAATGAGGAAGCAAAAATGTCCGTGAGCGGCGAAGTTCTGGCGCCCCCGCCCAAAACCCCGGCAGGGCCAGCGCCGGCGCGCCTGGCCGGGGCGGTGCGCCGCACCACCAGCATAGATGTGGACTGGCCCGGCGGGCGTGCCGGGCACATGCGCCTGCTGGGGCGGGCACGAGATATTTTCACGCCAGGGGCCAAGGACATCGTGGTGCTGGGCGAGGGCGCGTTCGAGGCCAGCATCGATACGGAGCGGCGCTTGCTGGCGCTGCGCGCCGCGCCCGCACCGGCGGGTTTGCAAGCACTGGTGGGGGAGCGCGCCGGCGGGCATTTGCGCGGCGCCATAGACCGGGCACTGCCGGAAGAGCGGCGCAATGGCACAACGCTGCATCTTATATTGGATGATATTGCCGGAAGCAGCCTGATCTCACCCTGGGCCTGGTCACGCTGGGACCCGGAATGGCTGGCGCAGATGCGGGCGCGCAAGGCCGATCCGAAATTCGCCGCCGCCTTCAACCGGGAAAATATCTGCGCCGGGCTGCGCACCGGCTCTTCCGGCCTGGGCCTGGCGGCGGATGGGGTGGATGCCGGTGTGCTGCGCGATCCGGTGGACCCGCAAGGCTGGCACGAGTTTCCGGCGGCACCCGGGGCGGGGATGCGGCGGGCGCGGCGGATTGATGTGTGGCGCGATGGGGTGATCCACATCGACGCGCATTTTCAGGACAGCGCCACCACGCCAGAAGGACCGCGCGCGGCGCTGCATGAATACCGCATTCGCGCAACGGCCGATGCCGCCACGCTGGTGCTGCTGTCGCTGGAGGCGGAACCCCGCGTGCTGCCCTTTGCCGAATGCCCCGCCGCGGCGGCAAATGTTGGGCGCATGCTGGGCAAAAGCCTGACGGCGCTGCGCGAGGCCGTGCTGGGCGAGCTGCGCGGCGTGGCCGGATGCACCCATCTTAACGACGCCTTGCGCGCGCTGGCGGATGTACCGGCGCTGCTGCGCTATTTGGAGAAGCAGCCATGAGTTTCGTCTTCAGTGCCGATGGTCATCTGGTCGAGCCCTCCACTCTGTTCAGCGAGGGCCTGCCGCCTTCGCTGCGCCCGCTCGGGCTGCGGAGCGAGAAGCGCGGGGATTATATTGTCTCTCTGGCGGGAGAGACGGTTTTGCAGAAAACCCGCATCAACACCGGCCCGCCGCGGCTGGGGCCGGATGGCGAGCCGTTCGGCCGGCCAGACAGGCGCGGCAACCGCGAGGTGGAATTCCGGCTGAAGGATATGCAGCTCGACGGGGTGGATGCGGAGATCGTGTTTCCCTCGCTTGGGCTCACTGCCTTCATGATCGAGAATCCGGAAGCCGAGCTGGCCTCGGCGCAATTGTATAACGGCTGGTGCCACGGCTTGCTCAAGGACCACACGGATACATTTGTGCGTTGCGGGATTTTGCCAGTGCGGGACTTGCGCAACACGGTGGCGGAGATGGAGCGGCTGGCGCGGCTGGGCTTTACCGCCGCCATGCTGCCAAGCGTGATCGAGCAGAATTCCGGCCTGCCGGCTTATCAGAGCGATGCCTGGGATCCGGTCTTCGCGGCGGCCGAACGGCTGGGCATCGTGTTCGTGCTGCATACCGGCACGGGACGCAATGATGTGCGCAGTTTTCGCGGGCCTGGCGGGGCGGTGGCGAATTATACCGTGCAGGCCTGCGATGGTTTCATCACCATCATGACGATGGTGGCGGGAGGGCTGCTGGACCGGTTTCCCGGCGCGAAGGTTTGCGTGATCGAAGGCGGGGCGAGCTGGCTGGCGGCTTTGGCCGAGCGCATGGATGAGGTCTACGATGCGCATGAAAGTTTCGTGCGGCCGAAACTTTCGCTCTACCCCAGCGAGATTATCGCCCGCCAGGTGGCCTGCTCGTTTCAGTACGACCGGGCCTGCATCATGTCCCGCGCCGTGACCGGCACAAAGGCCTTGATGTGGGGCGCGGATTATCCGCATCACGAGGGCACGTTCCCGCGCTCGAAAGAGGTGCTGGCACGGCTGTTCGAGGGCATCGAGATCAGCGCGGCGGACAGAGCCGGGATCATCGGCGGCAATGCGGCGCGGCTGTTCCGGCTCAACCGGCCTGAGTTCGTGGCATGAGCAGCGCCTGGATACCGGCCAGCGAAGACGGCAAGCGCCGCCTGGCGCAAGCGCGCTCGCGCACATTATGGCAGGCGCTTGCCGATGCCGCGGCGCTGGACCCGGCACACATCGCCCTGGTGGCGGCGGATGATGCGGGGCATGTGCAGCGCCTGAGCTATGGTGCGCTGCTGGCGCGGGTGCGGCAATTCTCTGCCGGGCTGGCTGGCATCGGCGTGCAGCGTGGAGACCGCCTGGTGCTGTGGATGACCAACCGGCTGGAATGGATCATCTCCGCTTTTGCCACCGCCCGGCTGGGCGCGGTGGTGGTGCCGGTCAACACCTTCCTGAAGGCACCGGAAGTGAAATATTGCATCGCCCAATCCGGGGCGCGGCATCTCATCATGCAGGACCGCTTCCGCGCGCTGGACATGCCGCAGATGCTGGCGGAAATCTGCCCGGCATTCGCAAAAGCGGCCCGGCCGGGCGGGCTGTTCGCGCCGGAACTGCCGGATTTGCGCAATGTGGTGATGTTCGCGCGGGAGGGCACACAACAGCCTGGCGCGTATGACTGGGCGGCGCTGGAAGCGGGCGGCGCTGTGGAAACCGCCGATCGCATGGCGGCGGCGGTGACGCCCGATGATCTGATTATGATTAAATACACGTCCGGCAGCACCGGCTTTCCGAAAGGCGTGATGCTGCAGCAGGGCGGCTTCGTGGCCAATGGCATTCTGCACGGGGCGCGCACCGGTATGCGGCGGGAGGATGTGTATTTTTCGATGATGCCGTTTTTCCATGCCGGCGGCAGCATTTACGGGCAGATGAGCATGCTCCCCATAGGCGGCACACTGGTGTTTACCGAGGCGTTTGATGTGAAGCTGGGCGTCAGGCTCATTCGCGCGGAAAATGCCACGATTTTCGTCAGCGTGCTCGGCAAGGAGGTGGTGATGGAGGCCTATGAGCAGGGGCTCACCTTCCCTTCCGTGCGGCTGGCGCATCAGCATAACGCGGCGGCGAAGATCGTGATGCCGAATGCGAATTTTGCCTTCACCCCGTTTGGCCTGACGGAAACCTACGGCCCGGCGGCCATAACCAGCCCGGATGATCCTGCGGACAAGCTGATGGTGACGGGCGGGCGGCCGCTGGATGGCAATGAGATACGCGTGGTGGATCCGCAGACCGGCCAGGATGTGGGGCCGGGCCAGGCGGGCGAGGCCTGGGTGCGCGGCAATGTGATGCGCGGCTACTGGAACAAACCGGAGGAGACGGCGCGCGCGCTGGATGAAGAAGGCTGGGTGCATAGCGAGGATCTTGTCACCATCGATGCGCAGGGTTTTGTAAAATACGTGGGCAGGCTGAAGCTGATGGCCAAGGTGGGCGGCGAGAATGTGGCGCTGGAGGAGGTGGAGGCCGTGGTGGCCCGCCACGAGGCGGTGACACATTGCGCCGCCGTGGGCATTGCCGATGCGCGCAAGGGCGAGGCGGTGCGGCTCTATGCCGTCGCGCGCGCGGATATGCCGATTGGCGAAAACGAGCTGCGGCTGTGGCTGAAACCGCGCCTCGCGCATTTCAAGATTCCACGCGAGATCGAATTCGTGGAGGCGCTGCCCCGGCTGGCCAATGGCAAGCTGGACCGCGTGGCCTTGCTGCTCTGGGCCCAGAAGGACGCCGCCGCATGAGCGAACCATCCGATGACGAGGTGTTCGCGCATTTTCATGATGTGCGGATCGACCATGACAATATCGCGCATTATCGCGGGCTGATGGCGGGCAGGCTGCTCATCAACCGCTGCGATGCATGCGGCACATGGATTTATCCGCACCGGCCGCTCTGCCCGCAATGCCTCTCGTGGAATGTGACGCCAACGCAGGTAAGCGGCAAAGGGCGGCTATATATGTACACGTTTATCATGCAGTCGCGTGATCCCGGCAAACCTTTGCGGGAGCCAATGCAGGCCGCGGCGATCGAGCTCGCCGAGCAGCCGGGCTTGCGTTACCTCTCGCGCGTGGTGAATTGCCCGGCCGCGGCACTGGCGCATGACATGCCGGTGGCGCTGACATGGATTGAGGAAAACGGACGGCTATGGCCGGCCTTCCAGCCGGAAGGTGACGCGCATGGCTAGGAATCCGCTCAAGGACAAAATCGCCGTCGCCGGCGTGGGATCGACAGCCTATGGGCGCGATCTGGCGCGGACCGAGTTATCGCTGGGGCTGGAAGCGGCGGTAAAGGCGATTGCCGATGCCGGCATCAGCCGGCAGGAGATTGACGGCATATGCGGTGCCGGCATGACGCCGCTGGCCATGGGGGGGGCTGGTTTTTTGAGCCTGCAAGGGGCGCTGGGCATAGAGCGCTGCACCTGGGTAAAAAACGGCTGGCTGGGCTCGGCCTTCGTCTATGCGGTGGAGGCGGTGTTCTCCGGCTTGTGCGATACGGTGCTGGTGGTGCAAAGCAATCTGCGCGGCACCGGCATGTCGCGCGCCGCCGCGCGCGACCCGTTCCGCCTGCGCGCCGCGCAATATGGCGATGTTGGCGGCGATGTGGGGTTAGGCGATTTCGCCAAACGCTGGGTCCATTCCGGAGAGCCTTATGCCGCGATGATGCGGCGTTATATGCATGATTACGGCACCGGCCAGGATTGCTTCGGGCTGATGGCGGTGAACAACCGCGCCCATGGCGCACGCAACCCGGCAGCGGTGATGCGCAACGCCATAACGCTGGATGGTTATTACGAATCGCGGATGATATGGGACCCGATGCGGATTGCCGATATGGATGTGCCGGTGGATTGCGCCGAGGCTTTCATCATCACCACGGCGGAGCGGGTACGCGATATGCGGATGAAGCCGGTCCATGTGCATGCCATGTCGCTCGGCGGGGCAAGAGTGGGCGAATTTTACGAGAACACGCTGGGCTGGACAGAGAATGCCTTCTGGGTGGCGCTGCAAGGGCTATGGGCGCGCAGCGATATTACGGTGGCGGATATGGACCTGTTTTACCCCTATGACGGCTACACGCTGGATGCGATTGCCGTGACGGAGGCCGCGGGATTCTGCAAACCTGGAGAAGCGGCTGATTTTTTCAAATCTTCCTGGGATTTCAGCCGCAATGTGCTGCGGCTGAACGGGCGGACCGAGGTGAACACCAATGGCGGCGGGCTGGCCATGGGGCGCGCCGGCGGCTCCAACCTTTATGCCGAGGCGGTGCGCCAGCTGCGCGGCACGGAGGGCGAACGGCAGGTGCAAGGGGCGCAAACCGCGCTCATCGGCATAGGCAGCTTCTTCCACGACCCCTCCGCCGTGGTGCTGCGCGGCTGTTAGAGCGCGATGACTTGAGATGCGCTCGCTTTGCGCGCGATCCGAAAGTCTGAATCGCGCTCTGTTTTATGGATTTAGGCAGGCTATACGCCCGCGGCGCGGCGCTCCAGCTGCTCCCGTGCTGCGGTCGCCAGCATGTCGGCACGCTCGTTCATTATATTTCCAGAATGTCCACGCACCCACACCCATTCAACGTCATGCGGCTTGGCGGCATCCAGAATCCGGCGCCATAAATCCATGTTCTTCACCGGGTCGCCCGCCGCGTTGCGCCAGTTTTTGCGCACCCAGCCCGTATGCCAGCGGGTTATGCCGTTTTTCAGGTACTCGCTATCGGTATGCAGCACCACCTTGCAGGGGCGTTTAAGGGCCGAGAGCGCCTCGGCCGCCGCGGTCAGCTCCATGCGGTTATTGGTGGTGTCCGCCTCGGCGCCGGATAATTCGCGGAGGACATCCTTGAATTTCAGCACCACCCCCCAGCCGCCAGGGCCAGGGTTGGGCCTGCACCCGCCATCGGTCCAGATTTCAACAATATCGTCAGACGCCATAGGCCGAAGCATCCTTGGCAGCGAGGTGGAAACGCAGGCGGCGGTAATAATCCAGCGGGTCCTTGGGTGTGACCATCGCGCCTTCCGGCGTGTTCAGCCAGTCATACAGCCTGGTGAGCAGGAAGCGCAGCGCCGCCCCCTGGGCCAGCACGGGCAGTGCTGCCATCTCGGCCCCGCTCAGGGGCCGGTGCGCCGTGTAGCCGCGCAGCAAGGCGCGGGATTTGGTGGCGTTGAAGGAGAAATCGCGTTCGAAGCACCAGGCGTTCAGGCACACCGCCACATCGTAGGCGTAAATATCGGTGCAGGCGAAGTAGAAATCGATCAGGCCGGAGATTTTGCCGTCGAGGAAGAACACATTATCCGGGAACAGATCGGCATGGATATGCCCCACGGGCAGGCCTTGCGGCCAGGCGGCGGTAATCTGCGCCAGCCAGGCGGTAAGCTCCGCGCCCAGCCCGGCCAGCACCTGGTCCGCCTGGGGCAGGCATTTTTGCAGCAAGGGCGCCCAGCCATCCGGGCCAAGACCATTCCTGCGGGTGGGGGCAAAGCCCTGGCCGGCCTGGTGAAGCTGGGCCAGGGCGGCGCCCAGCTTCTCGCAATGCTCGATAAGCACGCGGCGCGGCCAGATGCCGGGCAGGAAGGTGGTGATGGCGGCGATTTTGCCCGCCAGCGGGTTGAGGTTACGCCCATCGCGCGCGCGCACCGGCAGCGGACAGGACAGGCCCTGCGCCGCCAGATGCTCCATAAGCCCCAGAAACCAGGGCAAATCCTCGGGGTTCACCCGTTTTTCGTACAAGGTGAGGATGAAGTCCCCGGCGCTGGTCTTGAGGGCGTAATTGCTGTTCTCCACCCCCTCGGCAATACCGCGATAGGCGCGCAGGGCGCCGATATCGTACAAACCAAGGAACGCGGTCAGCGCCTCGTCGGTGACTTCTGTATAAACTGCCATGCGCGTAGATGACCGGGCGCGAAAATTCTGGCAAGGGAGGCGCCATGAAGAATTTTCGCCTCCTCATCCTGGCTGCCCTGCTCCCCCTCGCCGCTTGCGGGGGCAGCCCGCATAAGCCCGCCACCACCGCCAAGGCCATGCCCGCGGCGCAGGGGCCTGTGCCCTTCTATTGCCCGCAAGTGGCCGTGTTGCAGCAGGCGCAGACACTCACCCTGTTTCTGCCCAACCGGCAGGATGTGGCGGCACGGGTCAGCACGGCGCAGATCACCGGCGTATCAGGCGCGTGCAAGCTGGAGAAGAAAAAGAACGCGGTGCTGGTGACGGTGCGCGCCACCTTCCTGGCCGATAACGGGCCAGCCAATAATGGCGCCCCGCTCAGCCTGCCCTGGTTTGCCGCCATTACGGCGGGGAATAATATCATCCAGAAAGTCCTGTACAGCCAGACACTGAAATTTGCCGGCAACAACACCACCACGGGCGCCCTGGCCAAGCCGGTAAAGATAGAACTGCCAAATATGCCCGATACGGCGAACACGGAGATTCTGGTTGGTTTTCAGGAGACCCCAGACCAGCTTGCCTATGCCGCCGCCCACCCCGGCGCCGCGCCCTGACGGAGATTTGACCCCCCTGCCCCCCGCGCCTATGTGAAACGGCGCCAATACCCACAAACCCTGCGGAATCCGCCCAAAAATGCTTCTCAACTTCGCCCGCGCCATTCTCGGCACCAGCAATGACCGTATCCTGAAAGGGTTCAAGCGCCGGGTTGCCGCCATAAATGCGCTGGAACCGCAAATTCAGGCGCTGGACGATGCGGCCCTGGCCGCCAAGACGGATGAATTGAAAGCCCGGCTGGCCCAAGGCGAAACGCTGGACGATTTGCTGGTGGAGGCCTTTGCCGTGGTGCGCGAGGCCAGCAGCCGCGTGCTGGGGATGCGGCATTTCGACGTGCAGCTGATTGGCGGCATGGTGCTGCACCAGGGCCGCATTGCCGAGATGAAAACCGGCGAAGGCAAAACCCTGGTGGCCACGCTGGCCGTGTACCTTAACGCGCTCTCGGGCAAGGGCGTGCATGTGGTGACGGTGAACGAGTACCTGGCCCGGCGCGATGCCGAGCAGATGGGCCGGCTCTATGGTTTTCTGGGCCTCACCACTGGCGTGATTATTCCCAACAGGGACGAGCCGGAGCGGCGCGACGCCTATGCGGCCGATGTGACCTACGGCACGAATAACGAATTCGGCTTTGATTACCTGCGCGACAACATGAAATACCGGCTGGAGGATATGGTCCAGCGGCCATTCAACTTCGCCATCGTGGACGAGGTGGATAGCATCCTCATCGACGAGGCCCGCACGCCGCTGATTATCTCGGGCCCCTCGGACGAGCCAACCGCCCTGTACGCCCAGGTGGATGAGATTGCCGCCGCCTTTATCAAGCGCGGGCAGGTGAGCGCGGATGGCAAGCATGAATATTACGAGAAAGATGAAAAAGCCCGCACCGTGACCATGACGGAGGATGGGGCGGAAATCGTGGAGGCCATGTTGCAGGAGGCCGGGTTGCTCACCGGCGGGCTGTACGACCTCAACAACATCTCGCTCGTGCACCATGTGCAGCAATCTTTACGCGCCCGCACCTTGTACGCGCGTGACGTGGATTACATCGTGCGCGACGATAAAATCGTCATCATCGACGAGTTTACCGGCCGCATGCTGGAGGGCCGCCGTTATTCCGACGGGCTGCACCAGGCGCTGGAAGCCAAGGAAAAGGTCGAGGTTCAGAAAGAGAACCAGACACTGGCCTCCATCACCTTCCAGAATTATTTCCGCACCTACCCCAAGCTGGCCGGCATGACCGGCACGGCCATGACCGAGGCAGATGAGTTCGAGGAAATCTACAAGCTGCAGGTGGTGGAAATTCCCACCAACGTGAAGGTGGTGCGCGACGACCAGGATGACGAGGTATACCGCACCGCGGCGGAGAAATACGAGGCGGTCATCAACCTCATTCAGGAATGCCGCGAGCGCGGCCAGCCCGTGCTGGTGGGCACCACGAGCATCGAGAAGAGCGAGATCCTCTCGGGCCTGCTGAACCAGCGGCGTATCCAGCATAACGTGCTGAATGCGCGCTTCCACGAGCAGGAGGCGGTTATTATCGCCCAGGCTGGTGTGCCGGGCGCCATTACCATAGCCACCAACATGGCCGGGCGCGGCACGGATATTAAGCTGGGCGGCAATTACGAGATGCGCCTGGCCCTGGAGCCGCACATGGACCCGGCTGCGTTGCGGGCCGAAATTGACGCCAACCATGAAAAAGCCCTGGCGGCGGGCGGGCTGTTTGTAATTGGCACCGAACGGCATGAGAGCCGGCGCGTTGACAACCAGCTGCGCGGACGCTCTGGCCGCCAGGGCGACCCTGGCGCCTCACGCTTCTTCCTCTCGCTGGAAGATGATCTGATGCGCATTTTCGGCTCTGAGCGCATGGGCGGGATGCTGCAGCGCCTGGGGTTGCAGCACGGTGAGGCGATCATCCACCCCTGGATCAACAAGGCGCTGGAGAAGGCGCAGAAGAAGGTCGAAATCCGCAATTTCGACATTCGCAAGAATGTGCTGAAATATGATGACGTGATGAACGACCAGCGCAAAGAGGTTTATGCCCAGCGCCGCGAGTTCATGCGCGCGGACTCTGTCTCCGAGATCATCACCGAAATGCGCGAGGATGTGACCGGCACGCTCGTCGCCAGCCGTATTCCTGAAAAAGCCTTTGCCGAGCAATGGCAGAGCGCGGAGCTGGCGGAGGACATCACGCGCATTTTGGCGCTGGAGCTGCCCATTGTGGAATGGGCGGCGGAGGAAGGCATTGACGAGCGGCATTTGCGTGAGCGCATTGAACAAGTCGCCGCCGAGGCCGCCAGCGCCAAGGCCGCGCGCTTTGGCGAGGAGCTGACCAATTACATCGAGAAATCGATTCTGTTGCAAACGCTCGACCATGTATGGAAAGAGCACTTGCTGGCGCTGGATTATCTGCGCCAGGGCATTGGCCTGCGCGGCTACGGCCAGCGCGACCCGCTGAATGAATATAAGCGCGAAGCCTTCGCCATGTTCTCCTCCATGCTGGATGAGCTGAAGGAGCGCGTGACCAGCATGGTCTCGCATGTGGTGCTGCCCGAAGCCCCGCCGCCGCCGCCGCCCGTGGAAATGCAGGAAAGCCACCCGCTGCCCGGGCATATGGGGGGGGACCTGGCATTGGCCGACCCGGTGATTCATGAAATGGACCGCGTGCGCCCCTACCGCGAGGATGATGTGGACCCGGCCCGGCCCGAAACCTGGGGCGCCACACCGCGCAACTCGGCCTGCCCGTGCGGCTCCGGCAAAAAGTATAAATACTGCCACGGGAAAGTTTGAGTTGTTGATAAATAACGGTTTATTCTGGTTGAATGACCCTTGTTCAGGCATGCGCGATGACTTGAGATGCGCTCGCTTTGCGCACGCTTCGAACGTCTGAAGCGCGCTCTGCTCCATTGATTGAGAGGCGGATGGTCCCTGGCCCGCCTGGTTCCCGGTTCGAGAGCGGGGTGCCCGCCATTGCCGTGTGCCAGCGTGGCCGGCTTGCGCCGGAATGCAAAGGCAGAACCTCAAACAGGTATGAATGGCTGATCTTGTATGCGGTGTATTGGCAGGCGGCTGGGCGCGCGGTATAGACATCGTGCGATGCGGGTGTGGTGGAACTGGTAGACGCGCTGGACTCAAAATCCGGTTTATGACGTCTTATTCACCGGAATTCCACTGTGATTTCAATCGCCTGCGGCGAAAATCCTGTAATAAATTTCACTGCACACTTCTTACACACTTTTGCCTGCGCGTGTTCGCATAGGCCGGAGGCTGTATGATGACGGCGCACCACGAGCTTTTAGGTGGCAAGCTCCATGTCTATCGGCGAGATCGGAGCCGATTCTGGCAGTGTTCTGCCATGTTCGACGGCCAGAATTTTCGGATCAGCACAAAGGAGGAAAGCCTCGCGCGGGCTAAGGACATCGCCGAGGACTGGTATCTCGGGTTGAAGGGGAAGCAGCGCGCCGGTGAATTGCGGACCGGGAAGAGCTTCAAATTCGCGGCGGAGCAGTTTCGGAAAGAATATACGGCGCTGACGGCCGGTGAGCGTAACGCGAAATACGTGGAGGGGCATTGGCTGCGGCTTAAGGTCCATTTGGAGCCGTTTTTCGGGGAAAAAATGCTGTCCGAGATTACTGCTGGCCTGGTGCAGGAATATCGCATTCACAGGGGCAGCTCCCGTGTTGACATGAAGACGGGCCAGCCTAAGCGCCCCGCGCGGTCAACAATGCATCAAGAAATCGTGCTTCTGCGGCTGGTTCTGAAGTCAGCCGTGCGAAACGGTTGGCTCGACCATATCCCAGACCTTTCAGCTCCATATAAGAGTTCAGGAAAAATTTCCCATCGTGCTTGGCTCTCGCCGGAAGATTATAAGCGGCTCTACACAGCGACGCGCGCACGGGCGGCTGATCCACCCAAACAGCGTTGGCGCTGGGCCTGCGAGCAACTGCACGACTTTGTCCTGTTTATGGTCAATACCGGATTGCGCCCAGATGAGGTTTGGCGACTGGAGTTTCGAGATGTCGAGATCGTCAAGGACTCCGGATCGAAGGAAACGATTCTGGAGATCAGTGTCCGCGGTAAACGCGGAGTCGGGTACTGTAAGAGCATGCCCGGTGCCGTACTGCCGTTTGAACGGCTGCGCGACCGGCCGAGGCAGATAGAGGCTAAGGGGCGCCAGCTCAAGGCGGGTAGCGACGATGTGTCGGGGGAGTTCAGAAAGCCTGGCCCTACCGACAAACTATTTCCTTTCAAACACAGGGAACTGTGGAACAGCGTTTTGGATGAGTTAGATTTGAAATTTGATCGTGAGGGAAATCCTCGAACCGCATACAGCCTCCGGCATACCTATATCTCGATGCGGTTGATGGAAGGGGCCGATATCTATCAGATTGCCAAAAACTGCCGGACCAGCGTTGAGATGATCGAGAAGTTTTATGCCGCGCATATCAAACATATGATCGACGCATCAGCCGTGAACGTGCGGCGGAGAGGGGTAGGGCGCTCATCTTCCACAGGACGGTCGAAATTTGGTCAAGATCTTAAATAGGCATGGATAGGTGACCATTTTTGGGGTGTATTGGCAGGCGGGCGGAGACGAGTTATAGACATCATGCGTTGCGGGTGTGGTGGAACTGGTAGACGCGCTGGATTCAAAATCCAGTTCCGGCAACGGAGTGTCGGTTCGATTCCGACCACCCGCACCAACTTTCTAGCTGCACTAGTTGATCGTCTCCGGTTATTCACGATCCGTGAGTATAACTCCTGGCACGTGGTCCGCTTGCCAGATGGCGTTTAAAGCGCGCCGTTTACCGGCGCGCTCTGGCTGAACCGCCTGTTTTTAGAAATGGATTCTGCGGGGCTGGGGACTGTCTGAACCGCCCAACGGGTGACACCGCAAAGACTTTGGCGAGGCCGAAGGGCCTGCCGGAAAGCGAGCCGCTTGGCGGATCGCCCAGAAGCGCACCCCTTGCGGGTGCGCAACCAGGGGCCTGGCCCCGCTGAAGATTTTTGCCGGCTGCTCTTCTCAAAACACCTATGCAACGAGACCCAAGGGCCTTCTCACCGGCGATAGTTTATCGCGAAGAAGAAACCAGATCGCGGGGGAGCAGGGTAACCTGATTGCCGCCATTGCGCTTGGAGAGATACATCGCCTCATCCGCATGTTTGAGCAAAATCTCTGGTTCCGAAAAATCCAGCGGATAGATCGTGGCGCCGAGGCTGGCGGTGATCCTGTATCGGTCATTGCTGCTATTGCAGCCTTCAAGAACGGCGCCGACGATACGGTTGAGGATCGAAAGAATTTCTTGGGAAGAGCGTAGATCCTCGAGAATGACGACAAACTCGTCCCCGCCAAAACGGGCGACCATATCAATGTCACGGACGATGTTTTGGATCGCATTGGCTGCCAGGAGCAGGCGTTGATCTCCGGCGGCATGGCCGAGTTCGTCATTGATGGTTTTGAAACCATCCAGATCGATCACGGCGAGCGCCATGAGCGACTGATTACGGCAGGCACGTTTTTGCGCGTTGATGAGGCGCAGTATAAATGTGCGCCGGTTCGGCAAGCCCGTCAGCGGGTCGGTGAGGGAGAGGGTCTCGAGCTGAGCCTCCAAGGCTTCCCGGTACACGGCTGAGCCGGTAAGGGCGGCGAACATCTCGGCAATGGCAAGGCTTGTGGCGTTTGGTGGCGCGGGGTGGCGGTACAGCCAGGCAATCGCGATGGCGCCGTTGGAGCCGGCGGGCCCAGGCAGTGGCACAACCAGATTGGCGCGCAGCCCCGCCGCAACAAAATCCGGCATGGCATCCGCGCTGTTGGGATAATCGGGTGTAAACAACGCCTGGCCCGAGGCGAGCGCGCGCCCGACCGTACCCTGGCTGGCGGAGAAGCTGAATTTGACGATGGGGGTTTGGTTGAGCTGTTCCAAACCGTGGAACAGTTTGTATCGCAATTGCCCGGGTTCATCGAAAACAATCAGCGCCACGCCATCGGCGCCGAGGAGCTTGGCCAAGCACTCAGCGGCGGCGGTAAAGAATTCGGGGAAAGAGAAAATCTTGAGCAGGCCAGTCGTGGCCCGCATGGCCATCTCCCAGCGTTGTATGTCATCCCAGACCGGCTGATCCGTGTCATGCATTGGCTTATGCCCGCGTGGTTCTACCCGATCGTCTGTACCGTTCCGGCGGTGCCATGTGGAGCGGGGGCCGCGCGGAAATCAATGCATTCAAGCGGGAGGTAGGGTGGTGTTCATTGTTCGGGGAAATCATCCCCGCGCATGGTCCTTACCACATTCCGCGTAAAATACATATTATAGTTTATAAACTTAAAGTGTGTAAGCGGGCAATGCATGCCGCATGGATATGCGGCAATTGGTGGGGCGGAATTTTGCGCGGCTGCGCAAGGCCAAGGGCCTGACGCAGGAAGAGGTCGAGGCGCGTTCGGGGGTCAGCCAGCAATATTTGAGCAGTCTGGAGCGGGGGCGGCGGAATCCGACCGTGATCACGCTGTATGAATTGGCGCGGGTGCTCGACGTTACTGTGGCCGATCTGGTGCAGGCGGATGAGGAATGAGCAAGAACGCCAGGCAACGCCGCTATCCCGAGTGAGTCCGAAGGAGGGTAGCCCGACCAGGTTAAGGGTGCCGGAGGTGCTGGCTGTAGAAATTAACGTTTGATCTTGGGGCTGTTGGGGACGGGCATAGGCCCGGCCAGACAGCGAGCCGCTCGGCGGATCGCCCAAAAGCGCACCCCTTGCGGGTGTGCAACCTGGGGCTTGGCCCCGTTTGAATGAGGTTGCCTGATATTGGTCTTTTCAAAAAGATTTGGCGATTAACAGGGATGTCCCGAAAGTTCGTCATTGCAAAGTGAAGCGATGCACCTAATCGGCAGTAAGTTTTAAGATGTGTGATATCGTAACGAATATGATGCTGATTTACGATGCGATAACCGGGACGCCGACGCAAGAACAACGCCGCTGCGAGACAGCGGCGCTTTCATCTGTCAGAGTCGCATGGTTCAGCTGTTCTGGCTCCGGGATTCGTGAACCTCGATGGTCAGGTGCGACAGGGAATTGAACCGGCCAAGGCGCTCGCGATAGTGGAGGGCTGTACGATCACTTGAGGTGGTGACAGAGAGGATCGCGCCCAGATGGCCGGGACCGAGCCGCCAGAGATGCAGGTCGGCCAGCTCGTCGCCGTCGTGCTCGATCGCGTCTCGCAGCTTCTGTTCCATGCCCCTGTCCGGCGTCATGTCCAGCAGGATGCCGCCCGTGTCGCGGATCAGCCCCACGGCCCAGCTCGCGATGACGGCCGCGCCGACAATGCCGACCAGCGGGTCCATCCACAGCCAGCCGAAAGCGCGGGCCAGCAGCAGCCCCACGATCACCAGCACGGAAACCGCTGCATCGGCCGCTACATGCACCACGGCGGCTCGCATGTTGTTGTCCCGTCCGGCGGCACCGCTGGCGTGCTCATGTTCCTCGAACGCGACGTTGTAGGACTGATCAAAGAGTTTGACATCAGCCACGAATTCGTGCGGCTCCGGAATTTCGTCGATGGATTCAAGATAGCCGTTCTGTGCCACGAAACCGAAGCTCTGGCGCGTGCCGTCGGGACGCACGGTTTCGATCATGGCGGCGTCGGCGGGAATATCGAGCCCAGGAGCGCCATACAGGCGGAAGCGTGGCGGCACGCCGTCTTCGAAAACCTCCAGCTGAACCTCGCCAAAGGAAGTAGGGATGATGTGTTCGTCATCATGGTCATGATGTGCGTGGCTGTGTCCATGCCCATGACTGTGCCCATGGTCGTGCCCGCCGGAAAGCAGCACGGCGCTGACGATGTTCACAACCAGCCCGAGGCAGGCAATGGGAATGGCCTCGGCAAAATGGATTGGCACGGGTGAGAGGAAGCGGCTCACCGCCTCAAACCCGATCAGCAACGCTATTATGGCCAGGATGATGGCGCTGGTGAAGCCCGCGAGGTCGCCCAATTTACCGGTGCCGAAAGAGAAGCGCGGATCGCTCGCATGCCGACGGGCGTAGCGATAGGCGAGGGCGGCCAGTAGCATGGCGCCGGCATGGGTGCTCATGTGCAGCCCGTCGGCCACCAGGGCGATGGAGCCGAATAACCAGCCGCCCAGTATCTCCGCCACCATCATCGCGCCGCAGAGCCAGATCACCCACCAGGTGCGCTGCTCGCTGCTGTCATGATCGGCGCCTAGAAAAATATGGCTGTGGCCGGCCTTGGGCATAGTTTGAGTCTGCATCAGCATATTACTTCAAATAGGTGCGGACGACTTCGAGCAATTGCTCGGCCGCGTCTTCGTTTAGGGCGCCGGGGTGTTTTTCAGCATCCACGAGATGGGTGAGGACATGGTCCTCGACGATCTGCGCCATCAGCCCCGCCGTGGCGCCGCGCATGCCGGCGAGCAGGTGCATCACCTTCTCGCAACTGGCCTCGCTCTCCAGCGCGCGCTCGATGGCTTCAACCTGGCCGCGGATGCGGCGCACGCGCGCTAGCAGGCGCTGTTTGTCACGGACGGTATGGCTCATGCGGCTTGTATAGCCTACCCCCCTATGCCATGGAAGACGCCTAACGAGACTGTGCCAGAGAGGATCAAGCTTGAGCGAGGCCGCCAGAAATTCAACTTTCCGCCGTGCGGTCTTCTGGGCCGGCGCACTCAACCTCGCTTATTTCGGCATCGAGTTCGCCGTGGCGCTGGCTATCGGCTCGGTCTCGCTCTTCGCTGACAGCATCGACTTCCTGGAGGATGCCTCCGTCAACCTGCTCATCATGCTGGCCTTGGGCTGGAGGCTGAAGCTGCGGGCACGGCTCGGCATGGCACTGGCCGGCATCCTGCTGGTGCCCGGCCTCGCCACCATCTGGACCGCGTGGCAGAAATTCCTCCACCCTGTGCCGCCTTCGCCCTTGCTGCTCTCGGCCACGGCCGCCGGGGCGATGCTGATCAACGCCGCTTGCGCGCTCATGTTGGCGCGCCACCGCGTGCATGGTGGCAGTCTCGCCAAGGCCGCCTACCTCTCCGCCCGCAACGATGTGCTGGCCAACATCGCCATCATCCTCGCAGGCATGGTCACGGCCTCCCTCTGGCGCTCGGCCTGGCCCGACCTGCTGGTCGGCCTCGGCATCGCCATCATCAATGCGGATGCTGCCCGTGAGGTTTGGTCCGCCGCCCGCGAGGAGCACAGTGCGGCGGCGTAGGGCACGCGGTTGGCTACCTGCCGAGGGCGAATGGCTGACCGTCAAGTTCATCAATACCGGAGCGACGAACGTTGTATTCAGGCGAACCACGACCGGCCGCCCATGGTCTGGCGGTTCGAGCCTACCCTTTGTCTCCCGCCGTGGCCTCCCGTCACCCTCCATCACCGTTGCACGCCCGAGGGAATTGTGAGGGGAAGTTGCCGGGAAGCGGACGGAGCTAGCTGCTTCGACGCTGGGGGGATATGCTTGCCGAGACCTGCTTTCACAGAAGGGATCATGCAGCTTTTACTGGCCGAGGACGAACGGAAGACGGTCGACTACCTCACTAAGGGGTTGCGTGAGGACGGCCATGCCGTGGATGCTGTGGGTGATGGCGCGGATGCGCTGGCCCTGGCTTTGGCGAGGGAGTTCGACGCGATTATCTTAGACGTGATGATGCCCGGCCTCGATGGCTGGGAGGTGCTCAAACGTCTGCGTGCCGCCGGGCGGGCCACACCGGTATTGTTCCTCACCGCGCGGGACCATGTGGAGGATAGGGTGCGGGGCCTCGACCTCGGCGCCAATGACTATCTGATCAAGCCTTTCGCCTTTGCGGAATTACTGGCGCGGCTGCGCAATCTGGCCCGGCTGCCCAAGACAGTACCCGGCTCCAGCGTGATGGCCGTGGGGGATCTGGAGATCGACACGCTGCGCCACCGCGTCACCCGCGCGGGGCAGGTCCTATTGCTTACTTCCAAGGAGTACGCGCTGCTGCTGTTGCTGGCGCGCAACCAGGGGCGGGTGCTCTCGCGCACCCTCATCGCCGAGGCGGTTTGGGGCCTGTTCCATGACCAGCAAACTAACGCGGTGGACGCCCTGGTGCGCCGCCTGCGCGCCAAGCTGGACACGCCCTTTGAAACTGCCTTGCTGCACACGATCCGCGGCACCGGCTATGTGCTGGATAGATGAGGCTTCCAACCCTTCGCGCTGCGTCCATCAGTGGCCGCCTCGCCTTGCTCTACACGCTGGGGGCGCTGCTGGCGGTGGGGCTGTTCGCGCTGTTGGCCAACTGGAAGCTTGAGGCCAATTTTACCATCGCGCATCGGGATTTTCTCCAGGCTAAGGCGGCGGAGTTTCAAGATGATCTGAATGAAGGCACTGGCGCGCCGAACATGCTCATCGGCGAGATTTTGAAAGAGACCGATGGCGCCCGGCTGCGCGCCTATGAAGCCAGAGTGCTCGTGGCGGGAAAGCTGGCGGGCGAAACGCCAAGCATGGGCGCGGCCCTGCCCGCGAGCTTGTTTCCCGCAACGCGCGATGTGCAAAGCTTGACGCTCATCCCTTATCAAACCGGCAACAGCTCCTGGCTGCTTACCAGCCTGCCCTTGCAAGGACCACAGGATGTCGTTCTGCAAATCGGGCTGGACATCACGCGGGATGAAGCGCTGCTGACCGATTTTCACCGCGCTCTGGCCGTATTCTTCCTGCTGATGGTGCCGCTTTTGCTGGGGGCCGGACGGCTAGCCGCCGCACATGCGCTGGCGCCGCTGACGCGCATCGCCAAGGTGGCGCAGAGCATTACCCCCGCCCAGCTTTCCCGGCGCATTCCGCAGGACCCACCATGGCCGCGCGAGCTGACTGGGCTGGTACAGGTGTTCAACCAGATGTTGGATAATCTCGAGTCAAGTTTCGAGCGTCTCTCGCGTTTCTCGGCGGATATCGCGCATGAGCTGCGTACCCCGCTCTCGAATCTCACCGGAAGCCTGGAGGTTTGTCTCACCCGCCCCCGTAACGAGACGGAATATCACGCCGCCATCGCTTCGGCGTTGGAGGATGGCCAGCGCCTGACCGGGCTGATCGAGAATTTGTTGTTTCTGGCGCGGGTGGAAAACCCCAGCCACGCGCTGCGGCATGAGCGTTGTGAGGCCAGCGAAATCTGCGCTTGGGTGGTGGCGCAATATGAGGCTCAGTCGCGGCCCAAGGGTTTGCGCTTGTGCATTGAGGGAGCTGCCACGCTCTATGCGGATACGCTGCTGCTCCGTCAGGCGTTGGGCAATGTGCTGGCAAACGCCGTGCGCCATGGGCCGCCGGGCTCGGCGATTGTGCTGGCCATCTCGGGCGGCCCGGCCAACGGCGTGGAGATTGCCGTTTCTGACCAGGGGCCAGGCATCGCGCACGAGCATCTGCCCCGGCTGTTCGACCGTTTTTACCAGACCGACCCGGCGCGCGGCCACAAGGCGGCGCAAGGCTCGGGTCTGGGGCTTTCCATCGTGCGTTCGATCATGGAGCTGCATGGCGGGCGGGCGGAAATCGAGAGCGCGCCGAGACACGGAACACGGGTGACGCTGCATTTTCCCTCTATGGAGGCCTGAAAATGATAAATTTATCATCAAAATAGCGCCGTTCTGCCCGGTGGGCGCGCTTATCAAGGCTGGATGATTCGACGTTCCAGATACGCGCCGCTCTGGCTTGCTTTGGCCGCTCTAGCGCTTACTGCCCAGGCACCAGCCGGCTGGGTGACTGTGCAGGCCACGCAACAATCGCCACTCCTGTCTGGCTTTGCCTCCGTGCAGCCGGGTACTCCCGTTACCATTACGGCCTTGCAGGCGGGCATCCTCGCCAACCTTTCCGTCGTGCCGGGCGAAAGCGTGCGGCCTAACCAGACGATCGGGCAACTCGGTGGGCCTCAGATCGCCGCGGCGCTTGCCACGGCGCAAGGGGTCAGCAATGCCTCCAATGCCGCCCTGGCGGCCGAGCGGGGCAAGTTCGCGGATCATCTCTCCACCAACGCGGCGGTGGCGCAGGCCGAAGCGGCGGCGGCTTCGGCGCGCGCCCAGCTTGCGGCGTTGCGCGCCGCCGCCAGCTTGCAAAGCCCTGTGGCCGGGCAGGTGCAAAGCCTCGCCGCCGGGCCGGGGGCAGCCTTGCAGCCGGGCCAAGCCGTGGCGGTCGTGCAACCGGCTGCCGGAACCTGGGTGAAGGCCGTGTTCTATGGCCCACAGGCAGCCACGCTTTCTCCCGGCACGGCGGCGCGGTTCAATCCCGCTGATGGCCAGCCCGCCATGCCCGTCACGCTGCGCGGTGTGCAGGGCACACAGCCCGATGGTGGGCTGGTGCTTGCTTTTTCCGGCGCGGGCCTGCAGCCGGGTGAAGCGGGCACGCTCAGCCTCTCCTTACCACCCCGCCAGGTGCTGCTGGTGCCCAGCGAAGCACTGGTGCTGGATGACGGGCGCTGGTGGGTGATACTGCATGACGCGCAAGGCGACCATGCCGTGCAGGTGGTGCCAGGCACAGCGGATGGCACGCAAACACCTATTCTCTCTGGCCTTAAGGCGGGAGATCAGGTGATCGTTCAGGATGCCGCCCTGCTCTACCATCGCGGTATTGCCGCTCAATACCAGCCGCCGGATTAGCCCATGCAAGACGCTTTGCCCAGCTTGGCTGCCCGCCCGGCTTTGTGGCTGATGATCTATGCCTTCTTGCTCGGTTACGGGCTGTTCGCCCTGTTCAATATCCCCGAAGAGGTTTTGCCCGCCTTCAACTATCCCGAGGTGAGCGTGACCGTGCATCTGCCCGGCACCACCGCCACAGATATGGAGGCGATGGTGGCCACCCCGCTGGAGGGTGTGCTGCTCGGCCTGCCGGGTGTGTCCACTGTCCGCAGCACCATCAGCGACGGGCTGGTGGAAACCGATTTGCGCTTTGCCAGCAATACCAGTGCCCAGGCGGATTTGCAGGCGGTGAACGGTGCCATTGAGCGCGGCAAAACCAGCCTGCCGCCCGGGGTGCAGCCTTTCACCGAGATTATGGGCAATGCCATAAACGAAGTGGCGGACTATGCCGTGCGCATTGCTCCCGGCACCTCGCCGGCTGAGGCGGCGCGGGCGGTGGCGATGCGGCTGGTGCCGGCCCTGCGCGCGGTGCCGGGGGTGCAGCTTGTCACCTCCGCCGGGCTGGGGGGCGAGGCGCTTTGGGTGCAGCCCAATCTTACCGCCATGGAACAGGCCGGGGTTTCCGTGCAGGCTTTGCAGCAGGCACTGGCTGGACAGGCCATGCTGGTGCCGGGCGGCACGCTCAGCCTTGGCCATGCTGATTCCCTCATTACATTCGGCAATGCCCCCAGCGCGGCTAAGCTGGCGCAAACGCCGGTGATGGGACCGCGTGGCCCCATTCCGCTAGGTGCGTTAGCCCGCGTTGTGCACAGCACGGAGCCGGTGCATCAGCGCGAATTGCTGGATGGCGAACCTGCCATCGCGCTGGTTGTTTTCAAGCAGCAGGGTGCTTCCACCTTGCCGGTAACGCGAGCACTCGCACAGGCTATCAAATCCGTGGCGCTGCCGGACGGCGTTTCCGTGGTGCGGATCTATGACCAGGGCCACCTCGTGGGGGCCACGAGCGATGATCTGCGCCGCAACCTGCTCATTGGCGGCATGCTGGCCATAGCTGGGTTGCTCGCCGTGCTGGGGGTGGGCAGTGGCGCCTGGCTGCTGGCCTTGTCTCTGCCAACATCGCTGCTTCTAGGCATTGCCGGGCTCTACACCACCGGGCAGAGCCTCAACCTGCTCACCTTCGGCGCCATTATCGTCGCCCTTGGGCTGGTGGCGGATGATTCCATCATCGTGCTGGAGAGCATTTTCCACCGCTGGGAAGCGGGTGATGGGACCTGGCCCGGCATCTGGCGGGGGGTACGGGAGATCATGGCGCCGGATATTATCGGCACGCTCACCACCGCGCTGGTTTTCGTGCCGCTATTGTTCACCGGCGGGCTGGCGGGGCTGTTCTGCGTGCCTTTCGCGCTGGGCATGATCTTCTCGCTCGGCGCCTCGCTGCTGGTCTCGCTCACGCTCATCCCGCTGGGGCTGGGGCTGCTGCCGCGCCATGCGGTGCGCCCGCCGCGCACGGCCAATGTTTTGCTCACGCGGCTGATGGGCCGGAACCGCCGCCTGTTCCGCCTCGCCCAAGCCCACCCGAGGCGCGCCGTGTTCGCCTGCGTGGCATTGCTGCTGCTTAGTTTCGGGGCGATGAGCCTGGTTTCGGTGAATGTGCTGCCTTTGCCGAATGAGGGCGTGCTGCTGGAATCCTTTACCCTGGCGCCCGGCACCTCGCTGGCGGATACCGATGCGCTGATGCGCCGCCTTTCCGCCCGGCTGGCGAAAGACCCAGCGGTTGAGCATGTGCTGGCGCGCATCGGCTCGGCCGCCGGTTCCACCTACACCGAGCCTGCCTATGCCGGGGAGATCACCATCCGCCTCAAGCCAGGCACGGGTGGGGCCAGCCTCGACGCAATCGCCAACCGCGTGCAGGCGGAAACGCAATTCCCCTCGCTGCAAACCGGCATCGACACGCCGACCATCGAGCGGCTGGGCGAAAGTCTGAACGGCCTGCCGCAGCCTTTCGCGCTGGATTTGTTCGGGAACAATCTCGGCCAGATGTCCGCCACCGCCCAGGAGATTGCCCAGCGGCTGCGGCGCGTGCCGGGGTTGAGCGATTTGTTCAACGACCAAGGCTACCCGGAAACGCAAATCCGCATCACGCCGCGCCCGGCCGCGCTGGCGGCGGCGGGCATGACCCCTGCCGGGCTGAGTGGCGAGGTTTCCGCCCTGATGGCCGGGCAGATCATGGCCGAACTGCCAGACGGCGCGGCGCCGCTGCCGCTTTATCTACGCCTGCCGGACCCGCAGCTGCTTTCGCTGAAGGCGCTGCAATCCTTGCCGGTAGGGCCAGCCAGCGCCATACCGCTGGGCGCGCTGGCGGATGTCTCGCTCACCACCAGCCCCAACCAGTTCATGCATATCGACGGCGCCCGGGCGCTGGAGATTTTGGCAACCCCCACCACCGCGCCCAACCTCGCCATCGCCCAGGCGAAGCGCGCCTTGGCCGGGCTGAAGCTGCCGCCGGGCGAGCGGATCGTTTTCGGTGGCCTCTACCCGATGCTGGAGCGTGCCGCTTTGGGGCTGGGCGTGGCCGCCATCGCCGCCATTGCAGCTTTGGCCTGGGTGCTGTTTCTGCGCTTCTCTGGCAGGCGCGTACCGTTGCTGCTGCTGGCGCAAATTCCGCTGGCGATGACCGGCGGCGGGCTGGCCCTGGCGGCAAGCGGGCTGGGGCTGAACGGCATCGGGCTGATCGGCTTTCTGGCCCTGGCCGGGGTAAGCCTGAACCATGGCGTGGTGCTGCTGGACCGCGCCCAGCGCAACGAGGCGGCGGGAATGAGCCCGGAAGATGCCATAGACGAGGCGCTGAACGTGCGTTTCCGCCCCATCTTCCTCACCACCGCCGTGGCTATTCTCGGCATGCTGCCCACGGCACTGGGCTTTGGCGCCGGCGCCGCGCCGGAACAGGGGCTGGCGGTGGTGATCGGCGGGGGCATTCTCTGGAGCGCGCTGCTCTGCACCAATTTGCTGCCGGCGCTTTATCTGGCCGGGCGCGGCGGGCGGAAGCCGGAGAACCAGCCATGAAGCGTGCTTTTGTGCTGGTTCTGGCTGCACTTTCCGGCTGCGCCACCTACCACCCTGCGCCCTTGCCAGACAGCGCGCCAGTTGCGGCGCCGTTGGCCGCCACGCAACCCTTGGCACTGGCACAGCTTGCCGCCCTGGCCGTGCAGCGAGACCCGGACCTGACAGCGGCGCGGGCGCAGGCTGGCATTGCCCGGGCGCAATTGCTGGCGGCCGGAACGCCGCCCGATCCCTCGCTTTCCATCGGGTTCGAGGCGCTGCTGGGCGGCCCGGCCCCCATGTCCGCCATAGCGGGCAGCCTGGTGGAGGATGTCTCGCCCCTCATTACCCGGTCAGCCAATATAAATGCCGCCAAAGCGCATCTGTTGCAGGTGAATGCGGGCATTCTCTGGCAGGAATGGCAGGTGGCGGCACAGGCGGAGCAGCTTGGCGTGACGTTGACCGGCGAGGCCGCCGATTTGGCGAGCCTGCACAGCGATGATCAGGCGCTGACAGCGCTGGAGCAGGATGTGCAGGCACAGACGGCGGCGGGTAATCTCACCCAGCAAGATGAGTCAACCACGCAAACCCCGCTGGCCACGCTCCGCACCGCGCTGAATAGCGAGGAACAGGCCCAGGCCCGGGATGAATCGCAGCTCGACGCGTTGCTGGCGCTGCCGCCTGGCACCGAGGTTTCTCTGGCGCCGCCTGATGTGGCACAAATTCCACCAGAGCGTCAGAAACAAGCCCTCGCCACCTTGCCGCAGCGCCTGCCGGACTTGCTGGCGATGCGCTACGGCTATACCGAGGCCGATGAAAAGCTTCGCGCTGCAATCCGCAGCCAATTCCTGCCCATCAGCCTTGGCGCGCAAGGCGGGCGCGATACATCGGGCGTGGTCAGCGCCGGGCCGCAGGTCACATTGTCTTTGCCCCTGTTCAACCGCAACCGTCCGGCCATTAAAGCCGATGAAGCCACGCGCGCCGCCCTGCGCGCGCAATATGCGGCCAGCTTGGCTGATGCCCGGAGCGGTGCCGAGGCGCTGGAGCAAAGCATCGCATTACTGCAACGCCAGAGCGCGCAGGCGGATCAGGCCGCCGCACAGGCAGCCTCCATCGCTAAGGATGCCCGCCACTCCTTTGCCTCAGGCGGGCTGGATGCCAGGGCGGAGACATATCTGATCACTGCGGCGGGAGACCGTGAGCGTGAAGCGATCCAGCTGCGCACGCAACTGCAAATGGCGAACCTCTCCTTGGCCGTACTGCTGGGGCTCGGCTTGCCCGTTCACGGTTGAACCACGCGCCAACCCACTGCCTGAAACGTCAGCATCTTGGCGTTGCAGGGCCATCCGCCCTTTGCGATGCTGTGCAAAGCCATTTTGGAGGAGAGGGTTCTGAATTGCCGACGGGTTTGACATGCATGCGCCGGGGTTTGCGATGGGCTGCAGCCCCCGTGTGGCGGGTGGCCTACGGTCTTTATGAACGCCAGCTTGAAAAGCAGGTGCGGGCTTTGCCCATGCCCGGCCATGTCGGGATCATCCTCGACGGCAACCGGCGCCATGCGCGCGATGCCGGCGTACAGAACCCGGATGCGATTTACCGCCTCGGCGCGGCAAAGCTGGATGACATCCTGGCCTGGAGCGCTGACCTTGGCGTGCGCCGGGTCACGCTTTGGGTATTTTCACCCGATAATCTGCGCCGCCCGGAAGCCGAGGTGGGCGGCATTTTTGGCGCGGTCGAGGCCAAGATGCGTGCTCTCGCCGCAGACCCGCATATCCACCACAAGGGCGTGCATATTACCGCCATGGGGCGTCGCGACCTGCTGCCCCCTGCTTTGCTGGAGGCCCTCGACGCAGCTGAAACCGCGACCCGCGGCAACGACCAAATTACCGTGACATTGGCGATTGGCTATGGCGGACGCGAGGAAATCGCCGATGCCGTGCGCGCCCTATTGGAAGATTACGCAGGCCAGGGTTTCTCCACGGCGCAGGCCGCTGCCCTGGTCTCGCCCGAGACGATCCGGCGGCATCTTTATCTGGCAGATGTGCCCGACCCGGATTTAATCATCCGCACCAGCGGCGAGGTGAGGCTTTCCGGCTTCATGCTGTGGCAGAGCGTGCATAGCGAACTCTATTTCTGTGACGTGAACTGGCCGGTGATGCGCAGGATCGACTATTTACGCGCCATCCGTGCCTACCAGCGCCGCGAGCGGCGCTTTGGAACCTGAAACGCCCATGGACCTTATCCACAGCCTCATCTCTGCTACTGTCACTTTCGCCAGCGGGCATCGCCTGCTGGCTTATGGTCTGGCCTTTCTGCTGGCGGCAGCGGAAGCGTTTCCGGTCGTTGGTGCCGTGGTGCCCGGCACGGCGGTCATCGTTGGGCTTGGCACGCTGGTGTCAGGCGGCGCTCTGGCGATGTGGCCGCTGATCGGCTTCACCGCCGCCGGCGCGCTTGCGGGAGATGGCGTCTCCTACCTGTTCGGGCGGCATTATAAGCAACGCGCCATGGGGATGTGGCCATTGCGGACGAGGCCGGGCCTATTGGCGGCGGGCGAGGCATTCTTCGCCCGCCATGGCAGTAAGGCGGTGCTGATTTCCCGCTTTTTGCCTGGCGTGCGGGCCGCGCTTCCCATGGTGGCGGGCATGTCCGGCATGTCCGCCGTCAGATTCTACGTAGTCGATATTTGCGCTGCCGCGTTGTTTGCATTGGCACATATCTGGTTTGGCATGGTGATCGGCGCTTCCTTGACGGTTCTGCACGCCATTGCCGGGCGGCTGGTGGTGCTGCTCCTTATTCTTGCAGCAGCACTGGCGCTGGTGGTGTGGCTGACCCCTCTGGCCATCCGGCGAGCCGTTGGGCTGCTAGCGCGCCTGCGCGGGCCGGTGCGGCAATGGGCTGAGGCCGGAGACGGCTGGGCGCGGCGGTTGGTCAGCTCGGCGCTTGACCCGGAGCGGCCAGAAACGCTGGGCCTGCTGGCGCTGGGCGCCATGCTGATCGGCGGGCTATGGCTGTTTTTTGGCGTGTTGCAGGATGTCATCGCTGGAGACCCGCTGGTACGGGCGGATGCGGCGATCTTCCATTTTCTGCAATCGCTGCGCACCTCGGCGGTTGACCAGGTGATGGTGGCCATTACCGAACTGGGCGATGCGGCGGTGGTCATCCCCGTGCTTGTGGTAACATTGGTTTGGCTTGCCGGGCAGCGCGCCTGGCGCGCGGCGTTTTATGGGCTTGCCGCGGTGGCTGGCGCCAGCCTGTTTGCGTTCCTGATGAAGATCACCCTGCGGCAAACCCGTCCGGACTCGATCTTTGCTGGGTGGAACTCCTATTCCTTCCCGAGCGGCCACGCCACGGCCAGCACAGCCCTGTACGGATTCCTCGTTGTGTTGATTTGCAGAGAGGTGGGAGCGCGCGCCCGGGTGCTGGTCACGCTGGCGGCGGTCTTACTGGTTGGCGCCATTGCCTTCTCGCGGCTTTATCTCGGTGCGCACTGGCTTTCGGACGTGATGGCGGGATTGGCCTTCGGCGTGGCCTGGGTGGCATTGCTAGGAATCGTCTATTTTCAGCATGCGCGCAGAGAGGTTCATGCCCCGGGTCTTGGGGCCGCAGGGCTGGCTGTATTGCTCGTGGCAGGCGGGCTGCATATCGGAACCAAACACGCCGTGGATATGCGGCGCTACGCGCTCAATTTGCCGGTGCGGGAGATGTCCCTCACGGATTGGCGCAATGGCGGCTGGGCAAGTTTGCCGGAACGTCGTGTCGATCTCACGGGCGATTATGAAGAGCCGTTTGTTCTGCAATGGGCAGGCTCCTTGGCGCCGTTGAAAGCCGCCTTGCTGGAGCATGGCTGGCTAGTGCCTGTACCGTGGGATTTGTCGTCATCTGCGGAATGGTTACTGCCCAACGCGAAGGCAGACGCACTGCCCGTGTTGCCGCATCTCGATAATGGCCGGTCAGAGGCATTGGTGATGATTAAAACGGGCGGCGACGTGCCGCGCGGCCAGCGGGTGATTTTAAGAGTTTGGCCTTCTGGCACGGTGCTGACCAATGCCGGGAATGCGCAACCGCTCTGGATCGGCACCGTGGTTACGGAGAAAGTGGAGCATCTCAAGCCGTTCGTCAGCCTTGTCGATGAGCGGAATGACGTGAACGGCGCGTTACAAACCCTCCGAGCTGCCTTGCCGGGAATAGAGTTGGAAAATCATGCTACCGCAAAACCGGAATGGAATGGCGAGGTTTTGCTTGGACGGTCCAAAATACTCAACTGATCCGTTGTTGTGCTGGGTGCGGCCCAGCACGTTGCGGCAGAGCGGCAATCAGCACGAGCATCGCGCCGATGAGCACCACGGAGGCTCCCGTGCGACTCAATTCAAATCCGCCTTGGGCCAGGGGCTTGTCAAGCAGGTCGCCAACAGTGGCGCCTAGCGGACGGCTGAGGATGAACGCCGCCCAGAACAGCACGACGTGTGAGATGCGGGTGAAGTAATACGCCACCGCAATCAGGATGATCGCCGTGCCGAACACCACGGCGCCGCCACCAAAACCAAGACCGTTGCTGTCCGCCATCCAATCGCCCAGCGCCGTTCCCAGAGTTTGAGAGAACAGGATCGTAATCCAGTAGAAGGTTTCAGTGCGGGGCGTCGCCACGCGATCCACCGAGACGCTGCCCTCAGTCCAGCGCCACACGGCCAGTGAGGCAGCCAGAAGCAGGCCCAGGATCGTGGCACCACCGGCGTAGCCGATGCCGAGCGAACGGTCCGCGAAATCAGCCATGGTCGTGCCAAGCGTGGTGGTGGCCACGATCGTCAGCCAGTATAGAAGCGGATTGAAACGCACGGCGCGCATCTGTCCGATGACCGCCACAACGAAAATTACCGCGAAAATAACTGTGCCGGCGGCATATCCAAGGTGCATTGACATCGTCACCGCGTCGCCACCTGTTTCACCGAGTGTGGTGGCGAGGATCTTAATGATCCAGAAACCGAGTACAATTTCCGGAACCTTGCTGAGTCCCTGTTTCAAGGTGTTGGTCATGACGCCCCTTCTTTCATGCATGAGACAGCCTGCCCCGATGCGTATCGGGGCAGGCTGGTTGGCCAACAACTTTGATTAGTCGGCGTTTGGGCCTTCGACACTATTCTCAAGCACAGCGCCGGTCACGGCATCGATGCCGACCTCATGCGTTGCGGCGCCGGTTTTGATGTCGAACGAATAACGCAGACCGCTGCCGCCAGATTCCTTCTCCAGCTCTTCATCGGCAATGGTTCCAGGCTGTGCCTTCAGGGCAGTTGCCCGCGCCGCATCGATGCTGATTTTGGCGCCCCCAGCCAGATCCTGGCCGGTATAGGCGAGCGCTGGGGCCGCAAATCCGGCCATGATCGCAAGAGCACTAAGTGTGCGGGCAGGATACGAAAACTTCATCGTCATTCTCCATAGATCGTTCAATCGCGGCGCCGGTCTCACCGGTCGCCTTGACGCTCTTTTGCCGGAGAAGACTTAGGTGAAACTTAGCGCCCCCGGCATGGTCACACGCGCCATGACACCGCTCATGCCATCCGTGCGGTTGATGACCGCAAGACGAAAGCCTTGGCGATCGGCAATGCGGCGCGCAATGGCCAGGCCCAAACCAGTCCCTTCCGCCTCCTCTGGGGCGGCGCGAAAGAAGCGTTCAAAAATATGCGCTTCGGCACCTGCGGGAAGGCCAGGACCGGTATCCAGTACTTCGGCGCAAAATCCGTCTTTGGTCCGCCAGAGGGAAACATCGACTTTACCGCCCGCTTGCGTGTAGGTGAGCGCATTCTCGATCAGGTTGGTGAATAATGTGCGCACTTCATTCTCAGCGCCGTTGATCATGGCCGGCGGGGTTATCTCCGCGCCCAAATCAATGCCTTTGCGCGCGGCAAACGCGGCTTGATCCGCCACGCAATCAAGCAACAATGCGGCAACATCGAACTGGATACGGGACGGAGGTTGCGGTTCGTCGAGCCGGGCGAGACGCAGGAGCTGATCCACCAGCTGTGCCGCCCGGCGTGCGCCCGCCGCCAGCGCGTCCAGCCGCGGGCGTGCCGGCGGCACCTCGGTGGTGAGGTTGCCGATCTCGATTTGCATCGCGGCGATTGGCGTGCGCAGCGTGTGAGCGGCGTCGGCAAGGAACCGCTTCTGCGCCGTAAGCGCATCGTGCAGTCTCAAAATCAGACCATTCATGGCGGTTACCAGCGATGTCAGCTCCGTGGGTATTTCATGAACCGGCAAAGGTTCCGTGGCCATGATGCTGCGGGTGGCAAGTTCGGCGGCCAGGATATCGAGCCGCCGCAAGGTGCGGTGCAAAGCCAGCCCCACCACCAGCCAGGAGAATGGGATAAGTAGCAGCACCGGCAAAGCCGCGCCGATGGCGGCATTACTGGCGATTTCATCCCGCACGGTCGCGCGCTGCGCCACCTCGACCGTCTGGTCCGGACCGCGCAGCGTATAAATCCGCCAAGCCTCGCCGTTGACCTGAGCGTTGTAAAATCCGGATACCTGCGGAATTGGAATGGCCACGCTGGGAAGGGACTGATGCACGATCTGCCCTTCCGCATTCCAGATGGTCACGGCAAAGCGATCCTCGGGATCTTGATCGGGTGCCGCAGGCACGTTGGCTGCGGCCGGACCGGGTCCGGCATTCAGGGCGATCTGGCGCAATTGCCCATCGAGAAAATCGGCCGTCTCGCTCTTGCTGTATAGATACGCCATACTGGCGGCGATCAGCCCGGCCGCCGCGAGAAGCAGGGTGACCCAGACCAAAGTCGTCCGGCGCAAGGAAGGACGGCGGCTCATTTTGGCACCATCCACCCGGCGCCGCGGATGTTGAGAATGGCTCCCTTGCCGAATTTGCGGCGGACGGAATGGATCAGCACCTCCACCGCGTTACTCTCCACCTCTTCGCCCCAGCCATAGAGGCGCTCTTCGATCTGCGCGCGAGAGAGGATATGCCCAGGCCGCTCCATCAGCGCCTGCATCAGCGCGTATTCCCGCGCGGGCAGAAGCTCCGTACGTCCGCCATGGGAAAATTCATGCGTGCCGGTATCAAGAGCCGCCTCTCTTGTTTCCAATCGCGACGTCGCCCTGCCGGCGCGGCGGCGCATCAGTGCGCGCATGCGCGCCAGCAGTTCGGGCACCTCGAACGGCTTCACCAGGTAATCATCGGCGCCGAGGTCCAGCCCGGCAACCCGGTCCTCAAGCGCATCGCGGGCGGTGACCACGAGTACCGGCGTCTCCACCCCCTGCCGCCGCGCCGCTTTCAGCACGGCCAAGCCATCCATGCCGGGCAGGCCAAGATCCAGCAGCGCGATGGCATAGGCAGTGCCGCGCAGCGCCTCCTGGGCGGTGAGGCCGTCACGAACCCAATCCACCGTCATACCGGCGGATTTCAGCGCGGCGACCAGGCCGTTACCGATTAAGGCGTCATCTTCGATCAGCAGCACACGCATGCGCCAAGCTTGTGCCAAGGCGGCAGGCTGGGCAAGGGCTGTAATTTGGGAGCATAACGGGCTTGTGATGCTGAAAAATGCTTCTATTCCCCCCACGAACCTCTCGCAGGGCTTGTCCAGCGCCGAGGCGCGCCGGCTGCTGGCGGAACATGGCCCGAATGAAGTTGCCGAACCCAGGCGTAACCCGCTGGTGGCGTTGCTGGGCCATTTCTGGGCGCCGGTGCCATGGATGCTGGAGGCGGCGGTCCTGCTCCAGGCTCTTACCGGCGCCTATCTCGAAGCCGCCGTCATCGCCGGACTCCTCCTGTTCAACGCGGCACTCTCCTATGTGCAGGAGGCACGGGCCGATACCGCGCTGGCCGCGCTCAAATCGCGCCTGGCGCTCACGGCCTCGGTCCGCCGTGATGGCGTCTGGCTCGTGCTTCCGGCGCGTGAGGTCGTGCCGGGCGATCTGGTAAAATTAGCCCTTGGCGCCATAGTACCCGCGGATGTGCGGCTCGCCGGAGGCAATGTGTTGCTCGATCAGTCGATGATCACCGGCGAATCGTTGCCCGTTGAAGCCAGCGCCGGTGCGGCAAGCTATGCGGGCGCCATGGTCCGCCGGGGTGAAGCGGAGGCGCTCGTGGTGGCAACTGGCGCGCGCACTTATTCTGGCCGCGCCGCCGAATTGGTGCGCATTGCCCATGGACCCAGCGCGGAACAATCCGCGATTCTGCGCGTGGTGCGGAACCTTGCCGTGTTCAATGGCTTCGCGCTGCTGCTGATGATCGGCTATGCGCGCGCGCACGAGATGCCGGTAACCCACCTCATCTCTTTGACCCTGACCGTCATTCTGGCCTCTGTGCCGGTCGCGCTGCCCGCCACCTTCACCCTTGCCACCGCGCTCGGGGCGCAGCGCCTGGTCCGGCGCGGCGTACTGCCCACGCGCCTCTCCGCTGTGCATGAGGCCGCGGCCATGGACGTGCTCTGCGCCGACAAGACCGGCACCTTGACCCAGAACCAGCTCCGCGTCAGCGCCGTGCGCGCCTTCGACGATTTCAGCCCGGCCGATATCCTGGCCCTGGCCGCCGCGGCCAGCAGCGAAGCTGGTAAGGATGCCGTGGATTCAGCGATTCGGCAGGAAGCCGCCGGAAGCGGAGCGGTGTTGCCGCCTGTACGCCGCTTCGTCCCCTTTGACCCTGCACGGAAAGCCTCTGAAGCGTTGATATGGCGCGAAGGTGCTGACTGGGTTGTGCTGAAAGGCGCCTATGCGGCGATAGCAGCCATGGCGGTGCCGCTTCCAAAGGCGGCAGCCCTGGCCGATGAGCTTGCGGCCCAGGGCAATCGTGTGCTGGCCGTTGCCTGCGGGCCGGCCAACGCCCTGCGCCTCGCGGGGCTGGTGGCGTTGAGCGACAGCCCGCGCGAGGATGCCGCACAGTTGATCGCCGAGCTGGCCCATCTCGGTGTTGCCACGGTGATGGTAACGGGTGATGCCGCGTCCACTGCAGGGCCCATCGCGCATGCCGTTGGCATTGGCGGCGCCGTTTGCCCGGCGGGTGGCATTCCCGCCCAAGTGGCGCCGGGCGATTACGCGGTGTTCGCCGGGGTATTCCCCGAGGACAAATACCGCCTCGTCAAAGCCTTCCAAAAAGGCGGCCATACGGTTGGCATGTGCGGTGACGGCGCGAACGATGCCCCCGCCCTGCGGCAGGCGCAAATTGGCATCGCTGTGTCCTCGGCCACGGATGTGGCGAAAACAGCGGCGGGGCTGGTGCTGACCGAGCCGGGCCTCAGCGGGATCGTGACCGCGATCAAGGAAGGCCGGGCTACGTTTCAGCGCATCCTGACCTATACGATGAACGCACTGCTGCGAAAAATTGAGCTTGTGTTGTTCCTTGCCGCCGGCCTGCTGATGACCGGCCACGCCGTGCTGACGCCCATGTTGATGGTGCTACTGCTTGTGGTGAACGATTTTCTGACCATGTCGCTCACGACCGACCGCGCCCATCCATCCGCGCGTCCAGAACTCTGGCGGATCGGCCCGGTCAGCGCGGCGGCGGTGCTGCTCGGCCTGGTCAAGCTAGTATTCCTCATCGGCGTGCTGGCCTTCGGGCATTTTGAGCTGAAGCTGGAGATCGGACCGCTTCGCACGCTTGCCTTCTTCACCATGGTGATCGATGCCCAAATCACTGTCTACACAGTGCGCGAACGCCGGCGGATGTGGTCATCCATGCCGGGCGGCTGGGTGCTGGCCTCCAGCGCGCTGGATATTGGCATTGGCGCCCTTGTGGCGCTGACCGGCTGGCTGACACCGCCGCTAAACGCCCTGCTTCTCTCGGAAATCGCCGGGGCAGCGGCGCTGTTCGCCATTCTGTTCGATGCAGTGAAAACCCCTCTTTTCAAATGGCTGGGAATTGCATGAGCATTGCGCTTTCCTTGCCCGACATGACCGGGATCAACCGCGGAATCCTAAAACAGCCTCTGAACGGCATCATCTGATACAGAACGGAGAAACGCCCATGACTTACCATTTTTCGGCCACCATACGGTTGCCCTTTGAAGAGGCCGTGGAACAAACCAAAGCTGTTTTGAAGCAACATGGCTTCGGCGTGCTCACAGCCATCGACGTGCAGGGGACTTTGAAGGAAAAACTGGGCGTCGATTTCCGGCCTTATCGCATTCTCGGCGCCTGCAATCCGCAAATGGCCTACAAGGCGCTGCAAGCCGAGGATAAGATCGGCACGATGCTGCCCTGTAATGTTATCGTACAGGACCACGGCAACGGTATGGTTGAGGTATCGGCGGTCGACCCCGTAGCCTCGATGCAAGCGATCGATAACCCCGCGCTTGGCGATGTCGCGCAAAAAGTGCGGGACCAGTTGAAGTCCGTGATCGCTGATATTGCCGTCACCGCAAAGGCCTGATCTTCATAAGCCCGCGCGGCTCGGCGCCGCAGATTTGACGCGGGTCAATGCCAAACGAGGAGGAACGTCATGCTGTGGTGCTCTGCATGTTCAAGCGCCATCACCCCGCTGTCATGCTCTCCGCCGTCATCGCTGCCACGCTGTTTGCGGGGGCTGCCTTTGCGCAACCTGGACCGGGCTGGGGACCCGGATTTGGCATGGGGCCCGGAATGATGGGGGCGGCATGATGGGCGGAGCCATGGGCAATTACCCCGTGTCCGCCGGTTGGGGCGGCAAAATTCTCAGCTACGCCGAAGCACAGAGCTATATCCAATACGGCGACACGCATGGTGTGGCGGACGCCAAGGCCAATAGTGTTACTTTCACCGGCAGTGACGTGGTTATCAACCTCGTTGCCGTGCAGCCAGGGTATCAGGACCAGACGTTCGAGCTGCATGGCCTTACCAATCCCACGATCATCGTGCCGCATGGTGCCAACGTGCAGTTCAATCTGCTCAACATGGATTACGGCAACAACATGGAGCACACGGCGGTTATCACCACGACACCGCCGCCCTATCCGTACATGTCCATGATGTATCTTGGTCCGCCTCAAGTGCCGCCCATGCCGGAACTGCCGTGGCGTAGCGGCGATGATGCAAAAACAGCGCAATATGCGGCATTGGGCGAAAGCTTCATCGCCAGCGCATCAGATGAGTATTGGTATGTCTGTCCCGCCCCACAGCATGCTGAGGAAGGCATGTACGGCAAGTTTATCGTGCATTGAGAGGCTCAGCCCTATAGCTGCAAGCGGCGTAAGCGCAGCGCATTCGTGACCACCGAAACGGAGCTGAGCGACATCGCCAGCGCACCAATAACCGGGCTCAGCAAAATGCCAAACCAGGGGTACAGAACGCCGGCCGCAATGGGCACGCCGGCTGCATTATAGATGAAGGCGAAGGCCAGATTTTGCCTGATATTGCGCATCATCGCGCGGCTCAGGCGTTTGGCCCGCACGATGCCGCCCAAATCACCCTTCACAAGGGTTATACCGGCGCTTTGCATTGCCACATCGGTGCCCGTGCCCATGGCAATGCCGATATCCGCCGCGGCCAGAGCCGGAGCGTCGTTCACCCCATCTCCCGCCATGGCCACCACACGACCTTCACGGCGCAGGCGCTGAATGACCGCATGTTTTTGCTCCGGCAGCACCTCGGCTTCAACGTCAGTAATGCCAAGCTGGCGCGCGATCGCCTCGGCGGTGCGACGGTTATCTCCGGTGAGCATGACGATGCGCACCCCTGCCCCCCGCAACGCTTCCAGCGCCGCCTTGGTGCTGGTTTTGACCGGATCGGCAATCGCAATCACGCCAGCAGGTTGCCCATCCACCGCCACGAACAAGGCGGTGGCCCCGCTGGCGCGGAGTTCCTCGGCTTGTTGCGTGAGTGCGCTCAAATCCATTCCAGCCAACAATGCCGAATTGCCGGCTTGCACACGCCGGCCCTCAATGAGGCCTGCCACGCCCTGGCCGGTCGTGGATGCAAACTCCTTTGGCGATGAGAGCGTCAGCTTGCGCGTCTCAGCTTCATGAACGATGGCCGCCGCCAACGGATGTTCGCTGCCGCGCTCCAGCCCGGCGGCCAGTTTCAACACCTCCCCCTCGCTGAAGCCCGGTGCAGGCACAATTTGTGTGACGCGCGGCTTGCCCTCGGTCAGCGTGCCCGTTTTGTCCACGACCAGCGTGTCGATCTGCTCCATGCGCTCCAGCGCCTCGGCGGATTTGATCAGCACGCCCGCCGCAGCGCCCTTGCCTACACCGACCTGCACGGACATCGGCGTTGCCAATCCCAGAGCGCAAGGGCAGGCGATGATAAGCACCGACACGGCGGCCAGCAGCCCATAGCTGAGTGATGGTGCGGGTCCCCAGATGGCCCAACCCACGAAAGCCAGCAGCGCCACGGCAATGACAGCCGGCACGAAATAACCGGCGGCGATGTCGGCCAGCCGCTGGATCGGCGCACGGGAGCGTTGCGCCTCGCTGACCATGGTGACAATCTGCGCCAGCATGGTCTCGGCCCCGATTTTCTCGGCTTGCATCACCAGGGCGCCGGTGCCGTTCATTGTGCCGCCGATGAGGGCCGCGCCAACGGTTTTGGCGACGGGCATTGCCTCGCCTGTCACCATTGACTCATCGAGTTGGCTGCTGCCCTCCAGCACCACGCCATCCACCGGCACCGCCTCGCCGGGGCGTATGCGCAGGCGGTCACCCTTTGCCACCTGATCGACCTGGATTTCGTCCTCACCGCCATCTTCCCGCAAACGCCGGGTGGTCTTGGGTGCCAGCCGGAGCAGAGCGCGGATGGCGCCACCCGTGTGCTCCCGGGCGCGCAATTCCAGCACCTGGCCCAGCAGAACCAGAACGGTGATCGTGGCAGCGGCTTCGAAATAAGTGGCCACTGTTCCATCGGCGGCACGAAAACCCCCCGGGAAGATACCCGGCAGCATGGCCGCTAGCACGCTGTAAAGATAGGCGGCGCCTGTACCCATGGCGATGAGCGTGAACATGTTCAGGCTGCGCCGTAAAACCGAATACCAGCCGCGCACGAAGAACACGGAACCTGCCCACAGTACGACGGGGGTGGCCAGGACGAGCTGGATGAAAGCCGATATTTTATGAGGTAACGCGTGGGCCATTGCAGGGCCAAGGCCGGGAATGAGGTCCCCCATTGCCAGCACCACAACAGGCACGGTCAGCGCCGCAGCCACCGAGAAACGCTGCTTCATGTTGAGCAATTCATGGCCTTCACCGGCCTCGGCCGTCGGGGCCACGGGTTCCAGTGCCATGCCGCAGATCGGGCAGGCCCCGGGATGGTCTTGCCGGATTTGCGGGTGCATCGGGCAGGTATAGATGGTGCCGCCGGGCGCTGGGGGCGGCTCCACGGCTGGCGCCATGTAGCGCGCCGGATCCGCCACGAATTTCTCGCGGCAGCCATTCGAGCAGAAATGGAAAACCCGCCTCTGGTGCGTGACCTGATGCTTGGATGAGGCGGGATCAACGGTCATGCCGCAGACCGGATCCTTCTCCACGCCCAGGGCAGGCGCGGCCGGGTAATGGGCATGATGCTGATGTTCAGACATGAGACTGGCTCCATTACTGGCCGGGCAAGCCCTTGAATGGTTTGCCCGCGGGCTTATCTCCATGGCAATATACCCTGCATGGGTATTGTATCAAGGGCCTGGCACCATGCATGACACGACACGGCGGAAAGTAACCCAGCGGTTGAAGCGGGTCGAAGGCCAGGCTGGCGGCGTGCTGCGCATGGTCGAGGATAATCGTTATTGCATCGATCTTTTGACGCAGATCAGTGCAATGCGCGCCGCTTTGCATAAGGTTGAGGAAGAGATTCTACGTGATCACCTCAACCATTGCGTGGCCGATGCCTTCGCATCCGGCGATGCGGTGGATCAACGCCACAAGGTGGAGGAGTTGGTGCAAACCTTGGGGAGGATGACCAGATGATGCGGCACAGCAGGGGACTGCGGGCGCATAAATGGCTGCTGCGGGGCATTGTCCGGCTACCCCTTGCGCTTATGCTGGTGTTCTCGCTTGGATTATTGCCTGGATGGGCGACGGCGCCTTGTCCGGCCGTGCCGCACGTGCAGGTTATCACCACAAATTCGCCCCTGGCTGCACCCACTCAAACCGGGCCATCACCTGCCTGCCCCTGCTGCCCGGACCAGGGCGCAAATTGCACATTCGGCACGGGCATGGCTGGAATCTTCCCCAGGAGTTCGGCGAACCTGACCATTGGTCAGGCGGTCAGTGCCATCTATCCGCTGCCCGCCGCATCCTTCCCGCCCGGCCGCACAATCAGCCCCACCGCGCCGCCGCCGCGCCGCATCGTTTAACCTTTGGCGGGATCATCCGCCCTATCTTCAGGGCTTTGCCCTTTGAACAATATCAGACCATTCTGAAGGTTATCGACAATGCCGAGGATTTTTTCACGCCGCCAGATTTTGACGGCGGGCGCTGCCACTGGCGCGCTGGCCTGGCTGCCCTCTACCCCGGCCCTCGCGGCGCCAACGCGCCGTCTGCGTGCCACCAAACGCATGATCGAGGTGAACGGCAAAGCCGCTTCCATGTTCGCCATTGCAGGCGATGACGGTCTCGATGGCGCGCGGCTGGCACCGGGCGAACGCTTTGCTTTTACCCTGGACAATGCGTGCGGTGAGCCAACCATTATCCACTGGCATGGCCAGACGCCGCCTGTCGCCCAGGACGGCGTGACAATGACCGGCTATGAGCAGCCCATCGCAAACGGCACTGCGGCGGCTTATGACTACGCGCCCCGCCCCGGCACACATTGGATGCATTCGCATCTCGGTCTGCAAGAACAGCAGCTCATGGCCGCGCCGTTGATCGTGCGTACAGCGGAGGATATCGGCGCCGATACCCAGGAGGTGACGCTGCTGCTGCATGACTTCACCTTCCGCGATCCGATGGAGATTCTCTCCAGCCTCACCTCTGGCAGCACCCAAGGCGGCATGGGCATGATGGGTGGCATGGCCATGGGCAACGGCCCGGATCTCAATGATATTGATTTCGACGCCTATCTCGCCAATGGCCGCACGCTGGACGATCCGCAGATCGTGCGTGTGGAACGCGGCGGGCGTGTACGCCTGCGGCTGATCAATGGCGCCACCGCCACCGCATTCTGGATCGACACCGGCAGGGTTGCCACGCAGCTGATCGCCGTGGATGGCGATGCGGTGCAGCCGCTCGA
>JAJZFB010000089.1 GCA_021805545.1 Pseudomonadota bacterium | reverse complement strand
CACATCTGGCGGCAGGCTTAAATCCCCCAACGTTATTGGCGGCGCCGCCGCCCCGCCGGGCAACCCACCCTCATAGGCCACAAGCTGGTTCTGCGCCTGGGCCTGGGCCTGTTGCAACGGCGGCAGCGTGGCCTGGGCCTGGGCCAGCTGCGCCTGCTGTTGCAGCACCTGCGCGCCAGAGGCCCCGCCAGCGGCTTGCTGCGCCCGCAAAATCCTCAGCGTCCGCGCCTCATCGGCAATAACCTTATTGGTCGCCTCAATTTGCCCGCGCAGGGCAGCCTCCTGCACGGCCTCGGTTACAATATTGCCCGTAAGGGTCAGGTACGCCGCCTCCAGCTCATCGCGCTGGTACTCGGCCTGCGCCTCTTTGCCTTCAATATCCCGCCGCGCCTCACCCCAAAGGTCCAGCGCGTAAGACACGGTAAGCGAGCTGGTATAAAGCGTGTATGGCGGAATGGCCCGCGTGCCGGTGCTGGACCCAAACGCCGCCAGCCCGGAACCGGCAGGCTGCTGCCGCTCCGCCTGGGCCGAGAATGCCACGCTTGGCACCAGCATGCCGCCCGCGGCACGCAAGTTCTCCTCCGCCTCCACCAGGCTGGCCTGGGCCGCCGCCAAATTCGGGTTATTCGCCAGCCCGGCGCGCACCATGCCATCCAGCGCCTTGCTCTGGAATAAATGCCACCAATCGCCTTCAATATCCGCGCCCTGAACAAAACTTTGCGCGCCCGGCCCGCTCTGCACCGGCATTGTCAGCTTTGCCGCAGGCGCCGGCGGCGTATGGTAATCGGGCCCCACCTCGCAGCCCTGCAGCAGTATCAACTGCCCAAGCCCAAGCCCCAGCCGCCACAAAAATCGGAAACCCATTGGTTTCATGCTTTCCAGCTAACGGTCTTTCCAATCCAGGTCAAGCGCGCGCCGCCATGCGCCAGCCCCAACAAAAACTTGCAGGTTTCCATATTATGCAGGATAATGCTTGCATGTTAGGACGGATATGCAAAGCGTCACGCACGCCGGAACCGCGCATTACGCCAGATGAGCGCCTGAGCGCGCTGCTGGAAGCCGCCGAGTCGGTGTTTCTCAAAAAAGGCTATCATCTGGCAACGATGAACGACATCGCCAAGGCCGCTGGCATGTCTAAAAAAACCATATATGCCATGGTCGAGTCGAAAATCGGCTTGTTCTTCTCCATTCTTGCCGACCATCACGAAAAAATCGCCCTCCCCGCACCTGAACCAGATTGGAGCGTGGCCGATACGCTTACGGCCCATCTCGTTACGCTTGGGCGCTTCCTGCTCGATCCGGCACAAATCGCGCTGATGCGCCTAATGCTCGCGGAATATACGCATAGCTCAGATTTCGGCCGCCATTTCATGCGCAGCAAACTTGTCAAAGCCAAAGAGCGCCTGGAAGAAACACTTATCAGCATTACCCGCGCGCAAGGTTTTTCCGCAGCCGATGCCAAGGAATTCAGCGCCATGTTATATGGCATGGCGCTGGGTGAATTCCAGATCGGCACGCTCATCGGCTTCCGCGCCCCGCCCAGCCGCGCGGCGCTGGAGGCCCGGGCGCGCCGCGCCGTAGACATCTTCCTGGCTGGCTGTGCCGCCGCGGCTCAGCCGCCCGTAACCGACATATGACGCGCCACAGCCGGGCGGGAAATGTCAAACGCATGGCCCTTGGGCTTGCGCGCGATGGCGGCGCGAACCGCCTGCTCCAGCGCCGCGTCATCCGCGCTGCCGCGCAAGGGCGCGCGTAAATCCGCCGCATCCGCCTGGCCCAGGCACATATAAAGCGTGCCGGTGCAGGTCAGCCGCACACGGTTGCAATCATCGCAAAAATGGCTGGAAAGCGGGGTGATAAAGCCAATGCGCGTGCCTGTTTCCGCCACATCCCAATACCGTGCCGGGCCGCCCGTTGCATGTGCGCTGGCACTCAACCCCCAATCCCGCGCCAACGCCCGCCGCACGCCGTCCAGCGGCAGATGCGTCTCCTCGCGGTGCGCCACCTCGCCCATCGGCATGGTCTCTATCAGGCATAAATCAAACCCGCGCGCACCGCACCAGGCCAGCATGGCGGAAAATTCATCATCATTAACGCCCTTCAGCGCCACCATGTTGATCTTTACCCGCACCCCCGCCGCCTGGGCCGCCTCTAACCCCTCCAACACCTGCGGCAGCCGCCCCCAGCGGGTGATGGCGGTAAATTTCCGCTCATCCAGCGTATCCAGGCTCACGTTTATGCGCTTAACCCCCGCCGCCTTCAGCCCCGCAACATGGGCCGCGAGCTGCGACCCGTTCGTGGTCAGCGTCAGCTCCTCCAACCCCTGCCCCAGCCGCGCGCCCAGCCGCCCGATCAGCCCCATCACCCCGCGCCGCACCAAAGGCTCGCCACCGGTCAGGCGCAGCTTGTTCACCCCCAGCCGGATAAACGCCGCGCATAGCCGCTCCAGCTCCTCCAGCGTCAGTAAATCCGCCTTGGGCAGAAAACTCATATCCTCCGCCATGCAATACACGCAGCGAAAATCGCAGCGATCTGTCACCGATACGCGCAAATAGCTGACAGTGCGGCCAAACGGGTCGATCATGGCGTTAATTTCAGACTAATCCGGTCCTGATGCAAGGGCACCCGCCACACTTGCGCTTTATGGGCAAAGACTGTTTTGAAAGCACGCGCCCCTTGCCAACCTAATTCAACGCCTGGAATTTGACCATGGACGAAGACACCGCCCAAAAATTTGCCGGCATCGAACTCAGGCTGCGCTCACTCTCGAACCAGCTTGAGCTGGAACGGCAAAAGACGTTCCAGCTCATGTCCGCCGTGGTGAGCAATTTTGGCCTCAAGGCCGTCGAGGCAAATTCACAATTCTCTTCCATCGCGCCGATAGAGGTGTCCCGCGGAAAAACGGGCGCCGCGATCCTTGTCTTCCCTTCCTTGGTCCAGTCCCTGGGCCTGCCCACGCCAGAATTCTACCGCATGAGCGCCCGCCACGGTCAGACCGTCTATTTCGTCAAAGACCATGCACAATGCTGGTATCAGCGCGGACTGCTTGGCCTCTCGCATGACATTCCCAGCACGGTTGAGGCCTTCAAGGAAATCCTGGCGGAGTCATTGCCCAATTTACGGAGCTTCGGTGCCAGCGCTGGCGGCTTTGCCGCCATTCTGTTCGGCATCATGCTCAAAGCCCGTAAAATCGTCGCCTTTTCACCGCAAACGCTTCTCACCGCCAAAAACATCGCCCGCTTCAAATCCCAGGACACACGCAGCCACGACGTACTGCAAGGCGCTTATCTCGACCTCGTGCCCATTATCGAGCAGAATCAGGACTGCGAGATCCATATCCATTACGGAGACGGACATACAGAAGACGCGCAAGCCGCTGAACGGCTGCGCGGCCTGCCAAACGTCACACTCCATGCGCATGAATTCACCGGGCATAACGTCGCAGGCTGGCTCAAACAAAACAACAAGCTCGATGCCGCGCTTGCCCCAATATTCGAAAGCACCAGCATAACCGCGTAACACCGCAACAGGGCCGGTCAATCTGGCGCAGCTGCCTCCAGCGCCACCACATCCGTATCCACCAGCACCTTGCCCGCATGCTCAAACATCACCGTCACCCGGTTGCCGATGGCGGTTTGCACCTGGCCCAGCCCCCAATCGGGCTGTTGGGGAAGCCGCACATAATCGCCAGGCGCGAATTCAGAGCGTTCCAGCACAAGCCTCCACCGCCGCGCGCATATGCACCGGCACGGGCGCCTCGGCAGCGGCCAGGCCAGGCAGGCTCAGCCCGCGCGCCAGCAAATGCAACGCGCCCGGCCCGCCGCCATAAATGGCATCGCCTAAAACCGGGTGGCGCAAATATGCCGCATGGGCGCGAATTTGGTGCGTGCGCCCCGTTTGCGGGCGGAACTCCACCAGCGCCCGGGCGCCGTCATCGCCCAGCACACGCCATTGCGTTATGGCCGCCTGCCCCGCCGCATCGGGCACCATTTTCCAGGCCTTACCGTAGCTTTGCTTGGCCAGGGCGGCATCCACCACCCCTTGCCGCGCGCCGGGCACGCCGCGCAGCACGGCCCAGTAGGTCTTCTCCACCTCTCCAGCGGCAAAAGCAGCCTGGGCTTGCAGCAAAAAACTCTTTTTCAGCGCCACCAGCAGGCAACCCGCCGTATCCTGGTCCAGCCTATGCGCCAGCCACGGCCCTACCCGGCCCTGGCGCCAGAGCGGCCAGAAATCCTCCACGCTCGGCCCGCCCGCGCGCCCCGCATGCACGGGCAATCCCGCGGGCTTATCGATAATGAGAAACGCCTTGCTGCGGACAAGAACACCGGGCGGCTTAACCCCGTACATGCGGCGGCACCCTCAGCCCCAGCCGTTCGGGAATATCCCATTCCTCCCGTACCCGGCGGTACTCGGTAAACCCCGCCGCCAGATAATTGGGCAAGGCGCGCGGGTGGTCGGCCGAGCATGTATTCACCGTCATACCCGCCAGCCCCACGGCACCATGAAACACCGAATCCACGGCATAATCGAGAAACACCCGCCCCAGCCCGCGCCCGATATACGCCTCGCGCAGGCCAAAATAGTTCAAATTCACATTGGGCCACGTCCCGGCATCGGTCTCGAAAAACCCCGCCACCTCGCCCTTAACCCGCAAAATATAGGTGGCCACTGTGGGGCTGGCCAAATGCTGCGCCAGCATGTCATCCGGCATAACGCGGCGCAGCCACCACAGCCAGGGCGCGCCAATCTCGTTATACAAGGCGCGGTAGCTATCCACATCCAGCCGCTCGCGCCGCGCCACCGCCCCTTGCGGCATTTTGGCCAAAGGCCGCGCGGGCGGCCGGGCCATACGCAAAAACACCACGGTCACCACGGCCCGCTCGGTTCTCTCACCGGGCAAGGGCCGCGCATAATCCAGGATGTTCGCCATTAATCGTCCAGAAAGCTGCGGAGTTTACGGCTGCGGCTGGGGTGCTTCAGCTTACGCAGCGCCTTCGCCTCAATCTGGCGAATACGCTCGCGCGTTACGTTGAATTGCTGCCCAACCTCTTCCAGCGTGTGGTCGGTATTCATGCCGATGCCAAAACGCATACGCAGCACGCGCTCCTCGCGCGGGGTGAGGGATGAAAGCACGCGCGTCGCCGCCTCACGCAAATTCGCCTGCACCGCGGCATCCAGCGGAATAATCGCGCCCTTATCCTCGATGAAATCACCCAGATGGCTGTCTTCCTCATCGCCAATCGGCGTTTCCAGAGAAATCGGCTCCTTGGCGATCTTCAGCACCTTGCGCACTTTCTCCAGCGGCATGCCCAGCTTCTCGGCCAGCTCTTCGGGCGTCGGCTCGCGGCCAATCTCGTGCAGCATCTGGCGGCTCGTGCGCACCAGCTTGTTGATCGTCTCGATCATATGCACCGGAATACGGATGGTCCGTGCCTGGTCGGCAATGGAGCGCGTAATGGCCTGGCGGATCCACCAGGTGGCATAGGTGGAGAATTTATAGCCACGGCGGTATTCAAACTTATCCACCGCCTTCATCAGGCCGATATTGCCCTCCTGGATCAAATCCAGAAATTGCAGGCCACGATTCGTGTATTTTTTGGCAATCGAGATCACGAGGCGCAGATTCGCCTCGATCATCTCCTTCTTGGCGCGCGTGGAATCACGCTCGCCGCGCGAAACCGTGGTGTAAACACGGCGGAACTCCTCAATCGGCAGCCCGGCCTCGGCCGCCACCTTGCCAATCTGCATGCGCAATTCCAGCCCCTGAGCCTCGTGCTTGCGGGCAAAATCCTTCCAGCCCTTGCCCGGCAGCGCGGCCACCTGTTGCAGCCAGTTCGGGTCCATTTCACGGCCACGGTAATGCTGCAAAAACTCGTCGCGCGTTACCTTGCACCCCTCGGCCAGGCGCAAAAGCTGGCCTTCAAGGCCGTTCAGCCGCTGGTTCAGCACTTTCAGCTGCGCCACCAGCTCCTCGATGCGGTTATTATGCAGCCGCACCTGCTCCACCCGCGCCACCAGCTCATCGCGCAGCTTCTCATAGGCTTTCTCGGAGCGCGAATTCACATCGCCGCCAGCCGTCAGGTTATCAATGCGCTTGGTTTGCAGCTTGGCCAGCTTGTCGTAGAGCTTCTCGATTTCCTCAAAATGCTGGAAAATCTCCGGCTTCAGCTTCTCTTCCAGCGCCGAGAGCGACATGCCGGCACCTTCGCCATCGTCATCCTCGTCCATATCCTCGGACGCTTCAAAATTACCGCCAGCCGCCACATCAATTTCATTACCGGCCTGCATGGCTTCCAGGTCAATCACGTCGCGCAGCAGCACGCGGCCATTATTCAGCGCCTCGTGCCAGGCAATAATCGCGCGGAAGGTGAGCGGGCTTTCGCACAAGCCCCGGATCATCATATCCCGTCCGGCCTCTATGCGCTTGGCAATGGCAATTTCGCCCTCGCGCGAGAGCAGCTCCACCGTGCCCATCTCACGCAGGTACATGCGCACAGGGTCATCGGTGCGCGAGACGGAGGCTTCCGAGATATTCCCGGCCTGTTCCTCATCCTCACCCGCCTCGTCCTTGGCCACGGCGGCGGTCTCGGTTTCCTCGCTTTCCTCGGATTCCACCACCTGCATGCCCATTTCCGAGAGCATCGCCATGATGTCCTCGATCTGTTCCGAGCTGTTCTGCTCGGCGGGCAAAACCGCATTCAACTCATCAAAGGTGATGTAGCCGCGCTCCTTACCCTTGGCGATCAGGCGCTTTACCGCGGCGGATTGGGTGTCCAGCACATTGGCTTCGGCTTCGTTCTCGGGGGCGGCGGTCTCGGGGGCGGCGGCTTGCTTGGTAGCCATGGTCGGGCAATACTCCGGGAATAGACGGGGTCTATATTTTATTATTCGTCAAATAGGCAATCTGTTTGCGGATTTGAGTCAGCTTGTGCTCTGGCGGTACGTCAGCCATCCGCGCCGCCAGCCTCTCCGGCTTCGGCCTCTCTCAGCAAATAGGTGTAGCGTTTAAGCCTCTCCTGGGCCGCCTCGTCGTCCATGCGCGCGGCATACTCGCGCAATGCCTCATCATGCTGGGCCCGCAGGATGCGAATGATGTCGCTCATATGGTTGTACCAGTTCCACCAATTCCGCACGGCATCGGCCGGGCTTTCCAGAGAATCAAAAACCCGCCCCTCCTCACGTATAAGGGCGGCTTCCAAATCGCGTGCCTGTCTGCCAAGACCGAAGGCATCGAGATGGGCGAGCAGATTTGCCCTGTCAAGGGGTTTTCCGCAGTTAGCGAACTCATGCAGCGCCTCGCGCAGCCGCGCTTCTTCCGGCGGCAGAGAAATATGGGCAAATGCCTCGTCCAGGTCGTGGATGAGCTGCGGATGCCAGAAAAACGTGGCCAGCATATGCCGGGCGCGCAGCAGGTCGGGCGGCGGCACATCCTGCGCGCTCTGGCGCAGGGCAGAAAGTTGCGCCTCGGGCACCGCGCCTGGCGGCGGCCCCCAGCGCCCGGCCTTGCTGCCAGGCATGGGCCTGGCCGGGCGCCACGTTTGCCGGCCCTGGCTGTAATATTGCCCGCGCAAATGGCGCTTATACTCCCCCGCCAGCACCGGGTCTTGTATAAGTCCCGCCACCTCGTCCAGCCGGTGCAAAAACGCCGCGTTCTGCTCCGGCGTGCCGCGCGGCATGGCCGCCGCCAACATGCCGTAAAGCGCCTCATGCACCGGGCGCGCCTTGTCCAGCACCGCCTCGAACGCCTTCGGCCCGCCCTGACGTATAAGTGAGTCCGGGTCTTCCCCGCCGGTCAGCCCCAGTAGTTTCAGGCTCTTATCTGGCGCCATCTGGGCCAGCGCCAACTCTGCCGTCTTCAGCGCGGCGCGCTGCCCTGCCGCATCGCCATCAAAGCAAATAACCGGCATGGGCGTGGTGCGCCAGATTTCCTCCAAATGCTCCTCGGTCAACGCCGTGCCCAGCGGCGCCACCGCCCCCTCAAACCCCGCCTGGGAGAGGGCGATAACATCCATATATCCTTCAACAACAATAAGTTTAGCGCCCTTCCTAACAGCCGCGCGCGCCTGGCCTATATTATAAAGAGTGCGCCGCTTGGAGAACACGGCTGTCTCCGGCCCATTCACGTATTTGGGCTGGCCGTCGTCCATAATGCGCCCGCCGAAAGACAGCATCGCCCCGCGCCGGTCGCGTATGGGGAACATCACGCGGCCAAAGAACATATCTACCGGCCCGTTATCGCCCTGCTTCATCAGCCCGGCCTCGATAAGCTGGTCCGGCTTTATGGTCTGCCCGCGCAAGGCCCCGGCCAGTTGCCCGCGCCCCTCGCCCGACCAGCCCAGCCCGAAGCGCCTTATCGTCGCCTCGCTTAAGCCCCGCCCGCGCAAATAATCCAGCGCCGCGCGCCCCTGCGGCTCGAACAGCCATTTGGCGTAGGTTGCGGCCGCAGCTTCCAGCACCTCGGCAATGCCGGCGCGCTTCGCCTCGGCCTCCGCCGCTTGCGGGGTGGGTTTTGGTACCTCCAGCCCTGCCTGCGCGGCCAAATCCTCCACCGCCTCCATAAACCCAGCGCCAGTGGATTGCATGACAAAGCTGATAACATCGCCATGCGCGCCACAGCCAAAGCAATGGTAATGGTCATCATACACGTAAAAAGACGGTGTTTTCTCGCCATGGAACGGGCAGCAGCCCTTCCTTTCCCGGCCCGAGCGCGTGAGCTTCACCGTTCGCCCGATTACCGTGGCAATCGGGCTGCGCTGCCTCAACTCATCGAGAAAATTGGCCGGGAGCGCCATTCAGCCCGCGAGCGCGGCCTTCACCGCGGCTGAGGCCACGCCCATATCCAGCGCCGCGCCGTGCTTGGCCTTCAGCGCGCCCACAACCTTGCCCATATCCTTGGGGCTGCTGGCGCCGGTGGCGGTAATGGCGTCTTTAATCGCCTCCTCCAAAGCCGCGCCCTCCAGCGTCTGCGGCAGAAATTCAGAAATCACCGCAATTTCAGCCTCTTCCTTGGCCGCCAGCTCATCGCGCCCGCCCTGCCTATACAAAGCCACCGAATCGCGCCGCGACTTTATCATCGAGCGCAGCATGGCCATGATCTCGTCATCCGGCACCTGGTCCACGCCCTTGGGCCGGGCGGCAATATCCGTATCCTTCAGCTTGGCCTGGACCATACGCAGCGTAGAGGTCCGCTCCGCATCACGCGCCAGCATGGCGGCCTTCACGGCGGCGGTCAGTTCATCACGAATAGCCATTTTCACTCCTTACTTTATATCTGCTTACTCTATATCTGCGTGTTGCGTATCTGCGTGTTGCGTATCTGCCCTGGCCGGAAAAAATTTCCGGCCCCAACAGGGTTTAGTTGAGGCCGGAAAAAAAATCCGGTATGCAGTTTAACATGCAAACCTCCCTCGATGATATACTGCGCCGCCTGGGCGGTGCCGAAGCCGCCGCCACGCTCACCGGGGTCTCGCCCGAGGCGGTGCGCAAATGGCGCGCCACGGGCGCCATTCCCGCCAAGCACTGGCCGGCCATTATGGCCGCCACGGGCCTGAGCATGGAAGAGCTTTCCGGCGGCGGCGAGGATAACGAAATTCCGCCGGGCGCCACCGCTTTGCTGGTGCTGGGCGATGGCACCCTGTTCTGGGGCCATGGCTTTGGCGCGCACGGCACCAGCGCGCCGTCGGAGCTGTGCTTCAACACCGGCCTCACCGGCTACCAGGAAACCCTCACCGATCCCTCTTATGCCGGGCAGATCATCACCTTCACCTTTCCCCATATCGGCAATGTGGGCACGAATGTGGAGGATGAGGAGGCCACCCGCATTTTCGCGCGCGGTCTGGTCACGAAGGAAGATTTCACCGCCCCCTCCAATTACCGCTCCACGGCGGATTTGGGCGCATGGCTGAAGCGGCAGGGCATACCCGGCATTGCGGGTGTGGACACACGCGCCCTCACCCTACGTATACGTGACCACGGCGCCCCCAACGCGGTGCTGGCCTTCCCCGAGGATGGCAAGTTCGACATCCCCGCCCTTATCCGCCAGGCCGCCGGGTGGAATGGGCTGGAAGGGCTGGATCTGGCCAAGGACGTAACCTGCGCCGAAGCCTATAAATGGTCCGGCGGCATTTGGGGGTGGGAAAACGGCTTTGCCGCCCCCACCGGCGGCAAACGGGTGGTGGCCATCGATTACGGCGCCAAGCGCAACATCCTGCGCTCGCTGGCCTCCGCCGGGTGCGATGTAACGGTGGTGCCCGCCACCGCCACGGCGGAGCAAATTCTTGCCCTTTCGCCCGAAGGCGTGTTCCTCTCCAACGGCCCCGGCGACCCGGCGGCGACGGCCAGCTACGCCGTGCCCGCCATTCAGGGCATTATAAAAGCCGGCGTGCCCATTTTCGGCATCTGCCTCGGCCACCAGCTGCTGGCCACGGCGCTGGGCGGCAAAACCTACAAGCTGGAGCGCGGCCACCGCGGCGCCAACCAGCCGGTGAAGGATTTGGCCACGGGCAAGGTGGAAATCACCTCGCAAAACCATGGCTTCGCGGTGGATGAGAAGAGCCTGCCCGAAGGCGTCGAGGTTACGCATGTGTCGCTGTTTGATGGCTCGAATGAAGGGATTGCCTGCAAGGCGAAGCGCGTGTTCTCGGTGCAGTATCACCCGGAAGCCAGCCCGGGGCCGAGTGATTCCGCGTATTTGTTCACGCGGTTTGTGGAGCTGATGGGATGATCGACCTGTCCTCTCTGCACCGCGCCTTGGCCACGCTGGACGAAGCCCTGGCGGCCCACGCACGCGCGCCTGAGGACAAGTTCATCCGCGATGCCTGCATCCAGCGTTTCGAATATTCCTACGAGCTGAGCCATAAATTCCTGCGCCGCTACCTGGCTGCGACAGAGCCGGCAGAGATTGCTGAATTATCTTTCCCCGACCTGATCCGCCTTGGCTTCGCACGCGGGCTGCTGGCGCAAAGCTGGGATGTATGGGCCGCCTTCCGCACCGCTCGCAACATTACCAGCCATGCGTATGACGAAAACAAGGCCAACGAAGTTATGGACGTCCTGCCGGATTTCGTGGCGGCGGCACATCATCTCGCTGCGCAAATAAAAGCGCGGCAGCCATGGTAAACATCACGCCCGGGCAGTTGCGCATCGTGCAAACCGTGCTGCGCGAAGTTCTGGCACCCGGTAGCAAGGTATGGGTGTATGGTTCACGCGCCAAAGGCGGAGTACACCGCGCATCCGATCTTGATCTCGCCATCGATAGCGGGAAGAAACTTGATCTGGCGGCTCTGGCAAAAATCACCGATGCCTTCAGCGAGGCACTGCTGCCCTTCAAAGCCGATATTCTCGACCTGCACACCACCTCGCCCGAATTCCGCGCGCAGATAGACGCGCATAAAATCCCACTCCCCGGCTTCGAGTAAGGACTCCCCATGCCCAAACGCACAGACATTAAATCCATCATGATCATCGGCGCCGGGCCGATTGTCATCGGCCAGGCCTGCGAGTTCGACTATTCCGGCGCCCAGGCCTGCAAGGCGCTGCGCGAGGAGGGTTACCGGGTCATCCTGGTTAATTCCAATCCGGCAACGATTATGACGGACCCGTCTCTGGCCGATGCCACCTATATCGAGCCGATTACGCCCGAGATGGTGGAGAAGATCATCGCCAAGGAGAAGCCCGATGCGCTGCTGCCCACCATGGGCGGGCAGACCGCGCTGAACACCGCCATGAGCCTCGCCAAATCCGGCGCGCTGGAGCGCCTGGGCGTGGAGCTGATCGGCGCGAAGGCGGAAGTGATCGACCGTGCCGAGGACCGGCTGAAATTCCGCGACGCGATGGCGGAAATCGGCATCATGGGCCCGCGCTCGGCCATCGCCCATAACCGCGAGGAAGCCGCGGCGGCGCTGGAGCTGGTCGGCCTGCCCGCCGTTATCCGCCCCTCCTTCACCCTGGGCGGCACGGGCGGCGGCATTGCCTATAACCGTGAGGAATTTTTCGAAATCTGCGCCAGCGGCATAGATGCTTCGCCCACCAACGAGGTGCTGGTGGAAGAATCCGTGCTGGGCTGGAAAGAATACGAGTTCGAGGTGGTGCGCGATTCCGCGGATAATTGCATCATCGTCTGCTCCATCGAGAATATCGACCCGATGGGCGTGCATACGGGCGATTCCGTAACGGTGGCCCCTGCCCTCACGCTGACGGATAAAGAATTCCAGATCATGCGCGATGCCTCCATCGCGTGTTTGCGCCGCATCGGCGTGGATACGGGCGGCTCCAACGTGCAGTTCGGCATCAACCCGGTGGATGGCCGCTTGGTGGTCATCGAGATGAACCCGCGCGTCTCGCGTTCCTCGGCGCTCGCCTCCAAGGCCACGGGTTTCCCTATCGCCAAAATCGCCGCCAAGCTGGCCGTGGGCTACACGCTGGATGAGCTGCAGAACGACATCACCAAGGCCACGCCAGCATCTTTCGAGCCGGTTATCGACTATGTGGTGATAAAAATCCCGCGCTTCACCTTCGAGAAATTCCCCGGCACCCCGGCGCTGCTCTCCACCTCGATGAAATCGGTGGGCGAGGCCATGGCCATTGGCCGCAATTTTGCCGAGGCCCTGCAAAAAGGCCTGCGCAGCCTGGAAACCGGGCTTTCCGGCCTGGATGAAATCCCTGCCCCTGGCGATGGCACGGCGGATGCGTACCGCGCCGCACTTTCCAGCCCCAGCCCGGACCGCCTGCTGATGGCCGCCCAGGCCCTGCGCGCGGGGCTGAGCGTTGAGGAAATCCACGCCGCCTGCAAATTCGACCCCTGGTTCCTGCGCCAGATGCAAACCATCATCGAGGCCGAGAACGAGGTGAAGGCCAACGGCCTGCCGCGCGATGCCTATAATTTCCGCCGCCTGAAGGCCCTGGGTTTTGCCGATAAGCACCTCGCCACGCTCAGCAGCCAAAAGGAAGCCGCCATCACCGCCGCGCGCCTCAAGCTCGGCATCCGGCCCGTGTACAAACGCATCGACACATGCGCGGGCGAGTTCGCCTCCGCCACCTCGTATATGTATTCCACCTTCGAGGGCGGGTTTGGCACGCCATCGGACGAAGCCAATGTGTCCAACCGCAAGAAGATCGCCATTCTCGGCGGCGGCCCCAACCGTATCGGCCAGGGTATCGAGTTTGATTATTGCTGCGTCCACGCCGCCTATGCGCTACGCGAGGCCGGGTTTGAGACCATCATGGTCAATTGCAACCCCGAAACCGTTTCCACCGATTACGACACTTCCGACCGGCTCTATTTCGAGCCGCTCTTTGCCGAGGATGTCATCTCCCTGCTGCGCAAGGAGCAGGAAAACGGCGAGCTGCTGGGCTGCATCGTGCAATATGGCGGGCAGACGCCGCTTAAGCTGAGCCAGGCGCTGGAGGCTGCGGGCATCCCCATTCTCGGCACATCGGCGGACGCCATCGACATTGCCGAAGACCGCGAGCGCTTCCAGGAGCTGCTGCACAAACTCGGCCTGCGCCAGCCAGAAAACGGCATCGCCCGCTCCATCGAGCAGGCCGAGGCCATTGCCGACCGCATCGGCTTCCCCATCATCATCCGCCCCTCCTACGTGCTGGGCGGGCGGGCGATGGAGATTGTGTACGACCGCGCCGGGCTGAGCCGCTACATGCGCGAGGCCGTGCGCGTTTCCGGTGAAAACCCGGTGCTGATCGACCGCTACCTCAACGAGGCCTCGGAAGTGGATGTGGACTGCATCTGCGATGGCGAGACCGTGTATGTGGCGGGCGTCATGGAGCATATCGAGGAAGCCGGCATCCATTCCGGCGACAGCGCCTGCTCAATCCCGCCCTACTCGCTTTCTCCCGCCATTGTGGCGGAGCTGCGGGCCGAGACGGTGGCCATGGCCAAGGCGCTGGGCGTGGTGGGGCTGATGAACGTGCAATACGCCATCCAGAACGACCTTATTTACGTGCTGGAGGTAAACCCCCGCGCCTCGCGCACCGTGCCCTTCGTGGCCAAGGCCACCGGCGTGCCCGTGGCCAAAATCGGCGCGCGGGTGATGGCGGGCGAGAAGCTGGCCAGCTTCAACCTCGATGACTCCATCTTCACTCGCCATGTGGCGGTGAAGGAGGCCGTGTTTCCCTTCGCCCGCTTCCCCAATGTGGACACGCTGCTGGGGCCGGAGATGAAATCCACCGGCGAGGTGATGGGGCTGGACACCAACTTTGCCCGCGCCTTCGCCAAGGCGCAGCTCGGTGCCGGGGTTACGCTGCCGCTCTCCGGCACGGTGTTTCTCTCGGTGAAGGATGGCGACAAGCCGGCCATTCTGCCCGTCGCCCGCCGCCTGGCGGAGCTGGGCTTCTCCATTTTGGCCACTGGCGGCACCGCCAAATGCCTGGCCGATGCCGGGATTCCGGTAAAGCGCGTGAACAAGGTGCTGGAAGGCCGCCCGCATTGCGTGGATGCCATCCGGTCCGGCGAAATCCAGCTCATCGTGAATACGGCCCATGGCGCGCAATCGGTGCGGGACAGCTTCGATATACGCCGCTCCGCGCTCACCCATGGCGTGCCCAACTTCACCACCATCGCCGCCGCCCGGGCCACGGCACATGCCATCGCCGCCCTCAGCGCTGGCACTCTTGAAGTCGCGCCGCTTCAGTCGTACTTTGCCTCTTCGTTCTGAGCAGCCCCCCGCGCTCACCCCGCGGGGCGGCTTGCCGTGTTTCAACCTCCAACCCCATCGGGGGCCTCGGCGCCCTTGAGGAGTAAAAGTGCAGAAATTCCCCATGACCGCCCCCGGTCTCGCGGCGCTCGAAGAAGAATTGCGGCATCTGAAAGCAAGTGAGCGCCCGGCCATCATCCGCGCCATTGCCGAAGCCCGCGCCCATGGCGACCTCTCGGAAAATGCCGAGTACCATGCCGCACGCGAACGCCAATCCTTTATCGAGGGCCGTATTGCCGAGCTGGAAGAGATTACGGCCGCGGCGGAGGTCATCAACCCCTCGGCCCTCTCGGGCGACACGGTAAAATTCGGCGCAACCATCCACCTGGTGGATGAAGATACGGATATCGAGGTCACGTACCAGATCGTGGGTATGCACGAGGCGGACATCAAGCGCTCGCGCCTCTCCATTACGTCACCCTTGGCCAAGGCGCTTATCTCCAAGCGCGTGGGCGATACGGTGGCCGTGCCCGCGCCGGGCGGCGACAAATCCTACGAAATCCTCAAAATCAGCTACGTTTAAGCCTATGATCAGCTTCGAGGATGTGCAGGCGGCGGCAGCGCGCATAAAAGGCGCCGTTCTGCGCTCGCCCTTCATACGGGCCGATGGCCTCTCCCGCCTTACCGGCGCCGAGGTGTTTGTTAAATACGACCATCTCCAGGCCACCGGCGCCTTTAAGGAGCGTGGGGCAGCCAACCGCATTGCCTTGCTCTCGCCCGAGGAAAAATCGCGTGGCGTCGTCGCCATGTCCGCCGGCAACCATGCCCAGGCCGTGGCGCGCCATGCCGCGCTGGCGGGCATAAAGGCCACCATCGTCATGCCCCAGCACACGCCCGCCACCAAGGTAACGCGCACGGCAAGCTGGGGCGCCAAGGTGGTGCTGCATGGCGAAATGCTGGCCGAAGCCGCCGCCGAAGCCCGCAGGCTGGAGAAAGAGGAAGGCTTGTTCTTCATCCACCCCTACGACGACCCCGCCGTGATGGCCGGACAGGGCACCATGGCGCTGGAAATGTTCGAGGATGTGCCAGACCTGGACGCGCTCATCGTCGCCACGGGCGGCGGCGGGCTTATCGCCGGGTCCGCCGTGGTGGCCCGCCATTTGCGGCCTGCGTGCAAGGTGTACGGCGCGGAGGTGGAGCACTACGCCGCCTTCGCCCAGGCTTTGGCAGGCGAGCCGATCAAGGTTGGCGGCCCCACCATCGCCGAGGGCATTGCCGTGCGCGATATCGGCCAGCGCCCGCTGGAAATCCTCAAGGCGCTGGACGTGCCCATTCTTGTTGTGTCTGAGCATGCGGTGGAATCCGCCATCGCCACGCTGGTGGAAAGCGCCAAGCAGGTGGCCGAGGGCGCCGGTGCCGCCGGGCTGGCCGCCCTGCTCTCCTTCCCCGAGCATTTTCGCGGCAAGAAGGTCGGTATTTCCATCTGCGGCGCCAATATCGACCCGCGCATTCTGGCCAACACCCTCATGCGTAATTTGCTGCGCGATGGCCGCCTGCTGCGCCTGGTGCTGGAAATGCCGGACCGGCCAGGCATGCTTGCCGAAATCGCCAGCCGTATCGGGCGGCTGGGCGGGAATATACTGGAAGTCGCGCACCACCGGCTGTTCTCCAGCCCGTCTGTTCAGGATGCGCAGTTGGAGATCATGATCGAGGCCCGCGATGCGGCCCATGGCGAGGCGATAGAGACCTCGCTGGCCGAGGCGTTTGTGTTGCGGCGGGTGTAAAAAAAGGGAACTATATACTTAACTCCCTATTTGGCTAAGAACTGATTTATGATTGCCTTATTAAGCTGTCGTCCCTCGACTGCATATTTTTCAATCGTTTTGATATTCTCATCGGTAATCATGATTTGCCCTTCATATATGCTGTTCTTATCGTAGTCTGCCGCTCTACCAGAAGTAGAAGCATTTCTATGCTGTGGTGTGAAAGCGGGATGTTTTGGGATTACGTTATTTTTTAAAACCCAATATTTGACGCAATCGCGGTATACCGCCACCCAAAGAAACACATCGCAACAGGATGGTTTCAACTGTTGAAAATTCATAAGAAATCGAGTTTTAGCATCTGATGCCAAAGCTTTAACATAAAGTGGTTCATCAGCTTTATCTCTGTTTACCGCTCTCGACGCTTTAACTTCAATTCGAATGATTCCACTTCCATCTGGGCGAGGTAAATATAAATCATATTCTCCCTTATAGGAGGCTTCGATTTTTCGATTTGGACGCTTTAAATCGGGTTCTACGGACAGCAGATGACTAAATGCCCACGTATCACCGAAACCACGAGGTGCTGAAATCTCAAAGACGTAAAGAAACAAGTTCCGATCTATATATTGATTGCGTAAATCAAGATAATCGTCATAAGTCAGAACCTTTTCGCTCAACAAAGCTGATATAATATACTCATATCTGTTAAACGGATATACAGACTTTACGTTTTCCAGATCATCAACAAAATTATCAGAATTCTTCAGTTTGATGATAAGAGTGTCAAGCTGGGCATCAAGCGTTTCCATTGATTGATTCCTTTATATACGAAAACTCTTTACTCGATAGCGCGAAAATATCGGCAATCAATGGCTCTAAAGATTCTTCATTCTCATCGCCGCAGACAATTGCACTATGTTTCAACTTTAGAGTCGAATGAATTTCTTCCGAGAGGGTCGGAAGAGGTAAAGCTTGCAAATGAGATTTTAGTAGTTTCCTCGAATGGAATTTCTTCCTGTAAATGTAAGTATAGATCGGACTATTGAACAAGCAAACGATGCTCTCCATCGGATAGTGACGAGGAATAAATAAATTGGCGCTGTTCAACAAAAGAGAATTTTTTTCATCCAAAGCACAAATTATGCGATCACTTATAAAACGATAGACGATTTTCTTCTGACGATAATATTCAACGGGCGCAACCTGCTGGTAAATGTTTGAGTTAAACTCAATGAAGCAAGATGGCTCAGTGTATCTATAATTGACTATATCTTTTCCCCGAAAAATCGGTTCGCTTTTCGGGGAAGACTTGGACAAGAGGTGTTTGTCATTGTTCCCTGTCACAATTCCGAGTGCAAATGCAGTATCTTCTTTCAAGGTTGTATATTCTCGACCATAAATTTTCTTTATTATCGCATCGTCAGCATTAGATGACGTTGCAGCGATAATAAATGATGGTGAAACTACCTCATCTTTCGAGATATGATATGTAGTATCTGACCGATCCCGAATCAGAATGCTACCACTCGACATGGAATTGTCTATTTCAAGCAAGATACCCTCTGAAAGAACACCGACAAATGCATTGCCCAATAGACGTATCGAAATAGACCCATTCATATTGAGTAGTTTTTTTCTGATGTTTTTGTGTGTTGTAACATTAAGGATCGAATGGGGTAGAAAAAATGACAATTTTCCTGTGCATGAGAGATTATCGATTCCGTTGCTCAGCGCAATGCTAAAAATTTCGGTCGTCGCCAACTCTGGATACAACTGAGTAAGCGTATCCCTTTCCGCTTTAGGAAGCTTACTCCCCCAGGGAGGATTAGTTATGATATAATCAAATTTGACGATTTGTGTATTTTGAAACAAAGGGTCAAATGCTTTTTCGGTGATATTATGCTTCTCTATTGTTGATTTGAAATTCGGATCGTTGAAGAACATCGCCAAATTTATGCTGCATATTTTCAGGGCGGTTGGATCGATGTCTCTCGCGTACACTTTTGAAGAGTTGTGATTTTTGTTTAGAACCTTCAGAAGTATCCCACCACTACCGCAGCAGGGGTCAAGCACGCTTTTATCGGCTGGAACACTTATATCAGCCAACAATTCCGCAGGGGTATAATAGGAACCCAGATTCGATTTTTGTGCGATACTCTGAATTGATTGATAAAATGCACCAATCAAATCATCGTCTTCGTTTTTTATATTGAAAGTCGTAAAAGCGGCTTTGATTGCCTCAATATTGGCACAATGAAATTCAGCCCATTCCTTTAAAAGTCTTTCTATTCTCGTAGTTGGATTCTTTTCCCAATCAGCGCCGATGAGAGAATTTGACTTTAAGATTGCAATCGCAAGGGACAGAACCCCCTCGGATATTGTCAATTTGGTGTTTTCATATAATTCAACCAATGAATTTAATAGTTCTCTTCGTTCCTTGTTTGAAATGCCAAGGTAAGAAATGAATTTCGTTTCTACTAAAGATCGATTTGCTCTGCCATTCAATTTCTTCGAATTCGATTTTACACTCTCGACGATAGCATTGTATGCAGTTTCGCTATATGAATTATGAACATCTGGCGCAGGGATTGTGCCTGTCTTAATCCAATTATTCACAGTCGCCATCGATATACCAAGAGCATCACGAATATGGTTTTTATCTCTAATTGACATTTAACCTCTGCATCCTATTTATCAACTCAGGGTAATCAAATCAGCGTAAGTAATTCGATTACCAGCCACACGACCCAACAGCGCATCAATACGGTCCATCGTATAATTCGCGCACTTGCCCTCATTCAATCGAAACATAAACTCATCAACATAACGCTGCATGTGTTTCACACTAAACGAATGATAAACACCATAAAAACCACGTTTCAAAACAGCCCATACGCTCTCCATGCCATTCGTATGCGCCATGCCATCAACAAATTGCTTTGCGCTATGGCGAACTACCTTATGCTCATACTGCGACATGCCGACATAAGAACCATGCTCATCTGTGCAGAGCGTAGACCCAGGTTTCAATTTCGTCCGTATCACCTTCTGAATCACACCAGCACTCGTGCCTGCAACAACCTTAGCAAAGACTTTACCACCGCGCTCCCGCATACCAAAAACAGCCGTTTTGCCCACTGTGCCACGTCCTGCCTTGAGTTTCTTGCTCTCGTGCTTATTGGTTTCCTTGCCGCCGATATAGACTTCATCGGCTTCCACGATACCGCCAAGGAAATCATCGTCATCATCATTCTTATTGCTGCAAGCCTCACGAATGCGCTGCAACAGGAACCAAGCTGATTTCTGGGTAATGCCAAGCTCTTGTGCTAATTGCAGGCTGGAAATGCCTTTACGGGCGGTATTGATGAGATACATGGTGTAGAGCCATTTATCGAGGGGGATATGGCTGCGTTCAAAGATGGTGCCAGTCCTGACGGTAAAATCGAATTTACAGGCGAGACAACGATAATATCCCTCGACTTTACGGGTTTGGATGCGGCTTGTAGCTTTGCATTTTGGGCATGTAGGTTGCCCGTTCCAGCGCACGGATTCGATATGGAGCCGCGCTGCCCGTTCATCGGGGAATAATTTAGTGAATTCATAGAGGCTAATGGACGTTTTCATACCAATTACATAGACTATTTAAATGAGGGAATCAAGTATATAATTCCCTAAAAAAAGGGGCCAAGCCCCCCTTTTTCTTACGCCGCGTAGCCGAGCAGCGATTTGATTTCCAGATATTCGTGGAAGCCAAATTCGCCCCATTCGCGCCCGTTGCCGGAGCGCTTGTAACCCCCGAAAGCGGCATGGAAGTCGAACCCGCCATTGATGCCGATCCAGCCCGCGCGCAGGCGGCGGGCGATGGCGCGGCATTGCTCCGCGTCCTCACCGCTTACATAGCCAGCCAGGCCGAAGTTTGAGTCGTTGGCGATGGCAACGGCGTCCTCGGCATCCTTGTACGGGATCATCACCAGCACCGGCCCGAAGATTTCCTCGCGGGCGATGACCATATCGTTATTACCCACAAACACGGTGGGGCGCACGAACCAGCCTTTCTCGATGCCCTCGGGGCGGCCTGGGCCACCGGCGATGAGCTGCGCACCTTCCGCGATGCCCTTCTCGATATAGTCCTGGATGATGTTGTACTGGCCCTTGGACACAACCGGCCCCATGGCAACATTGCCGCGCGGGTCGCCCACCGTAACCGCATTGGCGGCATCGCGGGCGGCGGCAATGGCCTCTTCCAGGCGCGAGGCCGGCACCAGCAGGCGCGAACCGGCCGAGCAGGTCTGGCCGGAATTGCCCATCATGGTGGAGGTGGCGTCGGCCACGTTCTTGGCCAAAGCGGAATCATCCAGCACGATGAACGGGCTCTTGCCGCCCAGCTCCTGGCAGACGCGCTTGACGGTGGGGGCCGCGTTCTGGGCAATCTGCACGCCCACGCCCTCGGACCCGGTGAAGGAGATCATGTCCACTTCAGGATGGGTGGAGAGCGCCGTGCCGATAAGCGCGCCGGAACCTTGCACCATATTGAACACACCCGCCGGTACGCCCGCGGCATGGATGATCTCGGCCAGGATATGCGCCGAATAGGGCGCCAACTGGGGCGGCTTGAGGATCATGGTGCAACCCGTGGCCAAAGCCGGGAAGGTTTTCACCGTGGTCTGGTTCATCGGCCAGTTCCAGGGGGTGATGAGCGCGCACACGCCGATCGGCTCTTTCACGATTCGGGTGGAACCGCGCTGCTCCTCGAACTTGAATTCCTTCAGCACCTCAATGGCGGTTTGCAGGTGCCCGGCGCCGAGAAACACATGGAAGCCGTTGGCCAGGCCCGAAGGCGCGCCCATTTCTTCCATAATGGCCTCGCCAAGCTCGCCTTGGCGGCGTGTGTACTCGGCCTGGATGTTCTGCAAAATTTCCAGCCGCGCTTCGCGGCTGGTGTTGGACCAGCTCGGGAAGGCCCGGCGCGCCGCGGCAACCGCCTTCTCGACATCCGCCAGGCCACCCAGCGAAATATGCCCGGAAACGTCCTCGGTCGCCGGGTTGATCACGTCCGCCGTCTTCGGCGCCGCAGGCGCAACCCATTGGCCATCAATATAGAATTTCAAGTATTCGCGCATGACCGCTCCCCAGCTCTCTTTCAGCGCCCCAAACAGCACATCCCCCGCCGCTCGTACAGGGGCAGGCACCGCAAACTCAGCAATGCGGCTTTGGTACGCGCCCGCTGACCTGGCGCTCCAGCATCCAGCCGGGGTATTCAGGCGGCAAGGCGCTCACCGCATCCAGCCGCGCCATCTCGGCCTCGGACAGCACCAGCCCCACGGCGGCCAGATTGTCGTCGAGCTGCTTAATGGTCTTGGCGCCGATAATCACGCTCATCACATGCGGCTTGGCCAGCAGCCAGGCCAGCGCCACACGCGCCACGGAGGCGCCATGCGCCTGCCCAATCTCGCGCATTGCCGCCACGCATTTCCAGGCGCGGTCCAGTTCCACGGGCGGAAAGTCGAACGTCACGCGGCGGGAATCTATGATTTGGTGCGCACCCGGGCCGTATTTGCCCGAGAGCAGGCCACCCGCCAGCGGCGACCATACCATGAGGCCGAGCTTTTCCTCGTTCATCAGCGGCACCAGCTCGCGTTCCAAATCGCGCCCCGCAATGGCGTAATAGGCCTGCAGCGTTTCAAACCGCGTGTAATTTTTGGCCTCGGCAATGCCAAGCGCCTTGGCAATTTTCCAGGCCTGCCAGTTGGAAATGCCAATATACCGCACCAGCCCCTGGCGCACCAAATCATCCAGCGCGCGCAACGTTTCTTCCAGCGGGGTTACCGGGTCGTTGGCATGTATCTGGTACAGGTCGATATAATCCGTGCCCAGCCGGTCCAGGCTGCGTTTCACCCCGTCCATAATATGCCCGCGCGAGGCGCCACGGTCATTCGGCCCTGGCCCCATTTCGCCGTACACCTTGGTGGCAATCACCACATCCTTGCGCGCGATACCCAGGTTTTTCAGTGCCTGGCCGGTTAGCTTCTCGGACTCGCCGAAGGAATACACATCCGCGGTATCGATGAAATTAACCCCCGCCTGCACGGCCCGGCCGATAATGGCATCCACCTCTTTCTGCGGTAGCTGGCCGATGGCCTTCCACATGCCCGCCTCGGGGTTTCCGCCAAACGTCATGGTGCCCAGGCAGATTTCCGACACGTATAGCCCGCTGCGCCCGAGTTGCTTGTATTTCATAGAGTTGCGTCTCCATTCAGGTTTTGGTTCTGGCCGCTATATGGGGCGCGCATGGCGCGGTGCAACACGGGGCGTTGACTTACACGCCGCCCTGTCTCAGTGGGGGCCGTTATGAGTTACGCCGTCAAGGAGATTTTTTACACGCTGCAAGGCGAAGGCCGCCAGGCCGGGCGCGCCGCCGTGTTTTGCCGCTTTGCCGGGTGTAATCTTTGGTCCGGGCGCGAGGAAGACCGCGCCGGGGCCGTATGCCAGTTTTGCGACACCGATTTTGTGGGCATGGATGGCGAGCATGGCGGGCGGTACGAGGCAGAAGCGCTGGCCAAGGCCGTGGCTTCGCTCTGGCCCGCCGGCGCGGCGCAGCACCTGGTGGTGCTCACGGGCGGCGAACCGCTGCTGCAAGTGGATAAGGCGCTGACCACCGCCCTGCACGTGCAAGGTTTCGAGATTGCCGTGGAGACCAACGGCACCATCGCCCCGCCCCCGGGCATAGACTGGCTGTGCGTCAGCCCCAAAGCCGGGGCTGAGCTGGCCGTGAAAGCGGGGGACGAGCTGAAGCTGGTCTTTCCGCAAGGCGGCGCGGAGCCCTGGCGGTTCGAGGACCTCGCCTTCGCCAATTTTCTGCTTCAGCCCATGGACGGCCCGGCTGGCGCGGCCAACACGGCGGCGGCGGTGGAATATTGCCTGGCGCACCCGCATTGGCGCCTGAGCCTGCAAACGCATAAAACGCTGGGAATCCCCTGATGTTCGAACTGAGCAAGAGTTTCACCTTCGAGGCCGCGCATACGTTGCGCCGCAAGGTGGAGGCTGCCTCCAGCCGCCGCATCCATGGCCATTCCTACCACGCGGAAGTGGCCATACGCGGCGAGCGTGACGAGCATGGCATGGTGCTGGACCTCACCATATTCACCCGCGCCATCGAAAAGGCGCGCGCGCAGCTCGACCATCATTTTCTGGACGAGGTGGACGGACTAGGCCCCGCGACCATTGAGAATCTCTCTGCCTGGATATGGACGTTTCTGGAACCGTCCTGCCCGGGCCTGGCGCGCGTTTCCGTCTGGCGCCCTTCCTCGGGCGACCGCTGCACCTATTACGGCCCGGAAGGGGCGGCAAAATGAGCGATGATAAAGCCCTGGTCCTGTTCTCCGGCGGGCAGGATTCCACTACCTGCCTGGCCTGGGCGCTGTCGCGCTTCGCCCATGTGGAAACACTCGGCTTCGATTACGGCCAGCGCCACCGCATAGAGCTGGACGTGCGCCCGCGCGTGCTCGCGCAGCTTCGTAAAATTGACGATTGGGGCAGCAAACTTGGCGATGACCATATGCTGGACCTGGCCGTTCTGGGCCAGGTGAGCCAGACAGCGCTGACACAGAACGTTGCCATCGCGATGCAGGAGAACGGCCTGCCCAATACTTTTGTGCCGGGCCGCAACATCCTCTTCATGACCTTCGCCGCCACCCTCGCCTACCGGCGCGGGATAAAGCACCTTATAACCGGCGTATGCGAAACCGATTATTCCGGCTACCCGGATTGCCGCGACGATACGATGAAGGCCATGCAGGTGGCGCTGAACCTTGGCATGGAAAGCCGTTTTGTTATCCACACGCCGCTTATGTGGATTGATAAAGCCAATACCTGGAAACTTGCGGAAGCACTGGCGGGCAGGGCGCTGGTGGAGCTGATCCGCGAGGAAACCCATAGCTGCTATAATGGCGACCGCACGCACCACCATGAATGGGGCTATGGCTGCGGCACCTGCCCTGCCTGCGCGCTGCGCGCCCAAGGCTGGCAGCGTTACATTGCCACGTAATGCGCCATCGCGCGCGCTGCGCGCGCGATGGAAATGGATCATAACGTCTAGAGCCGGATGATTTTAGACCGGATCACGTTGTGATCCGGTCTAAAATCTGAATCCGTCTCTAAATCAATGAGGTAGAGCGCGATTCAGACGTTCGAATCGCTCGCAAAGCGAGCGCATCTCAAGT
>JAJZFB010000053.1 GCA_021805545.1 Pseudomonadota bacterium | reverse complement strand
GGCATCATCCCCGGCCTTGGCCATGCGCTCAGCCTGCGCCGGCAGGCTTCCGCCAGCCTGCCAGAACTGCTCCGTGCTGGCGGCATACGCTCGCTGCGCCCGGCGCGCGAGTTGCTTACCGACCATGTGCGCCGCCCAGCCGCGGGCGGGCTGGTGGCCGTGCTCGCGGGCGGCGCCAGCGCGGCAGCGGCGCCCGATATGGTGGACGATGCGCTGCTGGCCCGCGCGCTCGGCGTGCTGCTCATCGAACCAGGCGACCTCGCCACCCGCAACGGCGCCCTGCACATGAAAACATTGAGCGGCCTGCTCAACATCGCCACCCTCATACGCGGTGTTTCAGGCATAGATCTCGACCCGCTGGAGCAAGGCGGCCGCCCTGGCACAGGCATTGCCGGGGCCTTCGGCGCCATACGCGCCGGGGTGCTCACCATGCTCAACGCGCCCGGCACAAGCCTCGCCGCCGCCCCGGCCTTGCGCCGCTATATCGATAACCTGTTCTTCCCGCTGCTCAACGAGCCCGCCTTGCTGCCGCCGGCCACCGCCGATTCTCCGGTGTTCTCCTCCAACGCGCCCTTCATCGGTGCAGCCGGGCAAACCTCCGCGCCGGTCTGTTTCCGCCTGTTCGCCTGGCATGACGGCCAAGGCTGGCAGGTGCTGCCCGGCGGCCTGGGCGTGCCATTGCCGGGGCAAGGCAGCGCCTCCAGCCTCGGTCTCGGCCTCAAAGATCTCTGGGTGCTGGAGGAAGAGGACGAGCCAAGCCACATTACCGGCGCCGCTGCCACCAGGGTGCCAGAGCATGTCAATTTCCTCGCCGCCACCCATTTACCGTCGCGCCTGGCCGATAACCTCTTCTGGCTCGGCCGCTCGGTGGAACGGCTGGAGGCCGCCTGCCGTCTGCTCATGCTTACCAGGCCGCGCCTGGAATCCGGCACATCTCTGCCGCGCGACATCGCCGAACGCGCCTTGCTCACCAAATGTCTCGCCCAGGCCGGGCTGCTGCCCGCCGAATTGTCGGGCAGCAGCGTTTCCGGCCGCCTGCTGCGAGAAACGCTGAACCGCCGCCGCCCCGTAGCCGGGCTGCTGAAAGAGGTGGGGCGGCTGGTCAACGCTGCGGCTGAACGGCTTTCCCCCACCATGCTGGCCACGGTGCGCTTCGCCCTGCAGCAAGCCATCGAGGCCCTGCCCAACGAGGACACCTCGCTGCCCACCATGCTCAGCTTCGCCGCCACCTTCGCCGGCATCGCCGCCGAGAACATGGTGCGCGATGGCGGCTGGCTGTTTTTGGAAATGGGCCGCCGCCTGGAGCGTGGCGAAACCCTGGCGGAATCGCTGGCCCTATTGCTGGATGCCCCGCCCGAGCGGCTGCAACCCGGCCTGGCCCTGGGGCTGGAGCTGGCGGATTCCGTGCTGAGCTACGATCTGCGCCACGCCGGCGTGCTTGCCCCCGGCCCGGTTTTCGCCCTGCTTCTGGCCGATAGTGGCAATCCCCGCGCGCTCTCCTACCAATGCGCCGCCCTGCGCGCCTGCCTGGAGCGCCTGGGCGCTGATGACGACGCCGAGGCCGCGCGGCAATTGCAGCTCGATGTCACAAACCTCGCTGGCACTGTCACCGGCCTGCACCCGGCACTGTCTGCCGCCGCCGCCAAGCTGCGCCTGCTGTCAGACCGCGTGCACCGCCGCTTCTTCACGCTGCTGCCCGAGGCGCACGCGCTGGATGACGAGGAAATATTGGAAGCCGCGCAGTAAACATGACCCTCTACCGCCTGCATCACAGCACCGTTTACGACTATGCCGAGCCGGTCGTGCTCGGCACGCATTTCATGCATTTGCTGCCACGCCAGCGCCCAGGCCAGGTGGTGCGCGAGGCGCATCTGGAAATTTCTCCCGCACCGGAAACACGGCGCGACGAGGTGGATTATTTCGGCAACCCCACCACCACTGTCTCGCTCACCGGGGCGCACAAGCAATTTTCCGTCAATCTTAGCGCCACGGCCGAGGTCAGCCATCCAGCCCCGCCGCCCGCGGACCAAACGCCGCGCTGGGAAGCCATCGCCGCCAAGGCATTGCATGGCCCGGACGTGGCCGAATACTGCCTGCCCAGCCCGCTGGCCGCGCCGCAGAATGAAATCGCCAGCTATGCCGCTGTCAGCTTTCCGCCTGGCCGCCCGATTCTCGCCGCCCTGCTGGAGCTTACCCAGCGCATCTATGGCGAGATGACCTACAAGCCCGGGGCCACCAACAACTTCACCACGGCGGCGCATGTCCTCACCACCCGCACCGGGGTGTGCCAGGACTACGCGCATTTCATGATCGCCTGCCTGCGCGCCCTCGGCCTGCCGGGGCGCTACGTATCGGGCTATCTGCGCACCACCCCGCCACCAGGGCAGGAACGCCGCCGCGGCGCCGACCAGAGCCATGCCTGGGTCTCCTCCTGGCTTGGCCCAGAGGCAGGCTGGGTCGACCTCGACCCCACCAATAACCTGCTGGTGGCTGACGAGCACGTCACCCTCGCCTGGGGCCGCGACTTCACCGATGTATCGCCCCTGCGCGGTATCATACTTGGCGGCGGGCGGCATTGGCTGAAGGTTGAAGTGGATTTAGAACCGGTGCTTACTTAAGCTCCATATTTAACAAATTAAATTTGTTAAATATGGCATAATAATCAGAAAATCTGATTGATTAAATCATCGCCGATGCCAAACCCCAAACCGGCGACCATGGCCTGGCCAAAACCCGAATGGAATAATCCACCCAGCATGCCGCCTTGCTGCTGCGGGTAATAACCCCGCTGCGGATATGATTGCTGCGGCTGCTGGTATTGCGGCTGATTGCCCCATGGCCCGGTCTGCGGCACGGTCTGCGGCACGGTTTGCGGGACCGATTGCGGCATATGCTGCTGGGCCTGGGCCTCGACAAAATTATGCAGCGCGCCCAGCAGGTTGGTTACCTGATTCTGCTCCGCCTGCATGGCCAGCGCGATGCTCTTCAGGTCCAGCAGCCATTCCCGCGCATTCTGGTCGCCCGCCTGCGCCGCTGTTTGCAGCTTCTGGGCGAGTTTCTGCAACTCATCCACGGTCTGCTGGGCCTGGGATTGTAACTGGGTATATTGGTTGTCGATCGTCTGGATGTCCATATGACCCTCCTTTGCGAGGGCCATATAGCACGGAATCAGCGCCTTACCCGAATCGCCAGGTAAATTACTGCAACACGGCGTTCAGGCCTTGCCTGCCCGGTAGGCGCGGCAAGCCTCGCCGAATGCATTGAGTAGGCGCTTGCGGTCGGGGTAGCTGGAAACCTCCCATTCCGGGTGCCATTGCACGGCGATGTTGAAACCCGGCGCATCCTTCACGCGCACGGCCTCGATGGTGCCATCCGGCGCCACGGCTTCCACCACCAGGCCGGGAGCCAGGCGGTCCAGCGCCTGGCCGTGCAGCGAGTTCACCGCAATGGTCTCGGCGCCCACGATGCGGGCCAGCTCGCCGGAAAGGGTGACATCGTGCTTGATGGCGAAACGCTGCTCGCCCTCGCCGCCGCGATGGTCCATGCGGCCGGGGATTTTATGGACCTCCTGAAACAAGGTGCCGCCCAGCGCCACGTTAAGCTCCTGCATGCCCCGGCAGATGCACAATATGGGCATGCCGCGCTCCAGCGCCGCGCGGATGAGCGGGATGGTGGTGGCGTCACGCTCCGGGTCGTGGTCGTTGGGCGTGGCGTCGAAATCGGCGCCGTAGCGTGTGGGCGCCACGTTGGAGGGCGAGCCGTTGAACATGATGCCGTCCACACGCTCCAGCAAAGGCAGCATGGCCTCGCCCTCGGGCGGGATGAGCACGGGCATGGCACCGGCCTCAGCAATGAGGGCCGCGCTGTAGCGCGCCGGCGTGGCGTGCTGGACATGGCCCGAGATGAACTTGGTGCAGGCCGGAATGCCGATGAGGGTGGGCAGGGACATGGGTTGACTACTCCGCGGGAGAAAAAACCAAAGAGGGGCGGGCGCGCGCCGAACCAAGCGCCGCCAGGGCGCAGGCGAGCATGACGCAGGCCATGGGCAAAGCCGTACCATTGGCCAGCACGCCCACCAGCAGCCCGGCCAAGGCGCCGCCGCTATATTGCAACGTGCCGAACAAGGCCGAGGCGCTGCCGGCATGGGCCTGATGGCGGGAAAGCGCGCCGACGATGGAGCACGGGGTGAGCAGGCCAAACCCCACCTCGCACAACAGCAGCCCGGCCGCGATGGGCAACGCGCCCAAAGGATGCATGGCCAGGGCGGTAAGCAGCAAGCAGGCGCCAAGCAGAACCATGACGGCGAAAGAAATGACCGCGGGGAGGCCATGCCGGTTGACCAGCCCGGGATTGAGCTGGCTCAACCCGATATAAGCAACCGAATTAACCCCGAAGAGCAGCGCGTAGCCCGCCGCATGCCAGCCATACAGCCCGATGAAGATTTGCGGCGTGCCGGCGAGATAGGCGAACAGGCAGGCGGCGTTGAAGCTGCCCACACCGGCATGGGTGAGGAAGGTGCGTTCGCGCAATATGCCCACATAACGCGCCAGCGCCGCCACCATGCCGATGCGGGTGCGGCGCTGTAGCGGCAGGGTGTCGGGCAGATAGACCCAGGCCACGGCGATGGCCGCGACTCCATAAAAGGCACAAATGGCGAAAATCATGCGCCAGGAGGTAAAACTGACGATAAAGGCGCCAAGCATGGGGGCGCTGATGGGCGCGACGCCCATGACCAGCATGAGGCGCGACATGAGCCGGGCCGCTTCCGGGCCATCCGCCAGATCCCGCACCATGGCACGGGGCAGAATGGTGCCCGCCGCAGCACCCAGGGCGGAGAGAAAGCGGAAGATGACGAAGGAGCGCATATCCCAGCTTGCCAGGCAGCCGCATGTGGCCAGCGTATATATAACGAGTCCGGCCAGCAGCGGGGCGCGGCGGCCCAGACGGTCGGACAGCGCGCCCACGGTCATCTGGCCGATGGCCAGACCGGCGAAATAAGCTGCGAGCGAGTATTGCGGCGCGGCGATATTGCCCAAATCACGCGCAATGGCCGGGAAGGCCGGCAAATACATATCGGTGGAGACAGGCCCGATGGCGATGAGAAACCCAAGCAGCGCGGGCAGATTTTTGGTGATGGGACGGGCCATTTTCTGGATGTAGCCGTGTAGCGCGGGCCAGAGTACCCCCTGAAAACTCAAGGGTGACCAGAAAATTCATGAATGGGATGGCACGCCCGCGCCAGGAAAATTTATTACAAAAAATTTAGTCTGTAGACTGACCGTATAAACAACGCTTTATTTTTCAACTTCGTTAATTATCAGGAAATCATTCATATTTTTGACAAAGCTGGTATGCTGGAAAAATATTCGATGTGTTTTGCACGGGTTTTGCACGGATTTTGCACGGGTTTTGCACACATGCCGAATAATTATCGCGAAAACGTGTAGTTTATTTCAAATTAAAAGACGCTATGAGGCAGCTCTGCGGCAAGGATTCTGAATTGAACACGCCATACATGACGTGTTTTTAATTTTATAAGCCAAGCCGGTTTCGCCGTTTGGAGATGTACGGATGTCTGATACCTTCACGAGTAATTCCAACAAAAATTGGTTCAGGAACAGCAACTGGACATCCGGCGGAACACAACACGCTCCGGCCATCACCGCCACAGGCGCGCAAAACGTCATCATCGATGGTAAAACAGTGGTCATTTCTCCCACTGTTTCCGGCGCCACGGACATATCCGTCGCGCAGACCCTCAATACCGGCGGCATCAGCTACACTGTCCTGGAAGAAACGCAGATCGGCGGTGAGATTATCACCCTGTCGGGCGGGGCGGACCTGAACATTCAGGGTGTGGCCATGGGCATATTCTATGGCAACACAGACACGCTGACCCCGGCAGGCACCACCATGACCGGCCTGCACGGCGCGCTGACCGCCACGCCCCATGCCGACATGCATATGCAGATTTCCGTTGTGGGCACCGACACGCTGAGCGTGGATACGGTGAACGAGAATTTCGGCTTCATCACCATCGGCAATGGCGACACGCTGAATCTTGATAACATCACCACCGGCGGCAACCAGCAAGCACTGCATGGGCTCATCAATTACGGCATCCTCAGCATCAGCTCTGGCGGCGAGCTGAACATTACCGCCACCAATGCCAGCAACAGTACGCTGGCCAATTTTTATAATGCCGGGTGGATTGTCGATAATGGCGGCACGCTCTCCATCTCCTCCTCGGTGCTGGATGGCGCCTCCACCCTGGCCACCAATGGCGGGGTGGATGGTTTTATCGAGGTTGGCGGCGGCGGCCTGGCCATTCTCTCCAACACCGTTTCCACGGCTGAGCAAGTTGATTTTACCGATAATGCGCACAACACGCTGCAAATTGCCGCGGGCACGCTGTTCTCGGGCACGGTGAATAATTTCGGCGCGGGCAACACCCTTCTGGTCAGCGGGTTCACCTCTACCTCCAACGCCACCCTTACCAATGTGGGCGGGGTTAAGGAGCTCATCACCACCAATGGCAATGTAATAACCACCGTTACGCTGACCGGCTCGGTTTCCTCCAATTTCAGCACCACGCTCAGCGGCGGGAATGAAGTTATAAGCGCCGGTGGCAATGCGCTTACGGGCAACACCACCTATGCCAGCGGCAGCAACACGCTGGCCGCCAGCAGCGGCAACAGCCTTACCAATACCGGCACGCTGGCCGCCACCGGCAGCGGCACCACATTGGCCATCGACTCCAACGTGGGCGGCACGGGCACCATCTTCATCGATTACGGCGCCACGGTGGCGCTGGATAATGCCACGGGCAACGATTCGGGGCAGACCGCGCTGTTTGGCACGCATGGCGCGGCTGGCGCCATGAACACCCTGCTGGTGAACGATAACAGCAGCGGCTTTGGCGGCCCGGTTTCGGGGTTTGGCGCCAATGACGATATTGTGCTGGGCGGCTCCGCCCTGCCCGCCTTCGCCTCGGGCGATGGCGTGACGCTGAACTTTAACAGCGCCACCGGCGTGCTGACCGTGACCGAAACCGGCAGCACGGGCAACACGGTTGGCACCAGCACGCTTACCTTTACCGGCGCGTCCGGGCTTTCCACCAGCTCCTTCGTGGCGCTGGAGGGCAGCACGGGGCTGAACATCGAATTGGCACCCACGGCCTCCACCACCTATGATTTTTCGGCCAGCAGCACGGGCAGCTTTGAGAATTACCATAATTACACGGGTGGCGTGGCGCCGGGCGATGCGCTGAGCACCAACACCACCGTGGCCGTTATTGCAGGCACGGCCGCTGTTTCCGCCAGCACGCTGAGCGATAACGGGCTGATTACCGTGGCCGCAGGCACCGGCTTTGTGGATGCGGGCACGCTGGCCGGCACGGGCAAGCTGGTTGTGGGCGGCACCGCCAGCCTGACGGGCAATACCAGCCTGGCCAGCATTACCGATAACGGGTCGCTGGTTGTGGGCGGCACGGTTTCCGGCCCCATTACCATTGCCTCCGGCGCCAATGCCGCGGTTGCGGGCAGCCTGGTGGATACCGGCGCGCTTAGCGGTGCTGGCACCCTGACCGTGGGAGCTGGTAACAGCGCCACGCTGAGCGGCGGCGCCGCGGGCATCTCCGTTGCCGATAACGGCTCGCTCACCGTGGCGGGCAGCGTGTCCAGCAATATTACGGGCACGGGCACGCTGGACGTGGCCAGCGGCACCTCCGCCACGCTCGCGGGGGTGGCCAGCCTGGTGGGCATTACCGATGATGGCGCGCTCACCCTGGGCAGTGCCTATGCGGGCAGCATCAATATGGGCGGCAATGGCGCTGGCAGCGCGGTGGACATAACCGGCGCGGATGTGACCAGCGGCGTGCTGAACACCACGATCACCAATCTTGGGTACCACGACACCGTGGCGCTGGGCGGGGCGAATTTCACCCTCTCTGGCAGCAGCGACGCGCTGAGCGAAAGCTACAACAGCAGCACCGGCGTGGTGACGATACATGACGCCACCAACGGCCAGACCTTGCAGGTAACGCTGGGCCTGGCGAGTGGCGATAATGCTTCGCTGCTGCATGTGAGCGAGGTGAACGGGCAGGTGGAGCTGACGCTCTGCTTCTACCCCGGCACGGCACTGGCCACCCCGGCTGGCGAAATGCTGGTGGAGGAGCTGAAGGCGGGCGATATGGTGATGACGGCGAAGGGGGCGATGCCCGTGCGCTGGATTGGCCACAACCATATCCATACGCGCTTTGCCGACCCGCTGCGGTCCTTGCCCATCCGCATCCGCCAGGGGGCGCTGGGGGGCGGGCTGCCGGAGCGCGACCTGCTGCTCTCGCCAGACCATGCCATATTCATGGATGGCATTCTGGCGCATGCCAGCGCGCTGGTGAACGGGACCAGCATCGTGCGTGAATATGATGTGCCCGAGCAGTTCACTTATTACCATGTGGAGCTGGAAACCCACGAGCTGCTGCTGGCCGAAGGCGTGCAGGCGGAAAGTTTCGTGGATAATGTAGACCGCATGCACTTCCACAACTGGGACGAGCGCACCGCGCCGGATGCGGCGGTTATGGAGATGGATCTGCCACGCGCGAAATCCGCGCGCCAGGTGCCGATGGCCATTAAGCGCCGGCTGGGGCTGAACCAGTTTGCCGTGGCGTAGGCACGGGCATAACATGGAACCGGAAGGGGGCGGCGCAATCCGCCCCCTTTATTTTGCGCAACACCGCGCATTGTTGTAGGCACGGCGCATGACACGTTTAGCCGAACTCAGCCGCAAAACATCCGAAACGGATATTTTTCTCCGCATCGACCTGGATGGGACGGGCAAGACCGACATCGAGACCGGCGTGGGGTATCTCGACCACATGCTCTCCGCTTTCGGGCGGCACGGGCTGTTTGACCTGACGCTGCGCGCCAAGGGCGATTTGCACATCGACGCGCACCATACGGTGGAGGATTGCGGGATTCTGCTCGGCCTGGGCTTTGCCCATGCGCTGGGCGACAAGCGCGGGATACAGCGCTTCGGCCATGCGCTGGTGCCGATGGATGAGACGCTGGTGGAAACCGCCATCGACCTTTCCGGCCGCAATTTCGTGGTGTGGAACGTGAACTTCGAGCGCCCGATGCTGGGGCAGATGGACACGCAGCTCATCGAGGAGTTTTTCCGCGCGCTGGCTGGCAACGGGCTGTTCAACCTGCATGTCAACCAGCGCGCCGGGCATAACGCGCACCATGTGGCGGAGGCGTGCTTCAAATCCGTGGCGCGGGCGCTGCGGGCGGCGGTGGCGCTTGAGCCGCGCATCGCGGGCGAGATTCCCTCGACCAAGGGCGCGCTGTAACCGGGATGCTCGTCGCCGTTATCGATTATAAGAGCGGCAATCTGGCCTCCGCCGCGCGCGGGCTGCAGCTTGCCGCGGCACAGCGCGGGCTGAAGGCTGACGTGCAAATTACGTCCGGCCCGGAGCTGGTGGCGCGGGCTGACCGCATTGTGCTGCCCGGCCAGGGCGCGTTTGCCGATTGCGCCGCCGGGCTGAAGGGCGTGGACGGGCTGGAAGAGGCGATGCTTGAGCGCGTGGCGCGGGGCGCGCCGTTTTTGGGCATTTGCGTGGGTATGCAGCTTATGGCCGAGCGCGGGCTGGAGCACGGCGTAACGCCTGGCTTTGGCTGGGTGCAGGGCGAGATTGCGCGCATGGAGGTAGGCGATTTGCGCCTGCCGCATATGGGCTGGAACGAGCTGCGGTTTGAGCCTGGGTCTCACCCGCTGCTGAACGGGCTGGAGCCGGGCGGCCATGCGTATTTCGTGCATTCATACGCGCTGCGCGGCGGGCGCGCGGACCAGATTATCGCCACCACCGATTATGGCGGCGAGGTGGTGGCCATGGTGGCCAGCGGCAACAAGGCCGGCACGCAATTCCATAGCGAGAAGAGCCAGCAAGTGGGCCTCACCATTCTCGGCAATTTCCTCGCCTGGGAACCGTGAGCCGGGCGCGGCGGGTTTTATGGCGGCTGCTGCTTGTGGCCGGGCTGGGCTATGGCGGTGTTTGCGCCACGCTGCTGCTGGCGCAGAACAGGCTGCTTTACATAGGCACAAATTTGCCGCCCCACACCGCCGCCCTGCCCTATGCGCGGTTTGATAATGCCCGTGGCACGCAGCTTGGCTGGCTGGTGGAACCCGCCGGAGCGGCGCGGGGGACGGTGGTGTTCTTCCATGGCAATGACGAGCAGGCCTGGCAGGCGGCGCAGGATTACGCCCCGTATTTCGCCGCGCGCGGCTGGCGCGTGGTACTGCCGGAGTACCGGGGCTTTGACTTCCGCGCCGGGCAGGCCCCCACCCATAACAGCGTGATTGCCGATGCCGTGGCGGCCCTGAGGCTGGCCGGGCAGCGTTACCCGGGGCCGCTTTTCGTGGCGGGTAACTCGCTGGGCGCGGGTATTGCGGCGCAGGCGGCCAGGCCGGGCGGGGCGCAGCGCGTGCTGCTGTTTGTGCCGTGGGACCGCATGAGCGCGGTGGCGCAGGAGCGCTACCCTTTTGTGCCCGCGCGCCTGCTGCTGGCGCTGGATGGCACGGATTACGATTCCTGCGCCGCGCTGGCGGGCATGGGGGCCAAGACCTTTATTACCTATGCCGGGCACGACACCGTAATACCGCCGCGCCACGCCGCGCATCTGGCGGCCTGCCTGGGCGTACCAAAGGGGCAGAGGTTTTTTCTCTCCACCGCCACGCATATGGATTGGTACAAGGGGCTTAGCCCCGCGCAGTGGAATGACATGCTGCGCCTGCCGCCGGGGCGCGATTAGCGCTTGATTACGCGGCGCAATGGCGCCAAGACGCAGCCGTGACCAATGCCCTGCCCCCGCCCCAGACCATATCCGCCGAATGCGTCGAGAGCTTCACGGATGAGGCCGATATTCATGCCCTGGCCGAAGCCGCCACGGCTGCCATACTGGATGGCGGCGGGTTTGGCTGGGTGAAGGCGCCCAAGCGCGAGACCATGGAACAATATATGCGTGGCGTACCGCTTGTGCCGGAGCGCGAGCTGATTGTGGGCCGCATGGACGGCATTGTGTACGGCGCGGCGCAACTGCAGAAGCCCTCGCGCAATAACGAGGCGCAATCGCATTCCGTGCATCTGATGCACCATTTTGTAGCGCCCTACGCGCGCGGGCATGGGCTGGCGCGGGTAATTCTGCGCAAGGCCGAAGACCGGGCACGGGCGCTGGGCTTCCGCGTGCTCAACCTGGATGTGCGGGAAACGCAGAAAGGCGCGATCTCGCTTTACGAGTCGGAGGGGTTTATCCGCTGGGGCACGCACCCCGCCTATGCCTGGGTTAAAGGGCACGCGATTGCCGGACATTTTTACTATAAGAGCCTGAAATGACCCTGACGCTTTACCCCGCCATAGATTTGAAGGACGGCGCCTGCGTGCGGCTGCTGCGCGGCGAGATGGACCAGGCCACCGTATTTGGCACCGACCCTGGCGCGCAGGCGGCGGCGTGGCAGCAGGCCGGATTCCAATGGGTGCATGTGGTGGATTTGAACGGCGCCTTTGCTGGCAAGCCCGTGAACGAGGCGGCGGTGAAATCCATTCTCGCCAATGTTACAATCCCCGTGCAGCTTGGCGGCGGCATACGCACGCTGGCGCAGATAGAGGCCTGGCTGGAGGCGGGAATGACGCGCGTGATTCTTGGCTCCGCCGCCGCGAAAAACCCGGCGCTGGTGCGCGAGGGCGCCAAGCTGTTCCCCGGCCGCGTGGCGGTGGGGATTGATGCCAAGGGCGGCATGGTGGCGACCGAGGGCTGGGCCGAGACCTCGGACATTGCGGCAACCGAACTGGCGCGGCGTTTTGAGGACGCGGGCATTGCCGCGATTATCTACACTGATATTGCGCGCGACGGCATGAAGACCGGGCTGAACATTGCCGAGACGCAAGCACTGGCGGCCGCGGTGAAACTGCCGGTGATCGCCTCGGGCGGCGTGGCCGCGGTGGCGGATATTATCGCGCTGAAGGCCGCCGCCGCGCGGCAGCCAAACCTGGAAGGCACGATATTGGGGCGCGCGCTGTATGATGGCGCGCTCACCCCGCGCGAGGCACTGGCCGCATGTTGAAGTTGCGTGTCATTCCCTGCCTGGATGTGAAGGACGGGCGCGTGGTGAAGGGGGTGAATTTTGTCAGCCTCCGCGATGCGGGCGACCCGGTGGAGCAGGCCGCCGTGTACGATGCCGCCGGAGCGGATGAGCTGACTTTTCTCGACATTACCGCAAGCTCCGATAATCGCGATACGATTTTGGATGTGGTGCACCGCACCGCCGAGCGCGTGTTTCTGCCGCTGACCGTGGGCGGGGGCATACGCAGCGTGGCGGATATGCGCCGCCTGCTGCTGGCGGGGGCGGATAAATGCTCGGTGAATTCCGCAGCACTATCGCGCCCCGCGCTGGTGCGCGAGGGGGCTGAGAAATTCGGCAGCCAATGCGTTGTGGTGGCGATAGATGCGCGGCAATCATCCCCCGGCAAATGGGAGGTGTTCAGCCATGGCGGGCGCACCAATACCGGGCGCGGCGTGATTGAATGGGCCAGGGAAGTGGAGAGCCTGGGGGCGGGCGAGATATTGCTGACCTCGATGGACCGCGACGGCACCGGCCAGGGCTTTGATTTGGAGCTGCTCCGGCAGGTTTGCGCCGCCGTGCGCGTGCCGGTTATTGCCTCGGGCGGGGTGGGCACGCTGCAGCATTTTGTGGAAGGCGCGCAGGCCGGGGCAACAGGGCTGCTGGCCGCCAGCGTGTTCCATTTCGGCACCTTCACCATCGCCCAGGTCAAGGCTGCCCTTAGCGCGGCGCGCTTGCCGGTTCGCCCCGCCCCGGCAATAACGGGCTGAACAGGAGGCGTATCCGCAATGGCCAAAAAAGCCGCCAAGCCAGAAACGGCCAAACCTAAACCCGCCAAACCTAAACCCGCAAAGGCCAAAACCGCCGCGCGCGTGGTTGTGCCGCCGCCGCAGCACGGGCCAGATGCGCGGGTGCTGGACCGGCTATGGGCCACCGTGCTCTCGCGCAAGGATGCCGACCCGAACCAAAGCCACTCCGCGCGGCTGATGTCTCGCGGTACCGCGAAAGTGGCGCAGAAATTTGGCGAGGAGGCGGTGGAATGCGTGATTGAGGCCGTGGCAGGCAACGCCACCGCGTTGATTGGCGAAAGCGCCGACGTGCTCTACCATTTGATGGTGCTGTGGGTGGATGCGGGCTTGCGCCCCGAGCAGGTTTGGGCCGAGCTGGCGCGCCGCGAGGGCATGAGCGGGCTGGCCGAGAAAGCGGCACGCAAGACCAGGCTACCGGGTTTTCCCACCAAAAAAATACCATAACGCGCGGGAGGCAAGCATGGCGTATGATGACAACAACATTTTCGCCAAGATCCTGCGCGGCGAAATACCCTGCGCCACGCTGTACGAGGACGAGCATGCCCTCGCCTTCCCCGATATTCGCCCGCAGGCGCCGGTGCATGTTCTGGTTATTCCCAAGGGGCGCTATGAGTCAGCCGCGGATTTTAACGCGAAAGCCAGCCCGGCGGAGCTGGCAGGGTTTTACCGCGCGGTGGCGCTGGTGGCCAGGCAAGCCGGGGTGGAGGAGCACGGCTACAGGCTGATTTGCAATGCCGGGCCAGACGCGCACCAGGAAGTGCCGCATTTTCATGTTCATATTCTGGGTGGCCACAAGCTGGGCCGGATGCTTGGCCCGCCTTTATGATTATCGTGCGCGCCCTTGAAGTTCTGTGGACTTTTTTCCTGCTGGGCATAAGTGCTTTTGGCGGGCCTGTGGCGCATTTGGGCTATTTCCGCCGTACCTTTGTGGACCGCAAAAAATGGCTGGATAACGAGGAATACGGCGCGCTGCTGGCGCTGTGCCAGTTTTTGCCGGGGCCGGCTTCCAGCCAGGTTGGGTTTTGCGTGGGGCTGCACCGGGCCGGGCTGTTGGGCGGCATAGCCGCCTGGGTGGGGTTCACCCTGCCCTCGGCATTGCTGATGGTGACCGCGGCGCATTACCTTTCGGTTTTTCATGCCTTGCCGCTGGCACGGGGCGCGCTGCACGGGCTGCAACTGGCCGCCGTGGCGGTGGTGGCGCAGGCCGTGTGGCTGATGGTGCAATCGCTCTGCCCGGATACGCCGCGCCGCGCCCTGGCCCTGCTTTGCGCCGCCATTTTGGGGCTTATACCAGGCACGGGGGGGCAACTTGCCGTGCTGTTGATTGGCGCGCTGACCGGCTGGGCGACACTGGACGATAGCGGGCTGGTGCGCCACCGCGAGACACGCCGCCTGGCGCGCGAATGGCCGGAGACCAGGCGCGAGCTTAGGCTGCACGCGCCAGCGCTGCTTTGCCTGTTTTTGTTCGGGGTGTTGCTGCTGGGCGCCTTTATAGTGCCGCTGCGGGGGCAATGGGCCGAGGCCGCCGCCTTTTACCGCGCGGGAGCGCTGGTATTTGGCGGCGGGCATGTGGTGCTGCCGCTGCTGCATAACGCGGTGGTGGTGCCTGGCTGGGTTTCGCCCCAAATTTTTTTGGCGGGGTACGGCGCCGCCCAGGCCATGCCGGGGCCGCTTTTTACCGTTGCCTCTTACCTGGGGATGGTTATGGGCCATTACCGGGGGGCGGCCATTGCCACCGCCGCCATATTTTTACCAGGGCTGCTGCTGGCGGGCGGCACCCTGCCTTATTGGCGCACCCTGCGCGCCCGCCCTTATGTGGCGGCGATGATGAAGGGGCTGAATGCCGCCGTGGTAGGCATGCTGGGCGCGGCGTTCATCAACCTGCTGACGGTCTCCACCATACGCAGTGTTTACGACCTGCCGGTGATTGCCTTTGCCCTGCTGCTGCTGACCGCCGGACGGGCGCGGCCCATATTGGTGGTGATGTTTTGCGCCGCGGCAGGGGCGGTGGCATGAGGCCGCAAGTGGCCTAGTGTCCCGGTTCTGAAGTCCGTTGGATTTCAGAGCCATGGTGGACACTAGAAAAATCAATGAGCTAGTGTGATTCAGCTTCTGAAATTCGCGATATTTCATATCACAAATTTCAGAACCATCACACTAGAGCCGGTATTGAACGCCATTTTCAGCAAGATAGCCCCGCGCACTGGACGGAGGGACAGTAATGAATTAAATTTCGTAACAAGACTTCCTTGTTTTACAGATAGATGCTTGTTTATGGTAACGGGCTGGTGCAGATTGGGCCGTTTCTGGAGGCAATAACGTTGGTGAACCAACCATAATGTGCATGTTGCAAAAACTTCATCCGTTCCGCCGCTTGCGCCAGGACCGCCGTGCTGAAACCGCGGTTGAGTTTGCGTTGGTTGGGTTGGCGCGGCTTGCCACGACCTCCCCTGGCCGCCGTACCAGCCAAAACAGGCTTTTGCCTTTAACCAATAGGACACCAAAGATTTGATGCATAGATTGTTGCACAGGAAACTTGGCCGGCGCGGCGCCTTCGCTCTGGAGTTTGCCTTGGTTGCGCCGATTTTTTTGGCAATGCTCTTCGTGGTGTTCGAGGTCTCCTACGACGAATTCATGCAGGAGGTGCTGGACAGCGCGCTACAATCCGCCGCCCGCCAGGTACAAATCGGGAACGCCCAGGGTGCTAGCCCCATTACATTTGTCCAAAATTATTTTTGCCCGTATGGCGATGGCTTGCTGAATTGCAACAACCTGTTTGTGCGCATTCAGTCAATCTCGTTTAATGCCGGATCCTGCTCAAATTTGAACACCTCGGACGCAACCGGGGATTTTTACGACGCCACGGTCCCCGGCATACCAGCAAGCAACGGCGCCCTGCAGCTTGGCGATTTTTATAACGGTTCCGGCACAATAGGGAATGGCAGCGACGATAATCTATCGCCTTGCGCCACCGCCAGTTCAAGCGCTGGCTACTGCAATGCCGGTCCACAACAATTTATCCTGATGACCGGCATTTATGTGGCGCCCAGCTTCGTTGATGGGCTGCTTTTCAACCATTTTACCTATGGCGGCAATTTTGTACGCCCCATCTACTCCAGCGCGGCGTTTGAAACTGAACCGTTCGCCAACGCCTCACCAGCCAGCCCATGCTGAAGAGATTTTTCAAACAGCGGCGCTCGGTTGCCGCCCTCGAATTTGCCCTGGTGGCACCACTCCTGGTTGGGTTGCTGTTCGGTGTGTACGACCTATCCAACGCGTTGATCACATACGAAGAAGTATACTCCTCGGCACATTCGATGGCAGCCTCGCTAAGTAATGAGGCGGTCCAGTCCGATGGCACCAACTCCTTGACCTATACCCAGATACAACAGGGCGCCTCCATGCTTTGGGCGGAAATTCCCGCTCTGCGGTCGGGGCTTCAGGATGGCACAAAATCCGTCACGATTTCATCGGTCGTGTTTGAAAATACAAGCTCCAGCTGCACCCCCACCGCCAACACAACATCCAGTTCTGGCGCCGTAACAACAGGCACACAATGCACTTATGTGCCTGTTGTGGTTTGGAGCGTTGCCTATATGGGCGGCAATAGCGGACGCGTTTTTCAGACGCCAACCAATGTAACCGCGACAACCACTAACGGCACTACGAGCACTTTGTCGTGGACCTCGGTTGGCACGCCATTGCGCTCCTGCCTCGGCAAGGCGGCGAGTCCGACGGCCTCGGCAATTATTGGTTCTCTCAATCAATCATTTGCGAAGGCGGGGAGTGGGAGCGACCTCACCAATCTTCGTACTGAAAGCCTGACCACACCGGCACCGAGCAACCCGGCCCCGCCTTCTCCCATTCTGGTGGTTGACGTTCATCTGCAATATCAACCGGTGATCGGGATGATCCTCCATCAGGGGTTGAACTTATGGGTCAGCGCTTATTGGCCTGTTCGCAGCGTAAAAGCAACGATCAACAAGACCTATCCTCTCTATGAGGAATTCACGACTCTGACGCCTGCTGTGCCGGCCGGCGTTACAGCAACCAACCTGACCGGTTATACCGCGAACAATATAGAAACAGAGGCATATAACGCCGATGGCATTGTTGTGCCTACCGATAATTATTGCGTGAATACGTCTCTCTTCAACACGACGAGCTTTCCTTACCCGGCGGAAACACAATGAGAAAGTTTTTCTTACGTTTCGCGCGCAACCAGCGTGGCGCCATTGCGATTATTACCGCCGCGGCAATGCTGCCGCTGGTAATGCTGGTCGGCCTCTCAATCGACTATTCATTCTATGTTCAGGCACGATCGCAATTTGCCCTGGCGGGCGATGCTTCGGCAACCTATGCCCTGCGCGAAGCCTCAGCCGTATACCAGATGGAAGTGGGAAGTTCCGCCAACGCCAATAACAGCAACGCCGCGGCAACCGCGGAGGCTGCCGGTACGGTTTCCGGCGAGGCTTGGTTTAATAGCCAGCTGGCCACCTTGCCAACCGCTTATCTCTCTACCGCCAACCCCACCGTTACCCTTAGCGCCAATACGGAAGCCTCCAGCCATGATCCGCAAGGCTTTACCGCGACCGTTTCGTATACCGGCCTCTATCCACCATTTTTCAACCGGCTTTTCCAAAAATCAACCAATTGGACCATTACCGGCACATCCGGCGCGACCTCACAATTCGCGTATGTCGAGCTGCTGCTTTTCATTGACGATTCAAGCTCGATGCTTGTTAGCGCCGACCAAGGCCTCGGCAGCAACGCCTACGGCACCGCCAACGGCAACCCTGTATCCGCCACCAACCCCGGCACTGTGGCAACGATGGAACTCAACACGGTTTGCACCACGTTTAATTACCCGGACAGTAATGCCATGAGCGCTTACACGGACCCAGGTGGTTTCATCAATTGGTCAGATGTACACAATCTGCAATCCACCAATAATGTAACCAGCAGTAATGCTAACTGCGCAGACGGGTATAGTGGCCCTTATGCGCCTTGCGCTTTTGCCTGCCATGTAACGGCGAACACATATTCAGCACCGGGCTTCACATATACAGGAGGTGTTAAAACTCATCTCAAGGCCTCAACCACCGATATTACATACCCAGCGGATTTGTACGGCATAGCGCGGCAGCTTGGTGTTCAGCTAAAGCTCGACGTGGTTCTCCAATCGACTGAAAAAATTATACAAGACATGATAGATGGCGATCTGGCGCCAAACCAATTCAGCGTAGGTGTGTATGCATTCAATAATGATGCATGCCCCATTGTTAACGGCACCACGCTGGGCCGCGGAAATTATGCAACCGGCAACGGTATTAACCTGACTGAGGCAACAACCAATCTCGGTGCCGCTTTGTCAAAAGTCGAGAAAGATGACTATACCTACACGCCTGGTGAAACAGCCTTCCCCCCTACTGCCAGCAACCCAAATGGCGGCACCAACTTCCCGCTCTCGGTAGCGGATTTGATGGCCGGCACGATGCAAAGCACCCCGTTGAACGGCAATATGTCACCTTGTAACACGACAGCCAACCAAGCGCCTCTCGCCACACCGCCGCCAGGCGGCACCGTCGGAGATTCACCAACCGACCCAGAGAAGGATATTTTCATCATCACCGATGGCATGGAAGATCAGCGCCAATCCACGCCATCCACAAGCAGTACCTCTGGCAACACTTGCGACCGTGTGCTTGGAGCAATGACCGGCATTTACGCCGAATCCAACCTTACCACCACGGCGTGTGATCAGGCTGTTTGTGAGCCACTAAAGCAACTTGGCTTTACTGTTTATGTCCTGCAAACAACTTACCCTGCGGTAACCAATACTTTTTATTACGATCATAAACCAAATTCTGATCAATATATAAACACGGATTTTCCCAAAGTAGCATACTCGAATGGTGGAACCGCGGAAGAATGGAATACCGGGTACCAGACTACTGGCCCAGGCAACAGTACACCAACAAATTACGCCCCTAACACAACTACTTATTATTCGCCTTCGCCAGACGAGCAGGCTTTGCAGGCCTGTGCCTCGCCCGGCGATTATTACCAGGCCAGCAGTGCAAGCGCGATTACAACAGCCATGAACGATATGCTGAAATCCGCCCTGTATTCTGCTGTGCGGATAACCGAATAAGTATAATACCAACGGGCATAAAGGATGACTAATCCTTTATGACCGTTGGTATCGCGCGTGGGGCTGGCGGGGCGGCCACGCGCCAAGCATAAGCCCCTTACCCAAGGGGCGGCACATTACAGCAGCAGGCAGCTCTTCACTATAACCGGATGGCTTGTTTTTTTGTAGCCACCCTACATGGCCATGCCATTTTGCCGTGCCATTTTTCTGGTTTACACCGAAAACTGGATAACCTCGCGTACCAGCGGGTAGATTTCCTGCTGCCAGCGGCGGCCGGAGAAGACGCCGTAATGGCCTACGCCGGTTTGCATGTGGTGGCGTTTTAGCAACGGGCGCAGGTTGCTGCATAGGTCCAGCGCGGCGGCGGTTTGGCCGAGGCCGCAAATGTCGTCGCGCTCGCCTTCTACCGTGAAGAGAAAGGTTTTTTTGATGAGGTCTGGGCGGACCAGGCGGCCTTTATAATGCAGCTCGCCCACGGCCAGCTCGTGCTTCATGAATATGCGTTCCACCGTTTCCAGGTAGAATTCCGCTGTCAGGTCCATCACCGCCAGGTATTCGTCGTAGAAATTACGGTGCATTTCAGCCGTCTGTTGGTCCTCGGTGGCGATGGCGCGGAATTGCTTTATATGGGCGCCGATATGGCGTTCGAGGTTCATCGAGACAAAGGCGGTGAGCTGCATGAAGCCGGGGTATACGCGCCGGCCGCCGCCGCGGAAGCGCCAGGGCACCACGCCGATCAGCTTTTCCTCGAACCAGGAAATAGGCTTGGTTTTGGCAAGCTGGTTTACGTGCGTGGGGTTGCGCCGCGTGTCTATGGGGCCGGCCATCAGCGTCATGCTGCGCGGGGTGGCGGGGTTATTGTGTTCCGACATGACCGCGACCGCGGCCAGCACCGCCACAGAGGGCTGGCACACGCCCAGAACATGGCTGCGCGGGCCCATATGTTCCAGGAACTTGATGACGTGCTCCACGTATTCGTCGAACCCGAAGCGCCCGGCATCGACGGGTATGTCGCGCGCGTTGGTCCAGTCGGTTATGTAAACATCGTGGTCTTGCAGCAGGGTTTCCACCGTATTGCGCAGCAAAGTGGCAAAATGGCCGGAGAGCGGGGCCACAACCAGCAATTTGGGCTGTTTGCGTGCGGTATCCTTACGAAAATGCAGCAGGCCGGCGAAGGCTGTTTCCAGCACCCGTTCCTCGGTGATGTTGACCAGCCGATTGCCTTGCGGCACGGCTTTTATGCCAAAATCGGGGCGCTTATGGGTTATGCCGGAATTGCCAAACACCTCTAGCGCGGCATTGTAATGGCGCAACGCTATGCCGTAGGGCGGTTGCGGCAGCACTGTGCGCAGCAAGCCGCTGGTGGTCCGCGCCAGCTTGCGGAAAGGGTCCATACTATCGGCTTGCGCCTGGTAGAATTGATAAATCATTGTTTAGCCTTGTGCCCGCGCAAACTATCCCCATAACGGTCAACAAACCATTGTGCCGCCTATACGGCTGATATAATCATGTGGGTATTTCCATAAAAAGGGAAGGGTGAACATGACCGAAGCAACCCTGTTGATCAGTAGTAAGAATTACTCGTCCTGGTCGCTGCGGGGTTTCCTGCTGGCTAAGCTCTCCGGTCTCACCTTCAAGGAAGAGCGAGTCTCGCCCGACGACCCGCGTGCGCGCGAGGAGTTGCTGATGCGTACCTCGTCCATTCTTGTTCCCTGCCTGATTCACGGCGATATTTCCGTATGGGACACCATCGCCATCGCCGAATATCTTAACGAAAACTTTCCCGATGCGCATATGCTGCCCGCTGAAACAGCGGCGCGGGCGCGGTGCCGTTCCATCGCGGGCGAAATGCATTCGGGTTTTGCCGCGCTGCGTTCGTCTCTGCCCATGAATTTGCGCTTCCGTAAGCCTGGTTTTACGGTTTGGTCCTCCGCCCAGGCCGATATCGACCGTATTACCGGCATCTGGCGCGAGTGCCTGAATACCTGGAAAGGCCCTTTCCTGTTCGGCCACCAGCCTACCATCGCCGATTGCATGTATGCGCCCGTCGTCACGCGGTTTCTCTCTTATGATGTCAATGTCGGCCCGCTCTGCCAGGAATATTGCGACACCATTCTCGGCTGGTCGCCGATGAAGGAATGGATTGCCGCCGCCAAGGAAGAACCCCAGGAGATTATCGAGCTGGACCTGGATTTCTAAACCGCGATGACTTGAGATACGCGCGCTTTGCGCGTGAGTCGAAAGTCTGAATCGCGCTCTGCCTCATTGATTGAGCGCCGGATGATTTTAGGCGTGCCGCGGCAGGGTGAGGCCCTGCACGGCACGCTCCAGACTTCCCGCCTTCATGGCGGGCCGCCATTCAGCTCCAGGGTGTGGGGGGCGGAATGGGGCAGGGACCTTCCACATCTACCGTGCCAAAAACGGCGGGGGATGTAATTTCGAGGTATTCCATGTCCGGCGAGTAGTCGAAAAGATAATGGATGATGCCGGGTTGCTGGTGCACGCAATCGCCCGCGGCAACAAGGGTTTCCTTATCGCCGTACAAGAACCGTGCCCAGCCTTTGGTCATGTAGACGATGTGGAAATCGGCCACATGGCGGTGCCAGCCCGTGCCGCCGCCCTCGGGCGGGAAATCGGGGTTGGCTTTTACAAGCTGGGCAATAACACGCCCGCCCGTGGCCTCAGCCACGCCCAGGTCGCGGTACAGGAAAAAACTGCGCAACCCGTCCGTGCGCCAGGGCGTACTGCCCGCTTTTACAAGAGAGAAAAGGTTTACCAACGGCTTATCGAGCATTGGCCTGGCTCCTTCTGCTGATGAACCGTCATGCTTGCATATTTCCCGGCCTTGAAGCCAGGATTTTTTGCGCTGCACAATTTTTGTGCTGCCGAGGCGGGTGTGAGAGAGATTAGAAGAGGCACATCGCGCGCGGGCTGGGGCGTGAAACCGTTTCTACTCGTCGCGTTCCGCGCGCACCAGCACTTCGCGCTTGCCCACATGGTTGGCGGGGCTGACGATGCCGTCTTTTTCCATTTGCTCGATGAGCTTGGCGGCGCGGTTATAGCCGATGGTGAGGCAACGCTGCAGGTAGGAGGTGCTGGCCTTGCGGTCACGCGCCACAATCGCCACGGCCTGGTCGTAAAGCGCGCCCTCGGCAGTGGTGTTACCGCCTATGGCGCCCGCGGGCATGGCGGGGCCGTCATCATCGTCCGCCGGCTCGGTAACTTCGTCCAAATAGGCGGGCTCGCCCTGTTCGCGCAGATACTCCACCACGGCCTCCACTTCCTGGTCCGACACAAATGGACCGTGCACGCGGGTGATGCGGCCGCCGCCTTGCATATAGAGAAGATCGCCCTGGCCGAGGAGCTGCTCGGCCCCCTGCTCGCCGAGGATGGTGCGGCTGTCGAACTTGGAGATGACCTGAAAAGAGATGCGCGTGGGGAAATTGGCCTTGATGGTACCGGTGATGACATCCACAGAGGGGCGCTGCGTGGCCATGATGACGTGAATACCGGCAGCGCGTGCCTTTTGCGCCAGGCGTTGCACGCAGATTTCAATATCCTTGCCCGCCACCAGCATGAGGTCGGCCATTTCGTCGATGAACACGACGATGAAGGGCAGCGGCTCCAGCGCCAGCGGCTGTTCCTCGAACATGGGCTTGCCGGTTTCGGAATCGAAGCCCGTCTGCACCCGGCGGGTGACAACCTCGCCGCGGGCGCGGGCTTCGTTCACGCGGTCGTTGTAACCGGCGATGTTGCGAACCGAGAGCTGGCTCATGTTGCGGTAACGGCGGTCCATTTCGCGCACCACCCATTTAAGCGCCGCCACGGCCTTGGGCGGTTCGGTGACGACCGGGGTGAGCAGATGGGGGATGCCGTCATATACAGAGAGTTCGAGGATTTTGGGGTCGATGAGAATAAGACGGCATTGCTCGGGCGAGAGCTTGTAGAGCAGGCTCATGATCATGGCGTTCACGCCGACGGATTTGCCCGAGCCGGTGGTGCCGGCGATGAGCAGATGCGGCATGCGGGCAAGGTCGGCCAGCACGGGGGCACCAGAAATATCCTTGCCCAGCGCCAGGGAGAGCGCGCCGTTCAGGCTGTCCCACGAGGCGCTGCCGAGCAGCTCGGAGAGGTATACGGTCTCGCGTTTGGCGTTGGGAACCTCGATTCCGATGACGTTGCGCCCCGCCACCACGGCGATGCGCACGGCAATGACGGCAAGGGAGCGGGCAATATCCTCCGCCAGGCCGATGACACGGGCCGAGCGTATGCCGGGGGCTGGCTCCAGCTCGTACAGGGTTACCACCGGGCCGGGGCGGATTTCGACGATTTTACCCTGCACCCCGTAATCTTGCAGCACATTCTCCAGCAGCCGGGCATTGGCTTGCAGCGCTTCTTCGGAAAGTCCGGTGCCAGCGCGCGGCGGGGCGGGGCGCAGCAGGTCCAGCGAGGGCGTGGTCCAGCCCAACTCCGGCATTGGCAGGCGCTCCTGCCGGACCATGGGCTTGGGCATGGGCGCGGTTTTAACGGCGGGTTTGGATTTAAAGGACAGAACCGGCACGGCGGGTTCGGGCAGGGTGAAATAACCGCTGGCACCGCCGTCATCTTCTGGCTCGGGCATGGGCGCCCAGGTGCTGGGGCGGGTGGCTTCCTCGGCGCCGGATGTTTGCAGCAAGGGCGTGAGCCAGGAAGATACGGCCCCTGCCCCGCGCACGCCCTGCTGCACCGAGGCCGCCGCCACACGCGCAGCCCGCCTGCCCCCCGCATGCCATTCGCCAAAGGTAATGCCCAGCGCGTAGAGACTACAGCCCAGCGCGGTGGCAAGGGTGAGGCCCAGCATGAGGCCCTGCCCCACACGGCCAAAATTGGTGCTGCCCCCGGCAAAGCCACTGGCCAGCAGATTGCCCGCCGCGCCGCCAATGCCGGAAGGCACCGGCCAAGTAACCGCCGCGCCTGGAATTTCGGCAACACCCAGCGCCAGGGCAGCGGCCAGAAGCGGCATGGAGAGCGCGCCCAGCACGATACGGGTTTTAAGCCGCGCGATGCCCCCGCGCGTGGCCAGCCTGTAAGCCCAGGCCAGCAGGCAGAGCACGGGCAAGACACCCGCCAGGCCGAAGCCTTGCAGCAGCAAATCCGCCACCTGGGCGCCAGCCAGACCGGCTAAATTGGTAGGCGGGGAGGATGATGCTGTATCGAAAGACGGGTCAGCGGGATTATATGTAATGAGGGCCAGCGCCAGGATGAGGGCCGTGACGGCAAGGGTAATACCGCCCAGCTCCCCCGCGCGCCGCCGCATTTGCGCCTTGAGAGAGGAAGAAAGGAATTGCCGCCTGCCCAGATCGAGTGCCATGACTCGAACTATAGGCGGGCGGTCACTGATTTTCAAAGTTTTTCGCCCCTTTAAGGAGGAGCCCATGCTGAATCTACGCTACCCGCCCTTGCACGCCCAGGAGGTGATCGATGCGCTGAAACTCTCACCGCACCCGGAAGGCGGGTATTACCGGGAAGTATGGCGCGACATGCCGCCGGGCGGCGGGCGAGCATTTGCAGGCCGTGGTGCCCGCCAATACCTGGCAGGAAGCGGAATGCACGGGAGATTGGAGCCTAGCACTACTTTGGCATATTATTGAGTTCTGTTATTTTTTAGGATTCCCGAATCGGCTTTTGACTGATTCATGGGTGGTCGGCATTGACGAGGCTGACCATGGCGCCCCCGCGATTGGACTGGACCGACGAGCTTGAGCGCTGGCTTGAACCATTTTTGGAT
>JAJZFB010000073.1 GCA_021805545.1 Pseudomonadota bacterium | reverse complement strand
GCGTGGTGTGCTTTGGCGATGCCTCTGATGCCAACTGGTATTTCCAGCTGCTGAGGGATGGCGAAGACCTCGGCGATCTGCGTGAGACGATAATTTATGGCCCCGTGTCCACCGCGACCGACCCGCATGAGAGCCTGGCGCTGCTGGGAGATGACGCGGAGATTTGCGGCTGCAATGGTGTCCGGAAAGGCACCATCGTCAAAGCTATTGAGGGCGGCTGCACCAGTGTGGACGATGTGCGCGCCTGCACCAAGGCTTCGGCATCCTGTGGGTCCTGCACGGGGCTGGTGGAAGGGTTACTGAAGCTCACTCTGGGGGCGGATTTCAAACCCGCCGGGGCGAAGCCTATGTGCGAATGCACAGGCCACGGGCACGACGAAGTGCGTCGGCGCATCCGCACCCAAAGCCTCAAGAGCATTCCCGCCGTGATGCAGGCGCTGGAATGGGCAACACCGGATGGCTGCGCCTCCTGCCGTCCGGCGTTGAACTTCTACCTGTTGTGCGAATGGCCCGGCGAATACCAGGATGATTCGCAATCGCGCTTCGTGAATGAGCGTGTCCACGCCAACATCCAGAAGGACGGAACCTATTCAGTGGTGCCGCGCATGTGGGGTGGCGTTACCTCCGCCAAGGAGCTACGCGCCATTGCCGATGTGTGCGAAAAATTCGCTATTCCCACGGTGAAGATCACCGGCGGCCAGCGTGTGGATATGTTTGGCGTGAAGAAGGAAGACCTGCCCGCGGTGTGGGCGGACCTCAACGCCGCCGGCATGGTTTCCGGCCATGCTTACGGCAAGGCATTGCGCACCGTGAAAACCTGCGTGGGGTCTGAATGGTGCCGCTTCGGCACGCAGGATTCCACCGCTATGGGCATCGCGTTGGAAAAGATGACCTGGGGATCATGGCATCCACATAAGGTGAAACTGGCTGTCTCCGGCTGCCCGCGCAATTGCGCGGAAGCGACGATCAAGGATTTTGGTGTGGTGGCCACCGAGGCCGGATGGGACCTGTATGTGGGCGGCAATGCCGGCATCAAAGTCCGCGCCACGGATCTGCTCTGCAAAGTGACAACCGCTGATGAGGTTCTCGAATATTGTGGCGCTTTCCTGCAACTTTACCGGCAGGAGGCACGCTACCTGGAGCGCACAGCCCCGTGGGTGGAGCGTGTAGGCCTGAAATATGTGCAAGAACGGGTTGTGGAGGACGAGGCAAACCGCAAGGCGCTCTATGCGAAGTTCCTGTATGCGCAAAGCTTCTCACAGATTGACCCCTGGGCCGAGGAGGCCGCGAAGAATCGGCAGAAATATCAACCGCTGGCGGAGTTGGTGTAATGAATATGATCTCTCCCATTTTCACAGATGTCGGCGCGCTTTCAGATATTCCCCGCCTTGGCGCGCGCTGCGTGAAAACCGCCATGGGCGACATCGCCATCTTCCGCACGGCGGATGACCGCGTGTTCGCCCTGCGCGATCAATGCCCGCACAAGCACGGCCCGCTCAGCCAGGGTATCGTGCATGGCACCTCCGTCACTTGCCCGCTGCATGCCTGGGTCATTTCGCTGGAAACCGGCGCGGTGGAAGGGCCGGATGAAGGCTGCACCAAGCGTTTTAGCGTGAAGCTGGAACATGGCCGCGTGCTGCTGGCGGTGACGCCATGAGTAGCGTGTTTTTGGCCGGGGCGGGGCCGGGCAACCCTGACCTGCTCACCGTGAAGGCGCTGCGCCTGCTGCAAACCGCCAGCGTTGTTCTGCACGATTCCCTGGTGAGCGAGGAGATACTCGCCCTTGCCAACCCGGCGGCGCAGCTCATCGATGTCGGTAAGCGTTGCGGTCGCCATTCCGCGACACAGGAGCAGATTTGTGCGCTGCTGGTACAGGAAGCGCAAACCAGCGAGGGCATTGTGCTGCGGCTGAAAGGCGGCGACCCGATGATCTTCGGCCGCGCCACGGAGGAGATGCAGGCGCTGGAATCGGCTGGCATCGCCTACGAGATCGTGCCCGGCATCACCGCCGCCCTGGCGGCGTCCGCCTCGCTTAAGCGCTCACTCACCCAGCGCTTGGTCTCCCGCGCGGTGCATTTTGTCGCGGGCCATGCGGCGGATGGTTCAATCCCCGGGCATGATTTTGCCGCCCTGGCGCAAAAGGGTGGCACACTGGCGGTGTATATGGGCGCGCAAAGTTGCGGCGGCTTCGCGGCGCATCTGGTGGAAGCCGGGCTGGACCCGCAAACCCCCGCCATCGCCATCGAAAATGTCTCAAGGCCGGATGAGCGCGTTATCACCGGTACCACGGGCAGCCTGCCTGGCGCCTTGCGGATGGCGGGCGATGGGCCGGTGCTGATTCTGGTAGGCGAGGCACTGGCCGCGCGCCAGCCCGCCCTCCTGCTGGCCGAAGCCTGCGCCTGAGGCCGCGCTGTTGGATGGCATGAACACAGAAACCGTAAAATCCGCCTGCCCCTATTGCGGGGTGGGCTGCGGCATTGTGCTGCAAGTGGAAGACGGGCGCGTCACCAAGGTCAGCGGGGACAAATTCCACCCCGCCAACAAGGGGCGGCTCTGCACCAAGGGCCAGACCTGCCACGTGCCGCTGACGCAAGGGCGTCTGGCCAGCGCCTATGTGCGCCCGGCACGGGATGATGAGCAGCAGCCCGTACCCCTGCGCACGGCAATTGCGCGAGCCGCCAGGCACCTGCGGGAAATTATCGCGGCGCATGGCCCGGATGCGGTGAGCTTCTACATCTCCGGCCAAATGTCACTGGAGGCCCAATATCTCGCCAACAAGCTGGCGAAAGGCTTTATCCGCACCCGGCATATCGAGGCCAATTCCCGCCTCTGCATGGCCAGTGCCACTTCAGGTTACAAGCTTTCTCTGGGCGCGGACGCCCCGCCCGGCTCCTATGACGATTTAGACCATGCCGATACCTTTTTGGTCATCGGCGCCAACATGGCGGATTGCCACCCCATTTTGTTCCTGCGCCTGCTGGACCGGGTAAAGCAGGGCGCCAAGCTAATTGTGGTGGACCCGCGCCGCAGCGCCACGGCGGACAAGGCGGATCTGTTCCTGCAGCTTAAACCTGGCAGTGACATCGCGCTCATCAACGGTATTCTGCGCCTGCTGCACGAGGCAGGTAAAACCGATCCCGCCTTCATCGCCGCCCATACCGAGGGATGGGACGCGATGCTGCCCTTGCTGGAAGACTACACCCTGCCGCGCGTGGCGCAGATGACCGGGCTGGCCGAGGCCGATATTCGCCAGGCCGCCGCATGGCTTGGCCGCAGCCCGCGTTTCGTCAGCCTTTGGACGATGGGGCTGAACCAGAGCGTGCGCGGCACCTGGAACACCAATGCCCTGTGCAACCTGCATCTGGCCACTGGCGCCATTTGCCGCACCGGCGCCGGGCCGTTTTCCCTCACCGGCCAGCCCAACGCCATGGGCGGGCGGGAGATGGGCTATATGGGCCCTGGCCTGCCCGGCCAGCGCTCGGTGCAAAGTGCGGAGGACCGGGCGTTCACCGAAACTATCTGGCAGCTCCCCTCCGGCACGCTGCGCGACGCCCCCGCCACCGGGGCGGTGGATATGTTCGACGAGATGGCGCAAGGCCGCATCAAAGCCTGCTGGATTATCTGTACCAACCCGGTGGCCAGTATGCCCGCGCGCGGCCGCACCATAGAGGGGCTGAAGACGGCGGAGCTGGTGATTGTGCAGGATGCGTACCTGGACACGGAAACCGCCCCTTATGCGGATATTCTGCTGCCCGGCGCCCTCTGGGCCGAGGCGGACGGGGTGATGGTAAACTCGGAACGCAACATGACGCTTGCCCCCCAGGCCGTGCCCCCGCCCGGCGAGGCGATGGCGGATTGGCAATTGCTGGCGGAAGTAGCCAAGGCCATGGGCTATCCTGGCTTCGCCTATGCCAATGCCGCCGAAGTCTTCGATGAGATCAGGCAATTTTCCAACCCTCGCACCGGCTACGACATTTCCGGCGCCAGCCATTCCCGGCTGGCGGACACCCCGCTGCAATGGCCTGTTGGCCCGCAGGCCGGGCCACGCAACCCAGTGCGCTACATGGAAAGCGGTGCGCCGTTTTTTCCCACCGCCTCCGGCAAGGCGCTGTTCCACCCGCGCCCCTGCCTGCCCCCCGCCGAGTTGCCGGATGAAGAATTTCCTTTCACCCTGAACACCGGCCGTGTGCAGCACCAGTGGCACACCCTCACCAAAACCGGGAAAGTACCCGCCCTCAACAAGCTCAACCCCGGCCCGTTTGTGGAGATTCACGCGCAGGACGCCGCGGCCCTGGGGCTACAGGCGGGGGATAGCCTGGAGCTGCGCTCCCGCCGCGGCCACGCCATTCTGCCCGCCCTGGTAAGCGCGCGCGTGCAGCCCGGCCACCTGTTTGCCCCCTTTCATTGGAACGATGTGTTCGGAGACGACCTTGCCATCAACCAGATCACCAGCGCCGCGGTGGACGAGATTTCCCTGCAGCCGGAATATAAAATCTGCGCCGTGGCGCTGGCGCGGGTAGAAGCCATCAAACCCGCCGTGCCTGAGGCGCTGGTGCCCCTGAACGCGCTTATGGGAACCCAAACCGCACTGCCGGAGCTGGCAGCGGAGGAGCGGCTTTATCTGCACGGCTTCCTGCAAGGCTACCAACTGAACCCCGCCGGCATCCCAGAATTACCCGCCAGCGCGCCGCTGGCGCCGGAGCGGCGGCTCTATCTCAACGGCCTGCTGGCGGGGCTGCTCTCCCGTGCGCCGGAGCAACCAAAGTCAGCGCCAGTCACCATTCTCTATGCCTCGCAAACCGGCACGGCGGAGGGCCACGCACGCGAGGCAGCGCAACGCCTGAACGCCGAGCTGTGGGCCTTGAACGACGTGGCACCTTCCGCGCTCTGCGGCACGGTGCTGGTGTTTGCCAGCACCTTTGGCGATGGCGAGGCCCCGGATAACGGCGCCCGCTTCTGGCAGGCCCTGGCGGCGGAAACCGCGCCAAGGCTAGAGAGCTTACGCTTTGGCGTGCTGGCCTTCGGGGATTCCTCTTACGCCCAGTTCTGCGGCTTCGGCGCCCGGCTGGAAACACGCCTGGCCGCGCTGGGCGCGCAACCCTTGCTGCCGCGCTGTAATTGCGAATCGGGCGAGGATGACAAGGTGCAAACCTGGCTGACGCGGGCGCAAGAAGCTCTTGGCCAGCCGGCAACCGCCCCGGCGCCATCAGCACCGCCCGCCATTTCCCGCGCCAATCCGTTCCTGGCGCGGCTGGCCGGTAATCGCCGCCTGAACGCTGCAGGTTCCGAGAAGGAAACGCGGCATCTGGTGTTTGATCTGGCCGAATCCGGCCTCAGCTATCAGCCGGGCGACGCACTGGGTGTTTGGCCGGAGAACGACCCCGCCCTGCTGGCGGAAATAGCCCGGCAAACCGGGCTGGACCCAGAAGCGCTGGCCAAGCGCGATATTTCCCGCCTGACCCCGCCGCTGTTGGCCTTCTGCGCGGAGCGCGCCCCGGCGCTGGCTACACAGCTTCCGGCGCAGGATGACCCAACCCGGCAGGCCTGGCTTTGGGGCCGGCAATTACGGGATGTGCTGGCGGAATTTACCGTTCGTGCCACGCCGGAAGAATGGCTGGGCGTTTTAAGACCGCTTACCCCGCGCCTCTATTCCATTTCTTCCAGTCAGAGTGTTTATCCCGGCGAAGTGCATCTGACGGTGAACATCGTGCGCCATGAATTCGCAGGCCGACCTAGCGGCGGGCTCTGCTCGCGTTTTCTGGCAGACCGCGCAACGGGGGCCGGGCTGTTCATTCAACCCTCCGGGCATTTTCATCTGCCGGCGGACGATGCCGCGCCCATCATCATGATCGGCCCTGGCACCGGCGTCGCCCCGTTCCGGGGGTTTTTGCAGGAGCGCCAGGCCCGCAACGCCAGGGGCCGCAATTGGCTGGTGTTTGGCGAGCAGCGGGAAGCCTACGACTTTTATTATCGGGATGAGCTGGAGGCCCTGGCCCGCAATGGGTTTCTGCATCGCCTCTCCACCGCCTTCTCGCGCGACCAGGCGCAAAAAATCTATGTGCAGGACAAACTGCGCGAAGAAGGAAAACAGCTATGGGAGTGGGTGCAGGCGGGCGCGTATATTTATATCTGTGGTGATGCCGCGCGCATGGCAAAAGATGTGCACGAAAGCCTGTGTGAGATGATTGGCTTGCACGGATGCATGGACCGGAACAACGCAAGCGCCCTCTTGGATAACATGGCTGTGGAGAAACGCTACCTGTGCGATCTATACTGAAATCCGATTTTATATTGAAAAATACAGCTGATATTCAATCTTAATCGCCATGTTTTAACGGAGAGGCGCCTTACCCGCCTCTCCCTTCATCAGATCAATAAACTTTCAGTCGATTTGATATACCAAAGACATCCAGATCTTCGTTTGCTTGCCAACATTGCGGGCGTAGAGATCCTGGGTAACATACGTATTCAGACAAAGTTTTCCTATTTTATAGCCAACAAGCCAACCGGCGGCGAGCTCCACGGGCTTGCCGGCGTTCAGCTGCTCCGGCCCGGAATCGGCACCGAACTGATTATAGGCATAGCCAACAGGTCCCGTCGTAAAAGTGCCAAGCTTACGCACGGCGGTTAAATCGATATCGTAGGTGGAGCCGCTCGTATAATTATAATGGCGGTTCGGTGTGTTGACGCTGAAAACCCCATTTGCCGCAACCAGATATTGCGGTGTGCTGTAGGCGAAATTGAGATGCTGCTGGAACGTAAAACGGTCATGCCCGATATTGATCAATCTCTGCGGGTCGTATGAAGCAATTGGTGGATTAAACCCTTCCGAGATGCTCACGAACATATTCTTGTTCA
>JAJZFB010000005.1 GCA_021805545.1 Pseudomonadota bacterium | reverse complement strand
GCCGTCGCGCGTAATGGTGACAACCATCTGCCCCGGCTCGATCAGGCTTTCATCGTCCAGATCGGCATCCACATCCTCGATGCTGGATTTGCGCGGGCTGGCGATTTTCTCCAGCGCGGCGGCAATTTCATCGCGCATCACCTCAAGCCTGCGGATGCGTGAGCCGATGATCTCCAGGAATTCCTTGATTTTCTCGGCAACTTCAGCCAGCTCGGCCTGGATTTTCTCGCGCTCCAGCCCGGTAAGGCGGGCGAGGCGCAATTCCAGAATCCCGCGCGCCTGGGCATCGCTGAGATGGATGGTGTTCTGCGCCGAAACCACATTGCCCTCATCCTCGATGAGGGCCAGCAGCGGCAGGATATTCTCGGCCGGCCATTCACGTTCCATCAGCGCCACGCGGGCGGTGTTTGAATCGGGGCTGTTGCGGATGATCTTGATGACTTCATCGATATTCGCCACCGCAATGCCCAGCCCGACCAGCAGATGGGCGCGGTCACGCGCTTTGCCGAGGTCGAAACGGGCGCGGCGGAGAATAACCTCCTCGCGGAATTCGACAAATAGCTGCAGCAATTCGCGCAGCCCCATCTGGCGCGGCTTGCCCTTGTCCAGCGCCAGCATGTTGATGCCGAAACTGGTCTGCAGATTGGTCATGCGGTAGAGCTGGTTCAACACCACCTCGCCCGTGGCATCGCGCTTCAGCTCGATGACGATACGCATCCCCTCACGGTCGGATTCATCGCGCAAATCGGCGATGCCTTCGATCTCCTTGGCCCGCACCAGCTCGGCGATGCGTTCCAGCAGCGTGGCTTTGTTGATCTGGTATGGAATTTCCGTGACGATAATCGCCTCGCGGTCCTTGCGGATGGTCTCCACGGAAGCGCGCGCGCGCAGGGTGATGGAGCCGCGCCCCGTCTCGAATGCGGAACGTATTCCGGAGCGGCCGAGAATGATGCCGGAGGTAGGAAAATCCGGCCCCGGCACGATCTTCATCAGCTCTTCGAGCGTAATCTCCGGCCGCTCGATCATGGCCAGCACGGCGTTCATGATTTCCGTTGGATTATGCGGCGGAATATTCGTGGCCATACCCACGGCAATGCCGTTGGAACCGTTGATGAGCAGATTGGGAAACGCCGCCGGCAGAACGCGCGGCTCCTGCTCGCTTTCATCGTAATTGGGCTGGAAATCGACCGTATCGCGGTCGATGTCGGCGAGTAGCAGCATGGCCGAGGGCGCCAGGCGCATCTCGGTATAACGCATGGCGGCGGGCATATCGCCATCCACCGAGCCGAAATTGCCCTGCCCGTCGATAAGCGGCAGACGCATGGAAAAATCCTGCGCCATACGCACCGCGGCAAGGTAGATCGCGCTGTCGCCATGCGGATGGTATGTACCCATAACATCGCCGGTCATGCGGGCCGATTTGCGGTAGGGCTTGTCGGGCGTGTTGCCCGCCTCGTGCATGGCGTACAAAATACGCCGGTGCACCGGCTTCAGCCCGTCCCGCGCATCGGGCAGCGCACGAGAAACGATAACGGACATGGCATAATCCAGATAGGATTTGCGCATCTCCTGTTCGATGGAAACAGGCTCCTGGCCACGCGGCAGCGGAAGGTCCGCGCCGGGCTCGTCTGTGCTATCGCTCATGTCAGGTCAAAGACTCGCGGGCGGCACCGGAAGCTGCCCCTGCGCGGCCCCGCAAGGCCTTAAAAATATTAGGAAAAATATACTGCATTGTGCGGTTTTTATAGCACGCCGGGGCAAGGCTGACAAATCCGCCCAGGCTACTCAGCCCTGGCGGAAACTTGCCAGGCGGCTGGCGCGCAAAATGGCGCGTATGTCGGACAGCGCCACGTCGAGATCGTGATTCTCCACGATGTAGTCGAACTCGCTGGCATGGGCAATTTCCGCATCGGCATGCGCCATGCGGTGTTCCACCTGTTCCGGCGTATCGCCACGCTTTACCAGCCGGTTGTGCAGTACCTCCAGCGAGGGCGGTTTGATGAACACCCCCACCACATCGCGCCCCAGGCTGGCGCGCAACTGGTGGAAGCCCTGCCAGTCAATGTCGAACATCACATCCCGCCCGGCCTCCAGCGCGGCCTCCACCGGCGCGCGGGGCGTGCCGTATGAGCGGCCGAACACGCGGGCATATTCCAGTAATTCGCCCTGCGCCACCATTTCGTCAAACCGTTCCTGGCTGATAAAATAATAATGCTTGCCCTCTTTCTCGCCAGGGCGGCGCTCGCGCGTTGTCACGCTCACCGAGAGCGCGAGCTGGTCATCCTGCTCCAGCAATGCGCGCGAGAGTGTGGTTTTGCCAGCGCCAGAGGGTGCCGCCAGCACAAGGCACAGCCCGCGCCTACTCAATGTTCTGCACCTGCTCGCGCAACTGCTCTATGGCAGCCTTCAGCGCGAGGCCGATATTGGTGAGCGGCACAGTGGCCGATTTGCTGCACAGCGTGTTGGCCTCGCGGTTGAATTCCTGCATCAGGAAATCGAGCTTGCGGCCCACGGCAACACCTTCCGCCAACAGGGCTTTGGCCGCTTCTATATGCGCCGCCAGCCTGTCCAATTCTTCGCGCACATCAGATTTTGTGGCGAGCAGCGCAACCTCCTGGGCAATACGCTCTTCCGGTAAATTGGGCGTGCCGCCAATCAGCTCCGCCAACTGCGCCGCAAGCCGGGCGCGGTGCAATTCCGGCTGCTTTGCCGCTTCCAGCACGGCGGCTTCACGCAGCAACGCAATCTCCCGCAAATTGGCACTGGTAATGGCGGCCAGCTTTTCACCTTCCGCCTGGCGCGAGGCGGCCAGCCCTTCCAGCCCGTGCATGAATACGGCGCGCACCGCCTCGGCCAAGGCCAGGCGTTCTTCCTCGCTCTCTTCCTGCGCCTGGGCGCCGCGCATAACGCCCGGCAGGCCCAGCAACAATTCGGCCCGCGGCACCGGCGCGCCCGGCATGCTGGCCGCCAGCGCCAGCGCCAGCGCCTTGGCCCGCTCCAGGGCCACGGCATCCACCGCCACGCTGGCCGCAGCTTCGCGCTTTATGCTGAGCGTGGCAGAGATATTGCCGCGCTTGAAGCACTTGGCCACAGCCTCGCGCAGCGGCAGCTCCAATGCATCCAGCCCAGAAACCAGGCGCAGCTTCACATCCAGCCCACGCCCGTTCACGCTGCGCAATTCCCAAACGAAACCGGTATTCCCCGCCTCCCCCTGGGCGCGGGCAAATCCAGTCATCGAGGCAAGAAATTTCTCTTTGCTCATGGTCTGGCCTCTTAGCAGGCGGCCCGCCATCTGGCGATATTAGAAACAATATTAGAAAATCTTACCCAAAAGCACGTGCTGGTTGTGCGCCGCAGCAATTGGTTCGATGCCAGCCTGAGTGTTAAGACTCCATGAAAATGCGGCAATGCACAAAAAAATTTCTTTCAGACATCATAAAACCGTCATGAATAGAAAAACATCGCGCGGATGTCGGATTTTTAACCTCACAAAAACCTGGTTGCTCTAGCAGAACCAGACGGCATGGGCTATGACGCCGCCACAACTCTCAGGTTCAGAACGATGCAGACCAAAAACCTACGCGGCGTCACACTTTGGGCCGTACCCCGTTTTCACCGGTCGGAAATCGCCTCTGGAAACACGGCCAATGGAAACACGGCCAAGGACAAAACTGAAACAGCTACGGTTTGGATTGACAGGCCCAAAACCTACACATTTTCTCTTCCGCAGGATGAAGCAGGGGCGCAGATAGACCTGCAAGACCAGCCGCAAACCTGCCATTAGTTAGAAAACATGACGATGCCGCCCCCGTAAGAGCCCATGCAAGGGCTGGGGACGCGGCCTGATACAGCCCGTAATGCGGCTATAAAAAAGGCGCCCCAAGGGGCGCCTTTTTGTGTGTCAGGCGGCCAGCGCCTTATCCAGCGCCGCGCGCAGGGCCGGGTCGTCCGCCGTGGTATCCGGCGTAAAGCGAGCAACCACCTTGCCATCTCGCCCTACGATGAATTTCTCGAAATTCCACAAAATGCCAGGTGCTGGGTTGGGTACCATACCAAATCCCGCCAGGCGCTCGCGGAATGCGGTGCCACCCGCGGCCTCGGGCTGCGCGGCGATCAGCGCCTGGTAAAGCGGGTGGGTATTTTCGCCCGTCACCTCGATTTTGGAGAAGAGCGGGAAGGTGACATTGTAGCTGGTGCTGCAAAAGCTGGCGATTTCCTCGTTGGTGCCCGGCTCCTGCCCACGGAAATCATTCGCCGGGAAGCCCAGAATTTCGAGCCCCTGTGCCTTCTTCTCGCCGTAGAGCTTTTGCAGGCCTTCATATTGCGGCGTTAGGCCGCATTTGGAGGCCACATTAACCACCAGCAGAACCTTGCCCTTATAATCACCCAGCGAGGCAGATTCGCCCTTGATGGTTTTTACCGGAATATCTGTTACCGCGTTTGTCATACTCGTATCCCCAGTTGTTTTGTGGCCTGAGATTGCCGCCAGCATCCGGTCAGGTCAATCGCCAGCGCCACGGGGTGATGATATTGCCCAATCAGGCCACACCGGCTCTAAGCAGGTCGTGGATATGCACCACGCCAACCGGCCTATGGTCTTCGACCACAAACATGCAGGTAATGCGTGCATCGTTCATGCGCGCCAGCATTTCGGCCGCCATGGTATCCGCTGTTACGGTTTGCGGGCGGCGGCCCATGGCCTGCTCCACGTTTATGTCCTGAAACCCGCGCTGGAAGGCACGGCGTAAATCGCCATCGGTAAGCGCGCCGATGAGGTTGCCCTCGTCATCCACCACGGCGGCAATGCCAAAGCGCTTGGAGGTCATTTCCACGATGCCCTGGCTGAGCGGCATGTTTGTGGTGACCAGCGGCAACTCGTTACCTTTATGCATTAACTGCCCGGCGGTAAGGAGCTGCGCGCCCAGCTTGCCGCCAGGGTGGAATTGCCGGAAATCATGCGCCGAGAAGCCGCGCCGCTCCAGCAGCAGCACGGCCAGCACATCGCCCGCCACAAGCTGCATGGTGGTGCTGGTGGTGGGCGCCAGCCCGTTGGGGCAGGCTTCCTCGGCGGCGGGCAGGAACAGCCCTATATCCGCCGCGTGCCCCAGGGCGGATTCGGGGCGCGAGGTAATGGCGATGAGCTTGATGCCGAAGCGTTTGGTATAGGTGATGATATTGGCCAGCTCCGGCGCCTCGCCAGACCAGGAGAGTGCCAGCACCACATCCTGGGGGGCGATCATCCCCAGATCGCCATGGCTGGCCTCGGCGGGGTGGACGAAATGGCTATGCGTGCCGGTGCTGGCCAGGGTGGCGGCAATTTTGCGGCCAATATGGCCGGACTTGCCCATGCCGGTCACCACCACCGCGCCGCCGGCATGCTCTATGGCCTTCACGCTGGCCAAAAAGGCCTGCGCCAGCCCGTTGCCCAAGGCCGCGCGCATTGCCCGCAGCCCGTGCATTTCCGTGTCTATGGTGGATTCGATCCGCGCGATGGCCGCCGCATCGGAAAGGGCGGCATTCATCCCTGCGCGGCCTTGCGCTTGGCAATGGCATCGAATGCCATCAGCTCCTCGATGAGTGCTGGAAAGTCGTGCAGCGCCACCATATTGGGTCCGTCAGAGGGCGCATTGTCCGGGTCTGGATGTGTCTCGATAAACAGCCCCGCCACCCCCACCGCCACGGCGGCGCGGGCCAGCACGGGCACGAATTCCCGCTGCCCGCCCGAGGACGTGCCCTGCCCGCCCGGCTGCTGCACGGAATGGGTGGCGTCGAAAATAACCGGCGCGCCGAACGAGGCCATGATGGGCAGGCCGCGGAAATCGGACACCAGGGTGTTATAGCCAAAGCTGGTGCCGCGCTCGGTGGCCAGCACGCGCGGGTTGCCGGATTGGGTAACCTTGGCGATTACGTTCTTCATGTCCCACGGCGCCAGAAACTGGCCCTTTTTCACATTCACCACCGCGCCGGTTTCGGCGGCGGCAATCAGCAAATCGGTCTGGCGGCACAAAAACGCGGGAATTTGCAAAATATCCACCACGTCCGCCACCGGGGCGCATTGCGCGCGCTCATGCACATCGGTGAGCAGCGGCAGGCCGAGCTGGGCCTTGATGTCAGCAAAAATCTGCAGCGCGGCATCCAGCCCCACGCCGCGCTTGCCCGCAATGCTGGTGCGGTTGGCTTTGTCGAACGAGCTTTTGAACACCAGCCCGATGCCGAGCCTGGCGCTAATCTCCTTCAGCGCGCTGGCGCATTCAAACGCATGGGCCGCGCTCTCTATCTGGCAAGGGCCGGCGATAAGGGCCAAAGGCAGGCTGTTGCCAAAGCGCACATCTCCCACCTGTACGATGGGCTGAGGCGTCATCTGCTGTTTATCCATGGCGGCATGGCTATCTCAGCCTCTGGGTTTTGTCTATTCGCGCGGCCCTTATGCACCCTTGCGGCAGTAAAGTTTATCACATAGTAATGTTTGCGCTCCCCGCGCCACCACACCACAAGACCACCACATTAAAAGTAGTCACCATGAACACACACCTTGCCGCCCTCGCGCTTGCAACAGCCTTTACGCTTGCCGCCACGCCGCCCGCCCTGGCGCATGCGTACCTTGTAAAGGCCAGCCCAAACGTGGGCGGCACGGTTAAAACTGCCCCCAAAATGCTGGTGCTAACCTTTACCGAGGACCTGGAAGTGCCGTTCTGCCGGGTGACCGTGACGGATGCCATGGGCGCGAACGATGCCACCGGCACGGCAAAAGCTGTGCCTGGCCATGCCAACGAGCTGCAAGTACCGCTCAGCATCAAGGCGCCAGGCAAGTTTACCGTTATCTGGCACGCATTGTCGGTGGACACGCATAAAACCCAGGGCAGTTTCCACTTTACCGTTGGCGGATAACACGCCGGTGGAATACCGCTTACGGTAATTGCCGAAATCTGATTTTCAATTTATCGACCTATCCATAATCGTTTCTGGAGCAGGGTTTTTGAGCCTTTCCGCCGGAATACCCCGCAACGGGCGCCCCGTCTATCCATCGCGCCTGGGCGCCGGGATTATATTACTATTCTACCTTGCGCTGTCGCTCGGCTTTTTTGGATGGCGCGTGGATTGGACCACATATTATCTTGGATATTCGAACGACTCCTTGTTGTTCATCTGGTTCCTGAAGTGGTGGCCATTCGCGATCTCGCATGAGTTGAACCCGTTTATCTGCAAATACGCCTTGTTTCCGGTGGGCGATAATACCGCCTGGGCCACATCAATTCCCGTTCTCGCGCTTTTTATGTGGCCGGTCACGGCACTTGGTGGGCCGATTCTGAGTTTTAATATCCTGGCCGTAACGGCACCGGCTTTGGCGGCCTGGACTGCGTATTTGCTGATTCAGGACATAACCCGCAACCGGGCGGCGGCGCTGACAGGCGGGTTTCTGTTCGGCTTTTGCGGGCCGGAGCTATACCAGCTTGGCCAGCTTAACCTCAGCTCCGTGTATCTGGTTCCGCTTGCGGTGCTGCTCGGCCTGCGCCGCGTGCAAGGCCGGTTGAGCCGCCGCGCCTTCGTCATCCTGCTCAGCATTTTGCTGGCCATTCAGCTTGGCATTTCAACCGAGATATTGGCGGCCCTTTGCTTGATGGCGGTGCTGGCCTGGGGGGTGTTTCTTATCTTCGCGCCCGCCGGTACGCGGGCCGCTTTGTGGCGCCTGGTTTTGGACATTGCCATTGCCGCGCCGCTCACCGTATTCCTGGCCGCGCCCTTCATATTTTATCTGGTGCTGGGCTTACCGGACGTTCCGGCGCAAATTCATGCGGACTGGCTGCAATGGGTCGAGGCTCTACGATTTTTCGTGCCTGCCCTTCCCGTTGCATCAGGCTGGGCGGCATTAGCCGCCATTGCCAGGCAATTTAACGGCTTCAGGCCAGATGCTTACGCATATATCAGCCCGCCTTTGCTGCTTATTCTGGTGCTTTATTTTTTCCGCCGCCCAGGCAGGCCTTATGCCGGGGCGCTGCTGACCCTGCTTTTCGTAATGGCGCTGCTCAGCCTGGGGCCAATCTTGGTGGTTAACGGCAGAATTACGGACATTAAACTGCCATGGGCGCTTTTTTCTGATATTCCCATTATCCGCTCGCTCATACCAGTCCGGCTGTTACTCTTTTTCGCGCTCACAGCGGCCATTATCACGGGGCTTTGGCTGTCGGAGGCCGAGCGCATTACTGTGCGCATAGCGCGTTTTGCCCTGGCCGGGCTTGCCTGTTTATGTTTGCGGCCGGCTGAAGTGCGGGTGCTGCCGGAACAATGGCAGGTGCACCCCATGTTTCAGGCGCAAAACGCCTTGCTATGGTCCCGCTGGCCGGAGCAGCCATTTTTCACCGTGGCAAATATAAAGGCTGCACTTGGCGATATGCCGAATGTGCTGCTGCTGCCAGACCCGCTTTGGGGCCCGGGCATAGCCTGGCAGTTGAATGCGGGGCTGAGCTTTACGCAAACCAATGGCTATGTGGGGTTCCTGCCAAAATCTGAGTTAAAGTGGAACGATTTGACCGGCTTTATGGCGGGCGGTCCGCCCATACCGGATTTTGGCGCGGCGTTTATGGCCTACTGTGCCGCGCACCGGGTGGAGTATATTCTCATCGGCCCCGCTACACCGCCCCTGGTGGTTAGGGCGATAGAGGCGCTGGGATGGCCGCGCCGCGTGGACCAGGGCATTGAGATTGTTTCAACACCCCGAAACCTATTTTGAACAGCGGTTTGCCTACGCCGCCAGCTTCGCCGCCAATTCCTGGGCGCGCTGCACGCGGGCCAGCCAGCCATGGCCGAAATGGGAAAAACTGGGAAGCGATTGATAAAAGGCGTTGCGGATTTCCGCGAGCTGCGGAATGAGCGTGGCGGCTGGAATGGCGGACACGGCCTGCAAGGTTGCGGGGCCGATCCAGCCATCTTGCGTGACACCAGCGGCTTGTTGCAGGAATTTGGCGGAGCGCCCAGCGCCGTTATTCACCGCGGCGTCGAACACCATAAGGTCGATACCGCCAGGCAGGCCGGGACCGTTGACGGGCTTCCAGTAATTGGCACGGTAGATGGCGGCAGCTTCGTCTTTGGTAAGAGCTTGCACGTCTTGCCTACTTACCTCCACGCCGCGCCACTGCGCCAGCTCCGCGATGGTAATGCCGAAATTCGTGGCACCGCCCGGGTCTTGCGGATCGTCAACATAGCCGCCTTCAGCTGAAAAAACGAAAGCGAGGCAGGAATTCCAGTTTGTATCGGTCATGCTTGTTAATTATAATAACATTCCAGTGTGACGAAAGCGCGTGCTGGTGTTTGATGTGCCCGGCTTATGCATTGCAGGGGGGCGGAATATGCGGTTGCACAGGGGGCAGGCATTCTTAAAGCCGCGAGGCATGAGGTTGCGGGGCTGAGTAAGGCCTGCAACTTAATTGCGAGCGTTCTTGGTACATGAACACCGGCGGAACGGCCACAGGATTGTGGCAATGTGGGGATAAGGCCTTGGTGGATTTGAACCCGGAGCTTAAGAACGGTGTAAACTATTACGGCTCAATACCCACCGTGAAGAGTGAAGCCGTATCTTTTGGCACAGTGCCAGCACACAAAACGTCGTCACGCCGAAAGACGCACCCATCGTCAGGAATAAAAAAGTCTGATACCGGATTGCGTTAACAATGCTGCTCCAAAAAGGAGGAGGCAGGCCCGGCGCAAAAGGTTGATCTGGCACGAATGTCCAAACGTAAATGTTGACCATAAAGGTCACCAAAGCCCCGGCAAGCATGTAATAAAGTAAAGTCTCACTCTTCAGTTTTATACCAAGGAACAATACGAGCATCCAAGGAAAAATCTGAAGAATATAAGCGGGAATTTGACTATATATATACAGAAATCCCATGGCGATGCCAATCGCACGGGCGGCATCCGAAGCTGATATGCCATGCGGTATTATCCGCAAAGAAGCATCAGCATATTTCCAACTACACCATAACAGCGAGCCAACAATTGCGGACAGGCCGTAGCTTAAAATCAGATCAACCAAGATCGAAGGGGTGATTTTGGTGCGCTGAATCGTAAACACAGCCTTTATACTCCAACATTTCCAACTACAGGGCGTGGATGAACCTTCCATCGCCTCCAAAATATATCCACGCCCGCCTCATCAATCCCCCCGCCCATGCCACTCCAGAGCATATTCGCCATCGTCAAATCTGCGTTCAGGGGCACACGCCACGCGGCAATGTGGGCCAAGCGGGATTTCTGCCCCTTAATGTTCAAGGGCGCGGCGGGTTTGAGGCAGGGTGAAGGCGAGGTAGTCGGCAATAACGCCAAGGGCGGCGAGCTGAATGCCCCCCATGAACAGCAGCGCCACGCCAGTGCCGGAAACGAGGCCCGGCTGGGCCAGGGCCAGAAGGCCGGCGGGGAGAGCCAAGAGCGCCAGCGCCAAGCCAAGTGCGGCCACCACGCGCAGGCGCATGGTCAGCAGGCAGGCAATAAGGCGCGTCAGGGGCATCATATCTATACGTGTTTAGCCTTGGGTTGTGCCACGGGCCAGCCAAAAATCGGCGACTCGCGGAAAAATGAGAATCTGAGCCGATTTTGCCGCCCAGCCCTCCCGGCGGCAACCCTGCGTGGCGGCCAGATGGTTTGCCAGCCCGCGGAGGGGCTGCTATCGGCAACGGGGATTTGGGTGTGAATATGGCGGAAAGACTGGTTTGGGGGCGGGCCTGGCACGGCCGAAGCTATGATCTGGGGCGCATGAACCTGCCGGATTTATGGCGGGCCTACCTGACATACCCGGCCATTAACCTTTACGCCCTGCTGGCGGTGGCCTCTGGCGGGGCGGCCTTGGTTTATGCGCCGCGCTGGTGGGCGCTGGCGCTGCCGGTGCTGGCGGTGTTCCCCGTTTATCCTCTGGTTTGGTACGTGCTGCACCGCTACGTGCTGCACGGGCGCTGGTTGTATAAGATGAAATGGTCGGCGGCGTTGTGGAAGCGCATCCATTTCGACCACCACCAGGACCCGCACAAGCTGGAAGTGCTGTTTGGCGCGCCAGACAACACCATTCCCACCATGGCGGTGGTTACGGGGCCTGTTGGCTATGCGCTGGCCGGCTGGCCGGGGGCTGCGGCGGCGTTTGCCACGGCGCTGACAACAACTTGTGTCTACGAGTTTATTCATTGCATCCAACATTTGAATTACAAGCCCAAGAGCCGCTTGCTTCAGAAGCTGAAGCGCGACCATCTTGTGCATCATTTCCATAACGAGAATGGCAATTACGGGATTGTGAGCTTCACGCCGGATACGGTGTTTGGCACCTACCATCCCGATTTGCGGGGCTGGCCCAAAAGCCCCAGCGTGTTCAATCTGGGTTACGATATTGAGGAAGCGCGCCGCTACCCGTGGGTAATGGCGCTGACCGGCGCGCCGCCGCGCGACAAGCCGGCCGCGGCGCGCGATGCCAGCCAGGAGGGAATGATTTGAGCACGATCGAGATTGTTCCGGTTGACAGCAAGAAGCTGCTCAAGCGGTTTATTTTGCTCCCCGAGCTACTGCATAAGGATGACCCGTACTACATCGCGCCCTTGCACATGGAGCGGGAAGAGGCGCTGACGGCGAAGAACCCGTTTTTTGGCCATGCCGAGGTGCAATTCTGGCTGGCGGTGCGCAATGGGCGCGATGTGGGGCGGATCAGCGCGCAAATCGACCATCTGGCGCTGAGCGTACGGCCAGATGCGGCGGGCATGTTCGGGATGATCGCGGCGGAGGACGATCCGGCGGTGTTCAAGGCGCTGCTGGATACGGCGGCGGGCTGGCTGCGCGCGCGCGGCAAGGCGCGCATGGAAGGGCCGTTCAACCTGAACATCAACGAGGAAACCGGGCTGCTGGTGGATGGGTATGATGCCCCGCCCGTGGTGATGATGGGGCACGACAAGCCCTATGTGGCACAGCGGCTGGAAGAATACGGGCTGGTGAAAGAGAAGGATGTTTATGCCTATCTCTACGATATTACCAATGACCTTCCGAAATCGGTACGGCGCCTGCTGGACCGCGAGCTGCCAAAGGAAATTACCGTAAGGCAGTTGGACTTGACGCGGTTAAAAGACGAAATCAGGACCGTTACCGATATTTTCAACGATGCGTGGTCCGGCAATTGGGGGTTTGTGCCCTGGACGGAAACAGAAGCCGACTACATCGCCAAGGCACTGAAGCCGCTGCTGGACCCGAAGCTGACCAGCCTGGTGGAGCGTAACGGCAAGCCGGTGGGGTTCATGATCGGGCTGCCGAATTTGAACGAGGCGATACGGGATTTGAACGGCAAGATGCTGCCCTTTGGCTGGGCCAAGCTGCTCTGGCGGCTGAAGGTGAGCGGGGTGAAAACGGCGCGCGTGCCGCTGATGGGCGTGCGGCGCGCGGCGGCGCAGGATATGATCGGCGGGCTGCTGCCGTTCCTCATGATCGGCATGGTACGGAAAGAGGCGCTCAAAAAGGGCTTCACGCATATCGAACTCTCGTGGATTTTAGAGGATAATCTGCCGATGCGGCGGATGAATGAGAGTTTGGGGGCCAAGGCGTATAAAACATACCGGGTGTACGACAAGGCGATTGATACCAGCGGGCATGAAGGATGACTCATCCTTTATGCCCGCTGGTATCGCGCGTGGGGCTGGCGGGGCGGCCACGCGCCAGGCATAAGCCTGATACCAACGGTCATGCTCAATGACCGTTGGTATTAGAGCCAGTTTTTAGCACGGTACCAGGCGATGGTTTGCCGGAAACCATCTGCAAGGCTGATGCCTGGCGTGTAGGGCAGCGCCTCGTGCGGGCGCACCACCCAATCCGGGTACAGCAATTCGCGGGCTTTGCCATTGTTGAAAACCGGGTTTTTACCAAACCGGCCCGAAAGGGCACCCGCAGCGCGCACCAGGGCCGGTGGCACATGAACCAGCCGCGCTGCCCGCCCCTGGGCGCGGGCGGCTTCGGCCATAATCTCATCCATACCGTAATCGCCACCCGGCAGAGCAAACAGGCCGGGCCAAGCCGGGCCCAAAGCAAGCTGGGCGAGGGCTTGCGCGGCATCTGTAACATGCAGCGCGCTGACACGGCCACGGCTGATGACGGGGATGAGGGGCCAGCCGGCAGCCTTGAAGACGGAGAACGTGGCTTTGTCCCACGGCCCGTACAAGGCGGGCGGGCGGATGATGGTGAGCTGGTGCGGCGCATCCGCGTACACTGTGCGCACCGCCTCTTCGCCCGCGTGCTTGGAAAAGGCGTAGTTGGAAATATGCGGCTCTCGTGCTGCCAAGGTTGAAACATGAATGAAATGCGCGGCGGGCGCGTGCTGGCGGGCTGCCAGGGCCGTGTTGCGGGCGCCATCGCGGTTGGTACGCAGAATTTTGGCAAGGCTGGGGGCGGCGATAAGCCCGGCCGCGTGGATGATGGCATCGGCGCCCACGGCCAATTCCGCGAGGGCCTCAGGCTGGTCCAGCCTGCCGGTAACCACTTCGAATTCGATACCTTCCCAGAATTCATGCACGGGGTTGCGGCGGGTAAGGATGCGGATGCGTGCCCCCTGCTCCGCCAGCGCCTTTACCAGATGCAGGCCAAGAAACCCCGTCGCCCCGGTAAGGGCGACAACGCGGCTCATGCCGCCCCGGCTATGGCGGACGAAGCGGCAAAACCGCCATCCAGATACATGGCGCGGGCACGGGAGCGGCTGAGCTTGCCAGAGGATGTTTGCGGCAGGCTGCGCGGTGGTACCAGCACCACCCGGGTTTCCAGCCCCTGGCGGCCACGGAAAAACTTGGTGATGCCGTGGATGAGTTTTTCACGCGCGGCGGGGTCGGTTGTACGGCATTGCACCAGCACCACCACCTCTTCCTCCAGCCCGGTATCAACCGAGAAGACCGCAACATCGCCGCTACGTACCCCTTCGATACCGGCTTCCGCGGCCCATTCCAGATCCTGCGGCCACACATTGCGGCCATTGACCAGGATGAGGTCTTTGGCGCGGCCGGTGATAACGAGCTGCCCGCCCGCGAAATAGCCTAGATCGCCCGTATCCAGCCAGCCTTCGGGCGAGAGTACACGGGCGGTTTCGCCCTCGGCGCCGAAATAGCCCTGCATAAGGCTGGGACCACGCACGAAGATGCGGCCAACCTGGCGCTCGGGCAGGGTTTCGCCCTGCTCGCCGCGTACCTCGGCATCGTGTTCCGGCAGCATACACCCGCAATACACAAAGCCGCGCGTGCGCGTGGTGTTGCCATTGGCGGGCACGGCACGGTGTTCGCGTTCCAGAATGGCGCTGTCGATAACATCTTGCAGCGCGCCCTGGCCGGGGGGCGTGAAGCTAAGCGCCAAAGTGGCCTCGGCCATGCCGTAGCAGGGCACAAAGGCGCCCGCGTTGAAGCTGCAATCGGCGAAGCGGGCGGCGAATTTTTCCAGCACCAGGGGCCGCACCATGTCTCCGCCTATGCCGGCGCGGCGCCAGGTGGAAAGATTGAGGCCCTCGGTGGAAGCGGTTTCCGCGCGGCGGAGCGCCAGCTCGTAGCCAAAAGAGGGGCTGAAAGAGACTGTGCCGCCATTACGGCCGATAAGGTCCAGCCACAGCAGCGGGCGGCGGGCGAATTCACGCGTTGGCAGCAGATCGACCGTAAGCTGGCAGGCCATGGGCATGAGGAAAAACCCGACCAGGCCCATATCGTGATAAAAAGGCAGCCAGCTTGTGCAGCGGTCCTGCTCGGTCACGCTCAGCCCATCGCGCGCCATGTGGCGGGCATTGGACATGAAGGCCCGCTGGGTAACCGCAACGCCGAGCGGGAAGCGCGTGCTGCCGGAAGAAAATTGCAGATACGCGAGCGAGTCCGCGTTTTGGGGCGGCAGGGGGGCACTTGGGGCGGCGGCAAGCTGCTTGTAGCTGCCGCAAAGGCGGAGATTCAGCCCCTCGCCTGCTTCCAGCACCCAGGCTTCCAGCATGTCCGGCCCAAACAGGGCATGCGCCTGGGCCGTTTCCACCATGCGGCGCAAATGGGAGATATAGCCCTCGCGCCCGCCGAACGCGGCGGGTAACGGCAAGGGCGCGGGCACAAGCCCGGCATATTGGCACGCACAAAAAGCGCGCAGAAAATCCCCGTCGCTCTCGGCCACCAGGCCCACATGCTGGCCGGGCCGAAGGCCCGCCCCCAGCAGCCTGCCGGCAAGATCAAGCGCCTGCGCGCGCAGGATTTTATATGGCAGGACTTCCGTGAGGACACCCTTGCCGGAGTATATGTTAAAACCGGTTACACCCTCCGCCGCATAATCCAGCGCCTGAGCAATGGTGCTGAAGCTGGCATAGACGATGGCACGGCCGGGCGTGCTGGTGGGGGTAGGCCCGGCGCCGTAAGATGGTTTGAACTGCGACACAGTTTTTCCGGCTAACAGACCTGCCTTGCAATGGCAATGGTGAAGCAGGGCTGTATTTGACGGCGGGCTTTGCAGCCGCCTATCTCCGGTCATGACCATTCCCGCCAAAGTACATTTTGTATGGATCGGCCCTGCCCTGCCCTGGGCCTATGTGTTTGCCGTGCTCTCAGCCGCGGCGCGGGGAGAGATGGATGAGGTCATTCTGCACCATACTGATGAACTGGCGGCCGGCCCGGAGCTGGCCGCGCTACGTGCCGCCAAGGGGGTGCGGCTGCAACGTGATGATCCGCGGGCCCTGCTGCGCGATGCGGGAGCCCGGCTGGGGCTTAATGATAAGCTGACCATGTTGTATGACGGCCTGGCCAGCCCGGTGCAGCGCGCCGATGTGCTGCGCGCGGCGATTTTGTATCTGCAAGGCGGCATCTATCTCGACCTGGATACGGTGACCATTGCCTCGCTGCAGCCCTTGCTGACCGCGCCGCAATTTGTGGGCACTGAATATATTGTGTGGCCGCATTGGGTGCGGGCCTCACGCTCACCTTTTGTGTGGGCGCGGCATCTGGCGCTGGACGTGCTGCGCAAGGCGCTGCGGGTGCTGCCCGGCGGATGGCGCGGCTTCAGGCTTGTGGAGGGCTGGTATTTCCCGGGGGTAAATAACGCGGTGATGGGTGCGGCGCCGGGCGCAAGTCTGTTCGCCGCCTATCTGCGCGCCATGGTGGAGCTGCCCGTGGCGCGGCGTACCCAGCCTTACGCGCTGGGGCCGGATTTGCTGCAGGCGCTGGTTGGGCAATTTCCGGCCCAGGCGCTGATCATCCATCAACCAGGGGTTTTTTACCCGCTTCCGCCCGAGATTTCCGAGCATTGGTTCCGCCCGGCGCGCGGCCTGGCATTGGGCGGCACCTTGCGCCGCGCCTTGCGTCCGGAAACACTGCTCGTGCACTGGTATGCCTCGATCCGCAGCAAACCCTACATGGCGCAAATGAGCCCGGGCTACGTGCGGGCACATGCCAAAACCCAGCTTTACAGCGCCCTGGTTTGCACGGCCCTGCCGGGCCTGTAGCCAGCGCATGTCTGCCCCAATATCAAGTTAATCCGCTGATTTATAAACAAACCACTCTACTTGCAGCCATTCCGCCGAGACTGTAGGGTAACAAATTGTTCATATGCGCGGATGGGCCGGCGTTTTTCAGGTAGATGAGGTTTCACAATGGGAAGTAAGAGCGGCATCCGCATCGCGATCGCCGGTATCGGCAATTGCGCCAGCTCGCTGATCCAGGGCATCCATTACTACACGCCTGAGCGCTGCCACGAGGACGTCACCGGCCTGATGCACACCACGATAGGCGGCTACAGGCCCTGCGATATCGCAGTTGTGGCCGCGTTCGACGTAGACACCCGCAAAGTGGGCCAGGATGTGCACCGCGCCATTTTCGCCAAACCCAACTGCACCATGGTGTTCCAGGCCGATATTCCCGATAGCGGCGTGATTGTGCAAATGGGCCAGGTGCTGGACGGCATTTCCGCGCATATGGCTGATTATGCCGAGGACCGCACCTTTGTGCAGGCGGATGCGCGCGAGCTGAGCAAGGACGAGATTGTAGCCGAGCTGCGCAAGAGCCGCGCCGATGTGCTGCTGAATTATATGCCCGTTGGCTCGGAGCAGGCCGCGCGCTTCTATGCTGAATGCGCGCTCGAGGCCGGGGTGGGCTTTATCAACAACATGCCCGTGTTTATTGCCTCCGACCCGGATTTTGCCGCCCGTTTTGCGGCCCGCAATATACCCATCATCGGCGACGACATAAAGTCGCAGCTCGGCGCCACCATCACACACCGGGTGCTGACCGATTTATTCGCCAAACGTGGCGTGAAGCTGCAGCGGACCTATCAGTTGAACACAGGCGGCAACACCGACTTTTTGAACATGAAGAACCAGGACCGCCTGGCTTCGAAGAAGAAGTCCAAAACCGAAGCCGTGCAGGCTGTCGCCAAGACGCGGCTGGACAATGAAAATATCCATATCGGCCCCAGCGACTACGTGCCCTGGCAGAACGACAACAAGATCTGCTTCATCCGCATGGAAGGGCTATTGTTCGGCGATGTGCCGATGGACCTGGAATTGCGCCTTTCGGTGCAGGACAGCCCAAATTCCGCTGGTGTGGTGATCGACATGATCCGTTGCTGCAAAATCGCGCTGGAGAATGGCGTGGGCGGCGTGCTCACCGGGCCTTCCGCTTATTTCTGCAAGCATCCGCCGGTGCAATATACCGACGACATTGCCCATGAGATGACGGACGGCTTCATCGCCGCCTGCACGGCGGTAAAGGCCGCCGCCGCGGAATGAAATGCCTGATCGCCGCCGCCGGGCAAGGCACCAGGCTGCGGCAAAAAGGCGGGCTTAAGCCGCTCATCCGCATAAAGGGCATATCGCTGATTGAACGCGTCATCGCCAATGCGCGCGCGGGCGGGGTGGATGGTTTTTTCGCCGTTACGGGCTATCGTTCCGGCGAGTTGCAGGCGCGGCTGGGCGAAATCGCGGCACGCGAGAATGTGCCGGTTACACGCATCTTCAACCGCCACTGGGACCGCGCCAATGGCGTTTCGGTCCTCGCCGCGAAGCAGTTCATCGACGAGCCGTTTCTGCTGACCATGTGCGACCATCTGGTGGATCCGGAAATTTTCCGCGCGCTGATTGAAGCCGGCACGGAGCCGGGAACAGTGACGCTGGCGGTGGATTTCAACATCGAGAACCCGCTGAACGACCCCGAGGATGTGACGCGGGTGAAGTGCGAGGGAAACCGGCTAATCCATATCGGCAAGGTCATCCGCGACTTCAACTGTTTCGATACAGGCGTGTTCCTCTGCACGCCCGTCATGTTCGATGCGCTGATCGAAAGCCAGGCGCGGGGGGATGATTCCATCTCGGGCGCCATGAATGTGCTGGCGGAATGGGGCAAGGCACGTGTGTTTGATATTGGCGGCCGCGTGTGGGTGGATGTTGATGACCCGGCGGCATTCGCCAAGGCAGAAAAGCTGCTGGAAAATGGGCTTCTATCGTAGAATTGCATGATGAACGAGCCGGTAAAGCGCGCGGCGGAGATTGAGGAGCCGAGCAATCGCTACGTCATCCACCCGCTCTCGGCCTGGATTGTGCCATATTGCGCGCGGGCTGGCATTACGCCCAACCAGCTCTCTCTGGCCGGCATGGGCTGTGGCATTGCAGCGGGGGTGGCGTATCATTTCTATCCGCATACATGGTGCGTGCCGCTGGGTTTCGCGCTCATGGTCATCTGGCATGTGCTGGATGGCGCGGATGGGCAGCTTGCGCGGTACACGAACAACTTCTCGGCTTTTGGTAAAGTCGTCGATGGCATCTGCGACTATGTGACCTTCGCCGCCGTTTACATCGGCCTGACGCTTACGCTGGCGCGGTTTCATGGCGGCTGGGTGTGGGGCATCGCCGTCCTCGCCGGGCTGTGCCATGCGGTGCAGTCGGCGGCATACGAGCTGCAGCGGCAATATTACAACGTGTATGGGCTGGGGCGGCAATCGGCCGCGCTGCCAGATTTGCAGGCACCTGCCCCGCCCGGCGCGGCGGCATGGCTCAGCCGTGCCTATACACGGGCGCAACTGCTCATTGCGGGCGATGCGGCGCGCTTCCATGCGCGCTTCGCGGCTTCGCTGGCAGCAAAGCCGGATGAGGCCAGCACGCTGCGGGCACGTTACTGCGCCGCCTTTGCCCCCTCCATCCGCCGCTGGGCGCTGCTTTCAGCCAATATGCGAACCCTGGCGATCTTCCTCTTCGCCTTGGCGGGCGCACCGCTGCTGTATTTTCTGTTTGAGATTTTTGCCCTTACCGGGCTTCTGGCCTGGCTGCTGGCGGCGCAGCGGGCACGCTACGCGGCGTTTGCTTCAAACCCTTGAAGGCCGCTGCAAGCGCAAATCTGTGCGCCGCATGGCGCGCATGGCGATATAGCCAAGCACCAATGCAGGCGCGAGCGCGGTAATGGGCGGCGGCAGGCTGATGCGCTCGCCGAAATAGAAAAAAAGCTGCTGCGCCAGTTCAAACCCGATGCCGAGCAACGCGCCAGTCAGCACCTGCCGCCCGGCACTTTGCACGCGCTGGGCATCAAACGCAAAGGGTGCCGCGGCCATCACCAAGGCCAGCAGCGAGAATGGGATGGCCACCATGCTCCAAAAAGCCAGCTCGTCCTCGGTGGCCTGCTGGCCGCCGCTACGCAAATCGTGAATATAACGGAACAGATCGATTGGCGGCATGGTCGCGGGCGGCAATTGCAGCAAACGCATATGCTGCGGCGTAACGATGGCGTTCCAGGTCACGCTGAGCAGGGTGGTGGTGACGAATTGCGAGCCACGCACTTGTTCTTCAACAACATCCTTCAGCTTCCAGTTTCCGTCCGGCTCTACGCGCGCGCGCGCCGCGTGCAAATAGCGCGTCAGGCTGCCATCCTCACCAAAGCTATAAATATCAATATCCCGAGGCTGCTTGCCAAAACCGAAATTCTGCACGTTGAGGAATTCGCGCCCGCGCGCCACCCAGAACCCGCCATAATGCAGCCCCGTCGCGGTATCGCTAAGCGCGGCCTGCTGCACGTTTTGGGCCAGAAGCTGCGCGGTGGGGACAACATATTGCGCCATGAGGAACAGCACGAAAATGATGGGCACAGAGAGCTTGAGCAGCGCGCCGATGATACGCGCCTGCGAAACACCAAGGCTGCGCCAGGCTGTCAGCTCGGAATGGCGGGCCAGCACGCCAAGCGCCAGCAGGCTGGCCAGCATCATGGCCACGGGGGCAAGAATGAGCACGCGCGAGGGCGCGGTGAAGATGGTGTAAATCAGGGCATCCCGCGCATCATAATGCCCCTGCCCCACCAGCGAGAGCTGCTGCACGAAATCGAGCAGGCTGAACAGCACGGTAAGCCCGGCCATGACCAGCAGGAAAACACGCAAGGTAAAAACCCCTATATAGCGGTCCAGCTGGCTCATGGCATTGCCGCGCGGCGGGCGGTAAGGCGGGCCAGGCGGAAGCGAATGGCACGCTCCTTGAACGCGGCCAGCACCAGCACCGCAAGCACCATCGGCCCCCACCAAATGCCGGGGCAAGGGGCAATTTGCCCATGTTCCACCCATGTGCGTGCGCTGGTGCAAAGCAGATAATAGCCCGCATAAATAAGGATGGCCGGGCCAAACCGGGCAAAACGGCCCTGGCGCGCCTCGGTACGGCTGAGCGGAATGCCCATGAGCGCCAGTAACAGCGTGGAAACTGGCGTGGAAAGCCGCCACTGCCACTCGGCAATATCGCGCGGGGCTGAAGATGTGGCCAGATGCGCCGTGCTGGCCGCCACGGGGCTATACCCTGGCGTTCCGCCCTTCGCGCTGGCTGGGTCCAGTTTCAATCCCTGGGCGTCGAGACTCTGGCTGTTTTGCGGGTTGGCGGGATCAATTTCGTACACATGGGCGTTGAAAAGATAGACTTCGCGCTGCCCAGCGCCATCGCTCTGCGGCAAGGGTATGGCGGATTGGGCGAAAATGACCTCGGTATGGTTGCCAACCTTGCGGCGCACGAACACACCGCTTGCCGGGCCGCCGTGCCTGGCGCGCTGCGACAGGAAGATGACACGTCCGCCATCCTGGCTGGCATAGAAAATACCCGGCTGCATGGCGCTGAGATCAACCCTGGTGGCGCCAAGCCAGGTGATTCTGTGTGAGGTGCCATAGGCCCAGGGCCGCGCCAGCATGGCCATGGCGCAAACGGCAAGCGCCGTAACCGTGGCAATGCCCAGCACCGCGCGCACCGCGCGCATGGGCGAGGCGCCAAGCGCCTGCATGGCGGTAATCTCGCGGTCGGCATGCAGGCGGCTGAAACTGAGCAGCACGGCGAAATAAAGCGCGATGGGGATGAGCACATCCTGCGAAATGAGCAGCTTAAGCCCGGCCAGCTCAAAAATAACCGAGGCCGGCAGCAGACCGTTAGCCGGATCCGCCAGGCTGGAAGAGATGCTGTAGCCGCCGAACAAGGCGCAGAGCACCGCCAAGATGACGGCAAACGGCCTGCCAATTTCCCGAGCTAGGTATTCGTTGATAATCAACGCTTTACGCCATCCCCAAGGCCGCCTGCTCCGCTTCTGGCCATGGCATTGCCGGAAGCGCGGGATGCTGCCATTCGTGAACACGCCCTTGCGGGGCTGGGCTGCCCTTTAATTTATTTACATAGCCAAGTATAGCGGAGGTTATCAATTTGTCATCCGCGCGGGGTGCGACTCGGTGTGGCGTGCAAAACTGATAACTGGGCTATACCGGCATATTGGCTAGAAGGGACTGACCCGAAACATGCAGGATTCTGGCGGCGATCTCCAGGAGATCATCTTCGAGACATTACGCGGCGCGCTGAAGCGGCCCGTGGAATTGTCTGAACGGACGCATATTGTCGATGATCTCGGGCTGGATTCCGTGGCGGTGATGGATTTCGTCATGGAGCTGGAAGACAGGCTGGATGTTTCCGTGCCGCTGGACCGGATTGCCGAGATTGAAACGCTGGGCGATTTGGTAAAGGCGCTGCGCGAGCTTATGGCGCGCGTTTAACTGCATGGGCCTGTTTGCCAAATATGCCCCGCTGGCGGCGCAATACCGCCAGTTGGAAGAGGCGGGCAGCAACCCGTTCAATGTCTCGTTTGAGACTGTTTTGTCACCCACCGAGGCGATTATTGGCGGGCGCGCGACCTTGCTGCTGGGCACAAATAACTATCTCGGCCTGACCTACGACCCGGCTGTCATCGCAAAATCGGTGGAGGCGGTAGAGCTTTCCGGCACCGGCACCACGGGCTCGCGCATCGCCAATGGCAGTTACGAAGGACATCGCGGGCTGGAGCGGGCGCTGGCCGATTTTTACGGGCGCCGCCATGGCATGGTGTTTTCCACCGGCTACCAGGCCAATCTGGGTATTCTCTCCGCGCTGGCGGGCAAGGATGACCACCTGATCCTGGATGCCGACTCTCATGCCAGCATTTACGATGGCGCCCGCCTGGGCCATGCGCAGGTAACGCGCTTCCGCCATAACAGCCCGGAGGATCTGGCCAACCGGCTGCGGCGGCTGAAGGACGTGCCGGGCGATAAGGTGATCGTCGTCGAGGGCATCTACTCGATGCTGGGCGATACCGCGCCACTGAAGGAATTTGCCGCGGTTAAGCGCGAATACGGCGCTTACCTGGTGGTGGACGAGGCACATTCGCTGGGCGTGCTGGGCGCCACCGGGCGCGGCCTGGCCGAAGAGGCCGGGGTGGAGGCCGATGTGGATTTCATCGTCGGCACATTCTCGAAGAGCCTGGGTGGGGTTGGCGGCTTCTGCGTGGCGGATATTGAGGGTTTCGACATCCTGCGCGTGGTGAGCCGGCCTTATATGTTCACCGCCTCGCTCCCGCCTTCCGTTATGGCGGCGGCGCTGGAGGCGCTCAACCAGTTGCGGCTGCGCCCAGCCCTGCGCCACCAGCTTATGAGCAACGCGCGGCGGCTATATAACGGCCTCGCCGCGCTGGGCTTTACGGTGGGGCCAGAGCCTAGCCCGGTGGTTTCCACCGTAATGCCAGACCCTGAAACGGCGTTTGCCTTCTGGTCGCGCCTGCTTTCCTTGGGGCTTTACACCAATGTAAGCCTGCCGCCTGCTACGCCGAAAGGGCTGGCGCTGCTGCGCTCCAGCGTTAGTGCTGCACATAGCACGGCGCAGATTGACCATGCGATTGGCCTGTTTGCCGAGGCCGGGCGCGAGCTGGGGCTGATTCCACTGAGCCAAGCCGCCGCCAGGGGAGATGCCTATCTCGCCGCCGCAAAATAAGCCGGTTGTGGCGGTAATGCGCCACAATCTGTTCAGGGTTTCCGAGGTTTTCATCACCGAGCAGGCCAGGAATCTGCGCCGCTACGCCCCGGTGTTTCTGGGGCGGTTGCGGCATGGCCCAGCGCCTGAATGGGCCGAGACGCTGGCGGTGGAGGATTTATGGCCGGGCGGGCGGCTGGCGCTGGCGGGCTGGCAGATGCTCAGCCGCAGCATCGCGCCGTATGAGGCATTGCTGGCGGGCAGACGGCCTGCGGTGATCCACGCGCATTTCGGCATCGAGGGCACTTACGCCCTGCCATTGGCCGAAAAGCTGGGCGTGCCGCTGGTAACAACCTTTCACGGGTTCGATGCCACGCTCTCCACCGCGGGGTTTTTCGCCTCTCCTGCCTGGGCCTGGTATCCGCTGCTGCGGGCGCGGCTGGCACGGCGGGGCAATTTGTTTCTCTGTGCCTCGCATTTCATCCGCGAGCGGCTGCTGGACCAAGGCTTCCCGCAAGAGCGGACGCGCGTGCATTACATTGGCGTGGATTGCGCCGGGATTACGCCGCGCGCGGCGGCGGAGGAAGAGGATATAATCCTGCATGTGGCGCGGCTGGTGGAGGTAAAGGGCACGGCATACCTCATCCGTGCTTTTGCCCATCTGGCACCGCAATTTCCGCGCATGCGGCTGGTGATTATTGGCGGCGGCCCGTTGCGCGGCAGGCTGGAGCAGATGGCGCGCGAAAGCGGCGTGGCGCACCGGGTGGAATTTATGGGCGCCCTGCCCCATGCCCAGGTTCTGGGCTGGATGCGCCGTGCCGCGCTGCTGGCCCTGCCCAGCGTGCGGACCAGCTCCGGGCGCGTGGAAGGGCTGGGCATGGTCACCCTGGAAGCCGCGGCCACTGGCGTACCGGCGGTTGGCTCCGGCCTTGGCGGAATCCGCGAAACGATTCTGGATGGAGAGACGGGCTTCCTGGTGCCGGAACGCGATTGCGAGGCGCTGGCGGCGCGCATGCGCTGCCTGCTGGCGGATGCGGAATTACGGCACCGCATGGGGGCCGCGGCCAGGGCGCGGGCAGTGCGGGCGTTTGATATTGAACGCCAGACCGCGCTGCTGGAGGCGTTGTACGACGAAATGCGGGCATGAGGGCCGTGGTGGCTGCGCACCCGGATGACGAGGCGCTGTGGATGAGCGCTGCTCTGGCGGAGGCAGACCGCGTTGTTTTTTGTTTTGGCGGCCAATTTGGCGGGGCGGGCAAAACATCCGCCGCGCGGCGGCGTGCCGTGGCGGCACTGCCCTTGCCGGTGGTGGATTTGGCGCTGCAGGAAAGCGGCACGCGCAAATTAGTGGATTGGCGGCACACATATTTTACCAGCTACGGGCTGAAAATTGCCGATACCGCCGGAGAGGCGCGGTATGAGGCGAATTTTACCGCGCTGGTTGCGGGGCTGAGGCCGGTTCTGGCCGGGTGCACCGAAGTTTATACGCACAACCCCTGGGGTGAGTACGGGCACCCGGAGCATGTACAAGTGTACCGCGCCGTGGCGGCGTTGCAGGCGGAACTGGGGTACACAATCTGGTTTTCCAATTACGTATCGCGGCTCAGCTGGCGGCTGGCGCGGCTAGCCGGGGCGCCGCCATGCTGGGCCGCGCGCGTGGAAGCGCGGCCAGACGCGGCCTTGGCGCGGCGGCTGCGCCGGGTTTACCGGCGGCATGGGGTGTGGACGTGGCAGCTGGGGTATCGCTGGCCAAAGCGGGAAGTGTATTACGCCCAGCCCGCTGCTGCGGGAGATTGGCGGACGATGACGGGGGAGCGGCTGCTGGATGTGGCGCGGCTGCGGATATGGCGGCTGAGGAGCGCGGAGGTGGTATTGGTTTAGCCGGTAGCAAGCCTTTCCTACCCCGCCAGCACAGCCTCCAGCCGCAAATACGCCGCCTCGGCCGTCTCGGCAGCCCGCCATACCTCCTCATTCCCGAAAAACCGTTGCGCCCGCAGCGCGGCCAGTGTGGCGGGCAGGCCTTGGGCGCGCAGCATGCCGCCTAGCTGGGCCAGTTTCTCCGCGGTTTCGCCGCTCATGGTCTGCGGGCCTGTAAAGGCCAGCCCAGCCTTGGTGCCCACGGCCCAGCAGCGGCGGGCGCGGTAGCTGGCGCCGCCGGTCATGTGCAGGGTTACCTCGTCCGGCAGGGGGAACATGGCACCCAGATCCACCAGCACGCCGGCGGCGGATTCATCCAGCACCAGGCAATTATATACGCTCTGCCCGCCATCGGCGGTGCTAACAATTCTGGCGCTTTTAATAACCGGCAGGCGCAGCGCGCCGCGCCGCTCCTCCAGCACGGGCGGGGCCGGGGCGCGCTGCGCCAAAGCGGATGATGCGGCCTGGGACGGGCTGGCGTGGATTGGGTTCTGCAACATGGGCGGCGCCTTGGCTGAATTGGTGGCGCCATGGTCGCGCAAACTCGTTAACAACCGCTCAACGGGCGGCGTTGATATAGGTCAATGAATGAAACACCCCTTACCTGTAGCGCGGCCAGAGGCTCACCCCGGAACCCAGACCATGGCGCTGCTAGACCTTGAAGCCCTCCGCCGCACCCCGCTTGTAACCAGCCCGTTCAGCTACGTTGTGGTGCCCGGTTTTGTGCCGCGCCAGGCCGCCCAGGCCATGCGCCAGGACTTCCCCGAAATCCCCTACCCTGGCCTG
>JAJZFB010000027.1 GCA_021805545.1 Pseudomonadota bacterium | reverse complement strand
GCTTCGAGCTGCCATCGGGGTTTGATGGCGCTGGCGGCCGGGCCGCTTCAGCGGCACGGGCTTCGGCTTCAAGCGCCGCCTTGGCAGCGCGGATGCGCGCCAGACGCGCCTGCTTGGTCACCATCCAGCCCGGCCAGACCCGCCCGGCGGCACAGCGCCAGCACCTGCACGAACAGACCGGCCAACGCATCAAGGTGGCGGCGGCGGAATTCGCTGATGGTGCGGAAATCCGGCCGGTTGAGCGCGGTCACCGCCTGAAAATCCAGCCGCTCTTCGCATCCGCGCGCAATCCGGCGCGATGAATAAACGCCGCTGCGATAGGCGTAGAGCAGCAGCGCGACCATCATTGCCGGATGATACGGCGGGTAGCCCCTCACCTCGGTGTAGGCATCCATGATCGCGGAAAGGTCCAGCTCTTCACTGACCAGATCGCGGATCAGATGCGCCGGATGACCGGCAGGGACAAACTCCGCAACCGAGGGCGGAAGCAGCCAGACCTCATCGGTCTTCCACGGACGAAACACTTTGCTCATCCGAAAATAGAATCACGCCAAAACCGTATCGTCGAGACAATTCAGCCGTTACCGGGACGGGCTCCTAGCTCACGCAGCTCCGACACGCCGTACAGAGCGAATCACCATTCCATCAACAAGGGACCCCCGTAGAATCGCGACCATGCGCGTTGGTATCGCGCGTGGGGCTGGCGGGGCGGCCACGCGCCAGGCATAAGCCTGATACCAACGGTCATGCTCAATGACCGTTGGTATCATTTCTCAAATCCCGCGCCATCCTTCAGGTCCAAGGCTCCTCCGGCCAGTCATGCTTCGGGTAGCGCCCGCGCATGTCCTTGCGGACGTCGGGCCAGCCGCTGCGCCAGAAAGTTACGAGGTCCGCCGTGATGGCAATGGGGCGTTGCGCGGGGGAGAGGAGTGCCAGTTGCAGCGGCACGCGCCCGCTGGCGAGCTGGGGGGTGGTGTTTGTGCCGTAGAACACATGGGCGCGGGCGGAGGCCACGGGTATGGGGCCGGAATAGTCGATGCGGATGGTGCCGTTTTTCAGGCGCAGCTCGGCGGGCAGGGCTTTGTCCAATTCTCGGGCGCGGTCATGGCCAAGGCGGGTGCGCAGGGCTTCCAGCACATCCACGGTTTTGGCGCCGCGCAAATTGGTCATGCCGGCAAGGTAGGGGGCCAGCCAGTCTTGCACGCTGGCGGCCAGAGCGGGGCGGGAGAAATCCGGGTAGTCTGGCTCTATGCCGCGCATTACCGCCACGCGGGCGCAAAAATTCTCCGCCGCCTCGGTCCAGTCTAGCTGGTTAAGCCGCGTGGCCAGGGCCTGGGCCAGGGCAGCCTGGATTTCATCCGGGCTGGCGTGGGCGTTGCGGTCAGTCAGGATAAGGTTACCCAGCCGCACACGCTCGCGCACCAGCACGCTGCCCGCCACGGGGTCGAAGCCCGTCTCGCGCGTGGTTTGCAGCCGGGCGCGCAGGAAATCGGGCAGGTCATCCACATCCAGCGCGGCGGCCAGGCGGATGGCGTGGCCTTTGGCATCGAGCGAGGCGGCCACCAGCAGGCGGGTGCGGGCCAGCGGGTCGGCGGACGAAAGATTGCCCGCGCCGCCGCCCGCGAGGCGGTAGGAGCCAGCGGCGCCGCGGGCCTGGCCGATGCGGTCGGGGAAGGCGGCGGCGAGCAGCGCGCCGGGGTGGCCCTGGGCGGGTGCCGCGCCCACACCCAGCCGGTTGCGGTAGATTTTGGCGCCCTGGCGCACGCGGGAGATGATGGTGCGGTCGCCCCTGCCCTCGCCGCGCATGGCTTCCAGCCGCAGGGTGATGTCGGCGGAGGCATCGCGGGGCAGGACGTCTTTTTCTTCCAGCAGCGCCGCGATGTCGGCGGCCAAGGCGCGCTCGCCTTTATCGGTGCTGGCCAGCATCATGGCGGCCAGGCGCGGTTCGGCGCGCAGCCGGGCCATCTCGCGGCCCAAATGCGTGATGCGCCCGGCAGCGTCCAGCGCGCCGAGGGCGGTGAGCAAAGCTGTGGCGGCTTTCACCGCGCCTTCGGGCGGCGGGTCGATGAAGGGCAGGGCCGATGGCGCCTCGCCCCAGGCGGCGCAGGCCAGCACGAGGCCGGAAAGTTCGGCGGCGAGGATTTCCGGGGTTTCGAACAGGGCGAGGCCGCGATTCAGGGCTTCTGTCCAGAGCCTTATGGCCACGCCTGGCCCAAGGCGCCCGGCGCGGCCCGCGCGCTGCGTGGCGGCGGCACGGGAAATGCGCTGCGTGGCCAGGCGCGTGAGGCCGGAGGAGGTGTCCAGCACCGGGGCGCGGCGGTAGCCGCCATCTATCACAATACGCACGCCGGGCACGGTGAGCGAGGTTTCCGCAATGGAGGTGGAAAGCACCACGCGCCGCCCGGCATGTTCGCGCAAAGCCGTGTCCTGCGCCTCGCGCGTCAGGTCGCCGTGCAGGGGCAGCACCAGAGCCGGGCATTTTTCCAGCGCCTGCTGCGTGCGGCGGATTTCCGCCATGCCGGGGAGAAAGACGAGAATATCGCCCTCATGCGCCACCAAAGCCTCGCGCACGGCCCGGGCGGCGGCTTCAGGCAGGTCGCGGGGAGAGGCCAGGTCGCGCTTGGCGTGGTGGATTTCGATAGAAAAGAGCTTGCCGTCACTTTCCAGCACCGGGGCATCGAGCAGGCGGGCGAGTTTCTCCGCCTCGGCGGTGGCAGACATGGCGAGGATGCGCAGTTCCGGGCGCAGGCTGCGCTGCAAATCGAGCACCAGCGCCAAGGCCTGGTCGGATTCCAGGCTGCGCTCGTGGATTTCGTCGAAAATGACGAGATTGATGCCGGTGAGGCCCTGGTCGGTGAGCAGGCGGGAGGTGAGCAGGCCTTCGGTGATAACTTCGACCGCGGTGGCGGGGCTGACAGCACTTTCCAGCCGGGTGCGGAAACCGATGCGGTTGCCCACGCTCTCGCCCAGCAGCTCGGCCATGCGCATGGCGGCGGCGCGGGCGGCCAGGCGGCGGGGTTCCAGCACCAGGATTTTGCCCAGCCCCGCCTGCAGGGCGGCGAGTGGCACCAGGGTGGTTTTGCCAGCGCCCGGCGGGGCGACCAGCACGGCATTGCCCTGGCGCAGGGCGGCGGTGAGGTCCGGCAGGATTTCGGCAACGGGCAGGTCGAGCATCGCGCCCGGATACCAGAGCGGCGCGATGCGTGCGATAGGAGGGGTATGCGCTGGCTGATTCTGTTCCTTCTCCTTCCGCATCTGGCCCTGGCGGCGGCGAGCAATGCGTTTTCCTCGGCCCATGGCACGGCCAGGCTGGTGTCTGAGAGCAATACGGCTGATGCGGGCCAGGTGCGGCTGGCGCTGGAATTCTCGCTGGCGCCGGGCTGGCATGTTTACTGGCAGAATCCGGGCGATGCGGGGTTTGCGCCGCAGGTGCAACTGGCGGCGCCGGCCAAGGCGGGGGCGCTGGAATTTCCGCCGCCGGAGTTTCTGCTGCAGGACGGTGTGGCGGCCTATGTGCTCTCGGGCCATGTGGTGCTGCCCTTTATGGCGCGGGGCGTGGGCACGCAGGTGCAGGCCACGGCGCGCTGGCTGGTATGCGCGGATGTATGTGTGCCGGAGCAGGCGCATTTTACGCTGGCGCTGGCGGGCGGGGCTTCGGCTGAGGCGGGGCTGTTCCAGCCCTCCGCCATTGTGCCCTCGCCTTTTGCCGCCACGCTGGCGCCGGATGGCACGCTGCGCGTGGCCGGGCTGAGTGCGGCGCAAGTGCGGTCGGCGCGGTTTTTTCCGTTCGCGCCGGGCAGTATTGATAACGCGGCCAAGCAGCGGTTGAGCTTTACGCCGCAAGGGCTGGTGCTGAAGCTGGCCCTGGCCAAGCCCGGCACGGCGCTGCCCGGGCTGCTGGAGCTGACCGGCCCGGCGCGCCAGATGCAGGCCCTGCGGGTGGAGCCAAAGCTGGTGCGCGGGCCAGGCCACGCGCCCTACTGGGTGCTGGCGCTGCTGGGCGGGCTGGTTTTGAACCTGATGCCCTGCGTGTTCCCGATTCTGGCCATGAAGGGCCTTGCCTTCGCGCGGCTGGGCGGCGCGGCGCATGGGCATATCCGGCGCGAGGCGCTGGGGTATGCGGCGGGGGTTATGGTCTCGATGCTGGCGCTGGCCGGGGTGCTGCTGGGCTTGCGCGCGGCGGGGGGCTTGGTGTTCTGGGGGTTCCAGTTCCAGTCCCCGGCCTTTGTGGCCGTTATGGCATGGGTGATTTTCGCCGCCGGGCTGAATCTGGCCGGGCTGTTTACGCTGCGGGCGCCGGGCTTTATCCGCCATGTGCCGGCGCAGAATAGTTTTATTATGGGGCTGCTGGCGGTGCTGGTGGCAACGCCCTGCACCGCGCCCTTCATGGCCCCCGCCGTGGCGGCGGCCTTGGCGCTGCCGCCGGGCGGGGCGCTGGGTATTTTTGCAGCACTGGGGCTGGGGCTGGCGTCACCCGTGCTGGTGCTGGCGTTCAGGCCGCATCTGGCCGCGCGGTTACCCAGGCCAGGCGCCTGGATGGTTTGGCTGCAACGGGTTTTGGCCGCGCCGATGCTGGGCACATTCGCGTGGCTGGGCTGGGTGCTGTGGCACCAGGCCAGCACGCCGGGGCTGGCGGTGCTACTGCTGGGCGCGGGGTTTTTGGTTTTGGCGCTGCCGCGGCGGCCGGTTTTGGCGGTGGCGCTGATTGTGCTGCTGCCGTTTCTGCACAGCGCGCCCTCGGCCGTGCTCAACCTGCCTGGGGCAGCGCCTTACAGTGCTGCGCGGCTGGCGGACCTGCGGGCGCAAGGCCGCCCGGTGCTGGTGGATGTAACCGCGGCCTGGTGCTTAACCTGCCTGGTGAACGAGCGCGGCACGCTAAGCAACAAAAACGTGCAAAATACCCTGAAGGCGCACCGCGTGGCGCTGCTGGTGGCGGATTGGACCAAGCGTAACCCGGCCATAACCGCGCTGCTGGCTGCCAGCCACCGTGCCGGCGTGCCGTTATACCTGTACTACCGCCCCGGCCAGGCACCGCAAATATTACCGCAAATTCTCTCGCCCAGTCTTGTTATTCGTACAATTACCCGCTGAAAATCCGCCCTTTTGGCCATTGCCTGGACGGCGTGTTGCGCGCAAGCTGGGTTACATTTTAAGGATGGCGGAAAAAATATGGCGGAAACATATGGCGGCGTATTGCACGGCCCACACACCAGACTCGACGCGGACTCCATACGCACCGCCTATGCCCGCTACGCCAAATCTTACGATAGCTGGTTCGGGCTGATTTCGCGGCCCGCGCGCCGGGCGGCTGTGGCGGCCATAAATGCCCATTCTGGCACGCGCGTGCTGGAGGTGGGGGTGGGCACCGGGCTGGCTTTGCCGCTTTACGCGCCGGAGAAGCGGATAACGGGCATAGACCTCTCGCGCGCCATGCTAAGCCAGGCGCATGAGCGCGTGGCGGCGCTGGGGCTGACGCATGTGGAGGCGCTGCTGGAAATGGACGCGCAGGCCACGGCATTCGCGCCGGAGAGTTTCGATGTGGCGGTGGCGATGTTCGTGGCCTCGGTGGTGCCAGACCCGCGCGCCTTGCTGGCAGAGTTGCGGCGCGTGGTGCGGCCTGGGGGAACAATTTTACTGGTCAACCATTTTGCCGCGGAATCTGGCCCCCTGTGGTGGGCGGAACGGGCTTTGGCCCCGGCATCCCGCCTGCTGGGCTGGCACCCGGACATACGCATGGAGCATGTTATGACCCCGCCCGAGCTGGCCGCGGCAAGCTGGCGGCGCATGTGGCCCATGGGGTTGTTCCGGCTGGTGGAACTGGCGAATTAGGCCGAGCTTGACGTGCCGGGCAGCGCGGCTAGCTTCCCCCTGAAGGAAGGGAAGCAAAGATGCGCTTTGAAGGGACTGAGAGTTTCGTCGCCACCGAGGATTTGAAGGTGGCCGTGAATGCCGCCGTGGCGCTGCAGCGGCCGCTGCTGATTAAGGGCGAGCCGGGCACGGGAAAGACCGTGCTGGCGCAGGAAATTGCCCGCGCCTTGGGGCGGGATTTGCTCTCGTGGCACATAAAATCCACCACCAAGGCGCAGCAGGGGTTGTACGAGTATGATGCCGTCTCGCGCCTGCGTGATTCGCAGCTTGGCGATGCCCGCGTGCATGACATTGGCAATTACATCGTGAAGGGGAAATTGTGGGAGGCGTTCGAGGCCGATGTGGCGCCGGTGCTGCTGATTGACGAGATCGACAAGGCCGATATCGAATTTCCCAATGATCTGCTGCTGGAGCTCGACCGCATGGAGTTCCATGTGTACGAGACGCGCCAGACCATCAAGGCCCGGCAGCGGCCGGTGATTGTGATTACCTCGAACAATGAGAAAGAGCTGCCGGATGCGTTTTTGCGGCGCTGCTTCTTCCATTACATAAAATTCCCGGACCGCGAGACGATGGAGCGCATTGTCGCGGTGCATTACCCCGGCATTTCGCAGCTTTTGCTGCGTGAGGCGCTGACGAGCTTTTTTGAGCTGCGCGACCTGCCGGGTTTGAAGAAGCGGCCCAGCACCTCGGAGTTTCTGGACTGGCTGAAGTTGCTGCTGGCGGAGGATATTGGGCCGGAGCTGCTGCGCGAGACCAGCGCGGCCAAGCTGATTCCGCCCTTGCATGGCGCGCTGCTGAAGAACGAGCAGGATGTGCATCTGTTTGAGCGCGTGGCCTTCATGGCGCGGCGGGGCTGATGTTTCTCGGCTTTTTTCTGGCCTTGCGCGCGGCGGGGGTTAAGGCTTCGTTGCGCGAATTCCTGACCCTGCAGGAAGCCATGCAGCAGGGTTTGGCGGGGTTCGATACGGAGCATTTCTATTATCTGGCACGCGCCATTCTGGTGAAGGATGAGCGGCTTCTCGATAAGTTCGATGTGGTGTTCGCCGAGCATTTCAAAGGTATTCTGCAACCCGCACCCGCGGGGGTGGATGGCGTGGCGCCGCGCGAGCTGCCGCGCGAATGGCTGGAGAAGCTGGCGGAAAAACTGCTGACCGAGGAGGAGAAAGCGCAAATAGAGGCGCTGGGCGGGCTGGACAAATTGATGGAAACGCTGCGCCAGCGGCTGGAGGAGCAGAAAGGCCGCCACCAGGGCGGGAATAAATGGATTGGCACCGCCGGTACATCGCCTTTTGGCGCGCATGGGTTTAACCCCGAGGGCGTCAGCATCGGCCAGGAAAAGGGGCGCAACCGCAAGGCGGTGAAAGTGTGGTCACAGCGCTCGTTCAAGAATTTGGCGGGCGATGCCGAGCTGGGCACGCGCAATATGAAAGTCGCCCTACGCCGCCTGCGGCGTTTTGCGCGCGAGGGCGCGCCGGAAGAGCTGGACCTGGCCGGGACGATTGGGTCCACCGCGCGCAACGCGGGCTACCTGGATTTGAAAATGGTGCCGGAGCGGCACAATGCGGTGAAGATTCTGCTGCTGCTGGATATTGGCGGCTCGATGGATGAGCATATTCATTTGTGCGAGCAATTATTCACCGCCGCGCGCACTGAATTCAAGCACTTAAAGCATCTCTACTTTCATAATTGCCCGTATGATTCGCTTTACCATGATGCGCGGATGCGCCGGGGGGATTCGATGCCCACCAATGACGTGCTGCATAAATACGACCATACATGGAAGCTGATCTTTGTCGGTGATGCCTCGATGAGCCCGTATGAGCTGAGCGCGCCGGGCGGGGCGGCGACGTTTTATAACGCGGAAACCGGGCAGGTATGGCTGCAGCGCCTGCTGGATGCATACCCCAAGGCCGTGTGGATAAACCCCACGCGCGAACAATACTGGCAGCACACGCATACCATCGGCACAATCCGTAAAATGATGGATGAGCGTATGTACGGGCTGACGCTGGGCGGGCTGGATGCGGCCATGCGCCAGTTGATGCAGTAGGCGGGCCGTGGCGGAGGTTGTTTTTTCTCTCACGCCGGCGGGAAATTTGGGAAACCGGATGCTTGCCTATATGGCAGCGCGGGCTGTGGCGCGGCGTATGGGCGTTGCGGTGCGCTTTAATGCCGGGCTGCCGGAATGGGGCGTGGATTTTAACCCCGCCTTGCACGCGGACATGGCGGCGGACCCGGGCATTTGCAAATTTACCGATGCGGATGCCGCCACGCCGGAGGACATGGCCGCGCGCATTGCCGTATCTGGCGCGCGGGGCGCGGTGTTTCATGGGTTTTTCCAGCGCTACAACCTGCTGGGAGAGGCGGCTTTCCACCGCGCCTCATTCCCGTTGCAGGCGCTGGATATTGAGCCCTTCGCGCCGGATGAGCTGGTGATAAATATACGTGCCGGAGAGCTGCTGAAGGGGCATATCTCCTGGTATCCGCTGGTGCCGCCTGGGTTTTATAAAACGCTTGTGGAGCACACCGGGCTGCGCCCCGTGCTGCTGGGGCAGCTTGATAAAAGCCCGTATATGCGCGCGGTGCTGCGCGCCTGCCCCCATGCGCGGCTGCTGCCCAGCGCCGGGCCGATGGTGGATTTCAACCGGCTGCGCCATGCGCAAAACCTGTGCGTGGCAGTCAGCACGTTTTCATGGGTGGCGGCGTGGCTGTCTCAGGCACAGCATATTCATTATCCGTTGCTGGGGTTTTTGCATCCGCTCTGCATTACGCGCGGCTGGGATGGAACAGGCGGGATAGACCTTACGCCGCTGGGGGATGAGCGTTATGCGTATCATCTTCTGCCCATTCTCAACGCCGCGCCGCAGGCGGAGTATTTGCGGCATGTAGGGGCGTTCGATCCGCCTTCCATGCCGGTAAGCGCCGTATTCGCGGCGGGGCTTTCGGCCATGGCGCGGTTCGTGCCGGGGGCGGTGGATAATCTGGCGGGCCGCGCGCGGCATTATGTGCGCCGCTACAAAGAAGCCGCATGGAGCCTGGCGCTGGGGCAGTTTGGCACGGCAAGGGCGCATTACGAGCAGGTGGGGCAGCGGAGCGGCCTGGAATACGCGCCCATGGAAAAACACGCCTGGCGGCATGAGCGGCCCAACCTCGCGCTGGGCAAGGCGGCGGCGCAGAGCAGTGTGTCGGAATGGTCGCGCGGGATTACGGCGGAAGAGGATGCGGCCGGGGCGGTTGACGGGGGGATTGATGAGGGCTTCGGCTTTCATACCGCGCTGGAGGATGCGCCATGGTGGCGGGTGGATTTGGGCGCGGCGTGCCTTATCGCCGAAATATGGCTGTTCAACCGTATCGAGCGTGAAGACGTGGCAATGCGGGCGGCAATGCTGGCGATTGATGTTGGCGCCGATGAGGAGTCGTATGGCGAGGTGTTCCGTTATGATTCTGAAACACCGTTTGGCGGGGCCGATGGGCTGCCGCTGATTGTGCGCTTCAAGGCCCCGCGCGTGGGGCGGTTTGTGCGGGTGCGGCTTTTGCGGAGCAATTACCTGCATTTGCGGCAGGTGGAGGTTTATGGGGTGAGTTCCGCGCCGCGGGCTTAAGTATCATCAATCACGTAAGCCGCCGTTACGCCGCCATCCACCGTGTAGGTTGAGCCTGTAATAAAGCTGGCTTCATCGCTGGCCAGAAACGCGACGAGATTGGCGATTTCCGCCGGCTGGGCCAGGCGGCCCATGGGCAGGTAGCGGCGGCGCAGCGACCAGGCCTCGTCATCCGCCATGAAGGCCTGCACCAAAGGCGTGGCGGTGGGGCCGGGGCAGATGGCGACGGCACGGATATTCTTGCGCGCGTACATGATGGCCAGCTCGCGCGTCATGGACAGCACGCCGCCCTTGGCCGCCGTGTAGGCGATTTGCGGATAGGCCGAGCCGACGAGTGCCACGATGGAGGCGTTGTTGATGATAACGCCGCCGCCCGCCGCCTGAAGATGCGGAATGCCCGCCTTGCAGCAGAGAAAAACCGAAGTGAGGTTGGCGGCGATGGTGGCGTCCCAGGCGTCGAGCGGGGTTTCCACCGGGCCGGAATCATCGCCCAGGCAAATGCCGGCATTGTTGAAAATAACGTCGATGCCGCCAAAGGCCCCAGCACCTTCGGCGAACATGGCCGTACAGGCCTCCTGCTGCGTGAGGTTGCCGATGACCGTAACCGCCCGGCCGCCCGCCGCGCGGATGGCAGCGGCGGTGGCTTCGGCCGTTGTGGCATGCAAATCGGCGCAGATGACAGCGGCGCCCTCGGCGGCGCATTTTTCCGCCGTGGCGCGGCCAATGCCGCCGCCCGCCCCGGTAATGAAGACACGCTTGCCGTTCAGACGCATGACAAAATCTCCTGAAGCTGCGCCATAAGGCCGGGTTTGCCGGGGGCGAAGGTCTCATCGAAGGCCGCGGAGCCTATGGTGAACGCATGGGCGCCCGCTTTGCGCAAGGCGGCAATGCGGGCGGGGCTTGCCACGCCGCCGGCGCAGATGAGCTTGCCATGCGCCCCGCAGGCCGCGCGGGCTGTTTGTGTCAGGGCTATGGGGTCAGCCTCCAGCGCGCGGTAGGCCAGAAGATCGACCCCCGCGCAACCCTGGGCGATGTAGGAGGCGGTATGGGCGGCGATTTGCGCCAGGCTGCCGCCCAGGCGCGTGGGATGGCCGATGGGGATGCCAGGGAAGGGGTAATATTTTATGCCCGTGCCGCGCAAAATGCCCAAGGTTTCCGGCACCTGCGTGCCGCCCAGCAGATGGTCCACCCCGATGGACACAGCGAGGCGGGCGGCGTTCAGCGCATCCTCGGGCGAGGTGGCGACGACTTCCAGATAGGTTCGCGCGCCCATGGCTTTTATGCGGGCATTGAGGGCGCGCAGGGCTGGCGCATCGGCGCCCGCATCTTTGAAGCCGATATGGGTGAGGCCGAGCGGCGCGATGCGGGCGAGAACTTCCAGCGCATCGGGCACGGTACGGTCTTGCCGGGTGAGCATGAAGATGAAATCCATGCCCTTATCATGGTCATTGCCGCGCGGGGGAGGCAATAATTGGGAGTAATAATTTTTCTCTCCCGCGCATGCAGGGCCGTTCCACGCCTTTATGCAGCAACATTGCCAGAATGAAGGACAGCGCCAGGCTGTTGGCCATGAACAAGGTGGAAAACAGTGCGGGGTGCGCCTGCAAGGCGGGGCCGAGCAGCAAGGCCGTGGCGCGCTGGGCTGGCTCGTTGACCAGATAGAGCGGGTAGGAGATGGCGCCGAGGTATCGCAGCGCCGGGGTTTCCAGCCAAGCGCCCCAATTTTTGTGCTGGGCCAGGAAAATTGCTGCCCAGATGAGCGGGGGCAAGGCTTTATCCGGGCTGGCGGCAAGCCCGGTGAGGCAGGCGCCGATGAGGCAGGGCATAAGCGCGCGGCGCTCGCCTTGCAGCCAGGCGGCGCTGGCCAGGCCCAGGGCGAAATAGGGCGCGGCATCGGGCAGGAAGGCGCGGCTGAAGAGCGCGGCGTAAGGCAGGCCGTGCCATAGCCCGCCCAGAGCCAGCAGGGCCAGGGCAAAAGCGCCCAGATTGCGTGGGGCGATGAGGGCGATGAGGAGGTAGAATTGCCACTCGGTGGAGAGACTCCAGGCCGGGCCCAGCAGGGTGACGTAAGCGTAGGGCAGCACGGCCTGCGGGATGATCCCGTGCAGCAGCGTGAGATGGGCAAGGATGTGCGGCCAGAGCGGCACGGGCAGGCCGGGAGACATAATATCCCGCGCCGGGGTGCCCGCCCATGGAATATGCCGCAGCGGGTCGCCCAGCGCGGCCAGGGCGATGCTGGCGGCGAGGACGGGCAGATAAACGGGAAACAAGCGCCGGGCGCGGGCCGCCATAAAGGGCAGAAACGCGCCGCCATGGCGGGCCAGCGAGAAGGCGATGACGAGGCCGGAGAGAGCGAAAAACAGATCGACCGCCGCCTGGCCGTGGCGGAACGCCGATTGCGCCCATAACGGGGCGGTGGTGAGGGGCAAAGCGTGGCCGAGCATGACGTAAACCGCCAGCAAACCGCGCGCGCCATCCAGGCGTTTCAGGCGCTCCATACGGACAACTTAAGCGGGAAAAATATTTCGCGGCAAGTTGCGGCTTTACTGGCGGCGGCAAGCAAAACGCCCCCGCCCGGCGCTGGCGGCCTGTTGGCCGGGAAATGCGGGGGATTTTTACCGCCGGGCCTGGGCGAGATTACTGGCCGAGTATATCGCGTTTTTTCTGCAAATATTCCTCGCGGTTGATTTCACCGCGAGCATAGCGTTCGTCCAGCGCGTGCAGGCCGGGTGAAGATGCCCCGGAATGCGGCATGTGATGGTGCGAGGGATGGCACGTCCAGGCCAGGGCGCGGAAGATGAAGACCAGCAGGGCCACGATGATGACAGCGCCAAACAGCATCGTGAGCCATCCGCCGCCATAGCCGCCACCCCAGCCCATCATGGGCATGTGGTCCCAGCCGCCGCCCATCATCCACGGGCCGGGGCCATAACCGCCCCAGCCAGGCCCCTGGAAATTGCCAGCACCATTCGCGGTGCTGCCCGCCGCTGGAGATTGTGCCAGGGCGGCGGGTGCCGTAAGGGCAAGAACCAAGGCTGCGCCGCCTGTTTTACGAAGAATGCCGGTCATGATGTTACTCCTTGCTGTGTTTCAAGATGCACTGAATCGCTCGGCAATGAGCGTGCCGTACACGCCCTGCCCGGTATGTTGCGGCACCGGACAAACATGCCGGCACGCGCCAGGCATGCTGGCGGCGAAGCTCCCGCCGCGCCAAAAGGGAAAGGCCGTGAGAAAACACTCATGAGGCATTAAAACCACAAGCGCCGCGTGGTTGCATTGATGAAAGTCAACGCCGCGCGGGGCGCGTAAATCTCATGCCAGCGGGCATATAAGGATGACTCATCCTTTATGCCCGCTGGTATCGCGCGTGGGGCTGGCGGGGCGGCCACGCGCCAGGCATAAGCCTTATACCAACGGTCATGCTCAATGACCGTTGGTATAAGACCCTGCCCGCTCTCAATCAATGAAGTAGAGTGCGATTCAGACTTTCAAAGCGCTCGCTTTGCGCGCGCATCTCAAGTCATCGCGCTAGAGCAATATCCGATCAGCTTGAATCGAAGATTTAAGCTGATCGGATGGAATTGCTCGCGCAAGCAAATTTAGAGCGTTTCCGATTGATCGGAAAATGCTCTAGTGCAACTCCGTTTCCGCCTCCATGCCCAGCATCTGCGCCAGCCGGTCCAGGCGGCGCAGCACGGCATCTCCGGCGAATACGCCATTGGCGGCGGCAAGGCCCAGGATGAGGCGGCCATTGCCAAGGGTGAGGCTGGTGCCAGCCAGCAGATGCGGGGTGCCGGCGGAGAGTGTGTAGGCCAGGCGCAGCGCGGTGCCCAGGGTTTCGGCGCGGCGGGCGGCGTGCATGTCCAGCAATGTACGGGCGGGGGCCAGAAAAGGCGATTCGGGCAGGGCCTCGTAACGCAGGGCGATGGTAAGGGCCAGGAAGGCGCGGGCATGGTGGTCCAGCGCCATGCCCGCCTGGCGCAGCACGCGCAGAAAGGCTTGCTCGGCGCGGTATTCCGGGTGCTCGTGGCTGCCGATGTCCGACAGCCAGCAAGCGGCCTGGCGCAGGCGTTTTTGCGCCAGGGTTTCCGCGGGGAAAAGCGGCGTGGTCCAGTCCAGCAAGGCGGGCGGCAGGGCGGCATCGCGGATAACGCCGCGCGTAAGGTCGCGGGCGGCGGCCAAAAGCGGGTCCTCATCGCGGATTTGCGGCGGGAGCTGGCGGGTGAACCAGCCCTCGCGCAGCCCGTTGGCGGAGAATACCACGCGCGCAGCACCCGTGGCACGCAGCAGGCGGCGCAGGATGATGGCGGCATAGGGTAAATCCTCGATGCGGCGGCGGGGTACGCCGGGCATACGCTCGATGAGCTTGCGCCCGGCCTCGGACACCACGCCGGCCAGGTCGCGCGCTTCCTCGCGCCCTATGGTGTAGTGGTGCACCATGTTCAGCGGGTAGCCGGTTTGGGCGATGTGGATGCGCGCCAGGGCGCGGAAGGCGCCGCCGGAAACGTAAAGATCCTTGCCCGCGGCTTCCGCTGCGAAGGGCAAGGCGTCCAGCGCCTCGGTCACGATGGCGCGGGCGCGGATGAGGTCATCTCCGGCGCGGTCCGCCAGGCGGATAACGCCTACCGGCATGGTGGCGGCGGAGCCGATGGCGCCGGAATCGAGCCGCACCAGCTCCAGCGAGCCACCGCCGAGATCGGCGAGGATGCCGTCGGCGCCGGGGATGCCGCAGAGCACGCCCTCGGCGGAAAGCTCCGCCTCCTGCGCGCCGGAGAGGATTTTTATGCGCATCTCGGGCAGGCGGGCGGAGAGGCGCTGGACGAATTCGGGGCCATTTTCGGCATCGCGCACCGCGGAGGTGGCCAGAACGTCGAACGGCGTAGCACCCATGGCGCGGGCAATGGCGGCGTAGCGGTGCAGCACGGTTTCCGCCTGCACGCGGGCGGATTCATCCAGCCGCCCGGTGCTGGTCATGCCCTTGGCCAGGCGCAGCACGGCTTTTTCGTTGAATATTTGCAACGGGTTGCGATTCTCGCCCTCATAGATGACCAGGCGGACGGAGTTGGAGCCGAGATCGACCACCGCGCGGCGGCGGACCTGGGTGCGGGTGAGCGGCGGGGCAAGCTGGTCCATGGTGGTATGTTCCCCGGAATGAAGGGCGCTCATAGCTAAACTTCCGTGACAATATCTAGGGTGGGTTCAGGCGAGGTCGAGGGTGAGGATGAGGGCGTTTGCCCCGTTAGGATAGTAGGCGCGGCGGCGGCCAGCGAGGGTGAAGCCGAATTTGGTGTAAAGCGCGCGGGCCGCGGTGTTGTCCTCGGCCACTTCCAGATGGAGTTTCGTGGCACCCCCGGCGCGGGCCGCGGCGATACTTTGGGCGAGCAAAGCGGAAGCGATGCCCTGGCGCCGGACCACGCTGCCGATGGTGATGATCTCGGCCTCATCCAGCACGATGCGCAGGAGCAGGAAGCCGCCGCGCTCATGCAGGAAGGGGCGCATGCCGGGCTGGGGCAGCAGGGTGGTGAATGTGGCTTCGTCCCAAGGCTCGGCGGGGAAGGCCTGGGCGTGCAGGGCGGCGAAGATGGCGGGGTGAAGCGGGTTCATTGCGGCGCGGGGCGCAGACCGGCGGCGGGTAGCTTGGCTTCCGGCGGGTCGATATAGGCGGGCTGGGCGGGCAGCGGCGGCAGGCCGGAGGCCAAGCGGGCCTGGGCTGCGCGGGCGGTCCAGGCGGGGTCTATGGCACGGGCGTTGGTAAGCAGCACATCCGCGCCGCGCGCGGCCAGCGTGGCGGCGGCCAGCGGGGCTTCATCGCCCGCCAGGGCTATGGGCGTGCCAGGGTTTGGCAGCTCCGCATCGGCGCAGGCTTCCGCAGGGCCGCCGCGCAGCAGGAACACGCGGTTTTTGCGGGCGCGCAGCACCACCCAGAGCGGGCGGTGCAGTTGCGGAAACGGGATTGCGAAGGCCGCACCGGCGGGTATGCCCCAGAGCGTGATACCGGCGGCGGCGGCAAAGCCCTGGGCCAGGGCGATGGAGGTGCGCAAGCCGGTGAAGCTGCCGGGGCCGGTGCCAACGGCGATGTTGGTGATGTTGTGGGCCTTGGCCGCGCCTTCCAGCAAAAGCGGCAGGGTCTCGATAAGGCCGGGGCGGAGCGGGGCGAACACCTGGTGCAGGATGGTGCCATCATCCGCCAGCACGGCAAGCCCGGCCTTGGCGCCCGAGGCATCCAGCGCCAGCCAGCTCACGCGAAATTAACCGCCTGATCGAAGTCCAGCCGCGGCAGGCGGGGGGGCAGTTCCTCGTCCTTCGGGTAGCCGAGATTGATGAGGAAATTGGATTTCCAGGCCGTGGCACTTAAAAAGGCGCGGTCGAGCCGGGGGCGGTCGAAGCCCGACATGGGGCCGCAGGCCAGGCCCAGCGCGCGGGCAGCCAGGAGAAAATAAGCGCCTTGCAGAGTGGCATTGCGGTTGGCGGTTTCCTCGGCCAGGTCTGGGTTGCCGGTGTACCAGCCTTTTATGTCCGCGCCGGGGTAAAGCTCGGCCAGTTTGTTATAGAAAAACGGATCGTAGGCCACCACGATGGTGACGGGCGCCGCCATGGTTTTATCCATGTTGCCCGCGCTGAGGCAGGGGCGGAGTTTCTCCTTGCCCTCGGCCGAGCGGATGGCGAGAAAGCGGGCGGGGGTGCAATTGCCCGAAGTGGGGCCGAGTTTGGCCAGCTCGTAGATGGCGCGGAGCGTGCCGTCCGTTACCGGCGTTTCGGCAAACGCATCATGCGTGCGCGCGTTGCGGAACAGCGTATCCAGCGCCGCGTCATCCAGAACCATGTTGCTCCCCTTCCCTGGCGTCAGGCCGCCTGTGTAACCGAGGTAACCTCGGGAATATAGTGCTTCAGCATATTCTCGATGCCATGCTTGAGCGTGGCCGTGGAGGAGGGGCAGCCGGCGCAGGAACCCTGCATTTTCAGGCTGACCACGCCATCGCGGAAGCCGCGGAAGATGATGTCTCCGCCATCGCCCGCCACGGCGGGGCGGATGCGGGTATCCAGCAGCTCTTTGATCTGCGTGGCGATTTCGGCATCGGCGGGGTCCACATCCTCGGCTTCCAGCGTGATGTTTTCACGCAATATCGGGCGGTTTTCCACCAGATGCTCCATGAGCAGGCCGAGCACCTGGGGCTTCAGCGCCTGCCATTCCACCGCCGGGGTTTTGGTCACGGTCACGAAATCGCCGCCGAGGAAGACGCGGGCCACGCCTTCCAGGCCGAACAGGGCCTCGGCCAGAGGCGAGATGAGGGCGGCGTCGGCATCGGCGAAATCGGCCGTGGCATCGCCCAGAATGGCGCGGCCGGGCAGGAATTTCAGCGTCGCCGGGTTGGGCGTGCCTTCGGTTTCGATGAACATGGGAACTCCCCCGGATTAAAGCGGACCAAAATAGTCCTGATGAAGCCCTAGTTTGGCTGTTTTGGGGCGGATGGCAAGGGGGGCGCTTTGAGCATGCCGAAGACCTTGTATTCGGAGCGTGGATGGCAGCCCTTCCGCCTGATGCAAAACTCAGTCGCGATTTCCGGCGTGAATCGGGGCAACCAATGTATAACCCGGCCTATGGCAATACCGCCTGGATATGTTGGAGAGGAGTAAGCCATGACCGCGCTCGATGTACGCGCCCTGGAAGAACGGGCCTTGAATGCCTGGCCCGCGCAGCAGACCCTTATCGCGGGCGGGTGGGTCTTCCGCTGTGCCGGAGGCTGCACCAAGCGCGCCAATTCTGCCAATGCACTGGCACCTTGGGCTAATTTTGAAACCGTGCGGCGCGAGGCGGAAGCATTTTACGCCAGCAAGGGGCTGCCCGCGATTTTCCGCCTCTCACCGCTGGCGCCAGCGGGTTGCGATGCGGCATTGGCCGGCGCTGGCTATACGGCGCTTGAACCATCTCTGGTCATGGTGGCGCCGCCCGGGCGGCATGAGATGGCGCCCCAGGTGGAGCTGGCCAGCCAGCCCAGCGGCGAATGGCTGGAGGGCATTGTGGCGGCCAATAACGTGCCCCTTGCCCTGCGGCCCGCCCATGATGCGATCGTGCGGAACATCCCGGTACCCGCCGCCTTTGCCACGCTGCGGCAAAATGGCCAGGCAGCCGGATTTGGGCTGGCGGTGCGCGAGCGGGGCGCGGTTGGGCTGTATGACATTGTGATTCTGCCGTCCTGGCGCGGCCATGGGCTGGGCCGGATGATGACACAGGCGCTGATGGGCTGGGGGCAAACGGGCGGGGCCGTGGCGTCTTATCTGCAGGTGCATGAAAGCAGCAAGGTGGCCGTGAGCCTTTATGAGCGGCTCGGCTTTCGCGAGGCCTACCGTTACCATTACCGCATGGCACCCGCGTGACCGCGCATCTTGGCGCGCGGCGGCGGTAAGCCCAGATAAGCGCCATGCTGCCAACCCTGTTCCTGAGCCATGGCGCGCCGATGACCGCCCTTGAGGACACGCCAGCGCGGCGCTTTTTAGCCGGGCTGGGCGCCGCGCTGCCCCGGCCAGAGGCGATTTTGGTGGCCTCGGCGCATTGGGAGGCAGCCAGCCCCACGGTTTCGGCGCCCGCGCGCAATGAAACGATTCACGATTTCTACGGGTTTGCGCCCCCGCTTTACGCGCTGCGCTATGACGCGCCCGCCGCCCCTGCCCTGGCGGCCCGGGCGGTGGGTTTGCTGCACGGGCTGGGTGGCATGGTGGACCACGCGCGCGGGCTGGACCATGGCGCCTGGGTGCCATTGCTGCTGGGCTGGCCCGCGCAGGACATCCCCGTGGCGCAGATTTCCATCCAGACTCACCTGGGCACGGCGCATCATCTGGCGCTGGGCGCGGCTTTGGCGCCGTTGCGCCAAGAAGGTGTACTGATTATCGGCAGTGGAAGTTTTACGCATGATTTGCGGCGCTTCCGGCGCGGGGTTGCATTGGATACGCCAGAGACGGCGGATGTAACCGCGTTTTCCGCCTGGATGGATGAGAAGATTATGGCGCTGGATGCGGGCGCGCTGGCGGATTACCGGCGGCAGGCACCATATGCGGTGGAAGAGCACCCAACGGAGGAGCATATTCTGCCGCTGCATGTAGCGCTGGGCGCGGCGCGGGCAAAAGCGGCGCGGCTGCACAGCTCCGTGGAATATGGCTTTATGCGCATGGATGCCTACGCCTTCTCCTGACCATTTCGTGAAGTTTACAAAATTTCGTTGCGACTTGCGTTCGCCGCTTTTCTCTGGGGCGATGGACAGCCAACGCACCGATTACGTAACCAGCGCGTGCAGCTTGTGGTTTACGCCGGACAGGACCGCCTGGGATTCTTTGTAAATTCCAAACAATTTATCGTAGAATCGTTGCGATTCCGCTTGCGGCCGCGTGGTGCCCGCGCGGCGGACACAGCGTTGCACGGCCTGTTGGTGCGTGGCGAAAACGCCCGTGCCCACCCCGGCCAGCAGGGCGGCGCCGAAGGAGGCATCGGCGGCCTCCATATGTTCGAGGGCAAGGCCCGTAACGTCCGCGATGATCTGCCGCCAGGTGGACGAGCGCGCGCCGCCGCCCATGAGGCGGATGGTGTTGAATTGGAAACCCTCGGCGCGGGCGGCTTGCAGCAGGTCGCGGATGGAGAAGGCCAGGCCTTCATACAGAGCGCGGGCGAATTCTGGTTTGCCATGGCTGATGGTGAGGCCGATGAAATCGGCGCGCAGAAGCGGGTCCCAGTACGGTGCGCGCTCGCCTTGCAGATAGGGGTGAAACAGCAGGCCGCGTGCGCCCGGGGGTGTGGCGGCGGCCAGGGCGTCCATGGCTTCGAACCCGCCTTCGGCAAACAGCAGGCCGCGCAGCCAGCGATGCGCGGAGGCGCAGCTATTTGTGCCGGTGGCGGCATAATACAGGCCGGGCAGAATATGCGGGTAGCAGGAGACGGGCGGGCGCACCACCGGCCCTTGCGTGACGAGGTACAGCACGCCCGCCGTGGCAAGTTTTATGGCGCCGGTGCCGGGCGCGTTGGCGCCGATACCGAAACATTCAACCGTTGTGTCGTTGGAGCCGCAAATAACGGGCGTGCCCGCGGCCAGCCCGGTGCGGGCGGCGGCCGCGGGCGTTATGCCGCCCACGATATGTTCCGGTGGCAAAATGGGCGGCAGAATGGCCGGATTGAGGTTGATGAGGGCGGCGAGTTCGGGCGACCAGTTGCGGGTTTGGTTATCGGCCAGCAGGGCGCCTATGGCGTCTGAAAAATCGGTCTCCCATGTGCCGGTGAGGCAGTAGCGGAGATAGTCCTTGGCCAGATACAGGCGCGTGGCGCGGGCCATGGTGGATGGCTCGTTGGCGTGCAGCCAGGCGAGCATGGCGAGCGTCCAGGTGGGGTTGGCGCGGTTGAGGGCGGTGGCGATGATTTTATCGCCCGCCCGCGCGTTAAGGGCGGCGGCTTCCTGCGCGGCGCGCTGGTCATTCCACATAATGGCGGGGCGCAGCACCGTGCCCTCGTCATCGGTAAGCACGGGAATATGCGCGCCGGCGGAAAGGCCGATGCCGGCAATGGCGCTGGCGGGAATGGCAGCGGCCGTGAGTGCTGCGGGCACGGCCGCGCAAAGGGAGGCGAACCATTCCGGCGGGGATTGCTCCGACCAGCCGGAACGAGGGATGGAAGTGGTGACGGGGTGCGCGGCCTCGCCCATGATTCGGCCTGTATCGTCTATAATGGTGGCCTTGAGGCTGCCCGCGCCAAGGTCTATGCCGAGGAGGTATTTTTGCACATCTCGCCCCTGGTAAGCGTTATGGGGGGAGGATAGCATTGCGAGCATAGCGCAGACCATAGAGCTTGCCCCCTCCCTGCGGGCGGCACGATTGAGCGTGGCGCAGACCCCGGTGGTTGAGCCGGCTTCAAGCCGTCTCAAATATGCGATATTCGGTGACATTCCCACGCCGGATTCTGGCCCCGGCACTGGTTAGGCCCGCGGCACTCAACGCTTTTTATGTCTTTATCTGTCTTTATCTGTCTTTATCTGGTGCCTCTGGTGCCGGGTGAGGGATTTGAACCCCCGGCCTTCGGTTTACAAAACCGCTGCACTACCACTGTGCTAACCCGGCGGCGCCAGAGCCATGCCGCACGCACATGGCGCCCGGCGGGGTGTGCTTAACATAATCTGCTTTCACTTCCACCCCCCTCTTGATCCCGCAAGCAAGGCTGGTCTATATGCCGCACTCACGGCGAGGGGCTATAGCTCAATTGGTAGAGCGCCTGCATGGCATGCAGGAGGTCAGCGGTTCGATTCCGCTTAGCTCCACCATGGACCCATCCAGTAGCGTCCGTCAGTGTTGAAAAAATCGAGAATTTCAGCTGGTTTTAATCAGGTTCTGATCGTCAGTGACTGCCCTCGGCCGCCTGCAACCGCCGAAAATGGCGGCCTGATTTAGGGCCCTTGCCGGCCCCCGCCCAATGCGAGGCCCCAAATAGCGCTGACCGGCATGGCGATTTGCTCTGACTCGTGTGGGATTCCCGAACGGCCTTTTGTGTGATTCGCTTTTTTCTGTCGATTCGACGGGAGGGCTGTATCATGGCGAAAGCTGTTATGATCACGAATTTGGAGCATTCGGCGGTGGCTTTGCGGCGGTTGGCAGCGCGTGAGCGTAATGGCGCGGTTGTTCGGCGGCTTTTGGCGATTGCCTGTTGCACTTAGTTTATGAATCGTTCACCGAAGATGATGGCGAACTGCGTTTTAGCTGCGACCCAGAACGCATCAAATCAAACGGAACCAGAGACTGGATACAGGTCAATGTCTAGGGCCGTTGGTATAAATCAAAGCGATGAGGCGCCGCGAAAGGCGCTGAGCAGGCCATGAATTCCGCCCGCACCGGTGACGATGTGTACGAAAATGACGGCGTTTCGATCAAACGCTCCGCTTTATTCCCGCGCTATAGCCGCATCACGCAGCGCGCCATGCGCCTGGCGCGCTGCGTGCCGGCAATATCTACATCAACCGCGATCTGGCTGGCGCGGTGGTTGGGGGCAGCCTTTCGGCGGGCAAGGACTCTCTGGCACCAGCCCCAAAGCCGGCGGGCCGCTTTATGCGCACCGGCTGCTTAAGTCTGGCCCGGCTGGCGAGCACAATTTATACAGGCTGCAACCACGCCGTGTTTATTGCAGCGCGCAAACCGCACAAGGCCGCGCTGCCCAGCAAGAAGCCGCGCGCGCGGCGGGCGCCACCTACAACCCTGCCTGGCTGGCGCATGAGCGCAGCCTCGGCGTTAACAGCGCCGCAGCGGGCGGAAATGCCGCCCCCATGGCCGCCATTACGCCTTAAAACTTGACGAGTTGTCATAAAAGGCAGACTCTTTGCGGGCCGCGAAGCCGGCAGGAAACCCAAAACAACAGGGAAAACAACATGAGCACCATCACCAGGAGCGGAGAGCGCCTAAAGCGCGATAGTCTCGGCCTCCAGCAGATCATCGCGTCAACCTTGGCCAATATCGCCCCGGCCATGAGTTTCTTTTTTGGCTTTGGCCTCATTGTATCCGGTGCCGGTGTGGGCGCGCCGCTCACCATTCTGGTGGCCATGGTGGTTATTCTGTTCCTCACCAACACGCTGGCGCAATTCTCCCGTTACCGTCCCTCCACCGGCTCGTTCGTCACTTTCATTGGCATGTCCTTCGGTCCCGTGGCCGGGGCCGCGGCATCACTCTTCGTCGTTACCGGCTATTGCATCGCCGCCGCTTCGGTGGTGGTCATCGCAGGCGGCTGGGCATCGCAGACATTGCAGGTGTTCCTTGGGGTTCATGTGCCCTGGCAGTTGCTCAGCATTATCGTCACCGGCATTGTCGGGCTGCTGGTTTCGCGCGGCATCAGCCTTTCCACCACCTGGGCCGCCATCTTCTTTTATTTCGAGCTGGTGCTGCTGCTCATCGGCGCCATCATCATGCTGGTGGTCAATCACGCCTCAATCTCCTGGGCGCCGCTCATGGTTTCCTCCGTCACCGGCGGCTGGAAGGGCATCGGGCTTGGCTTCCCGCTGGCCATCTATCTATTCATCGGCTGGGAAAACTCCGCGATGCTGGCTGAGGAAACCACAAACCCCCGGCGCAACGTACCGCGCGCGCTCATCACCGGCACGCTGGCCATCGGCATCCTCTATATGTTCCTGGCCTTCGCTACCGAGACCGCGTTCCACAATAATCTGAAGGCCATTTCAGCCTCCGCCATCCCGTTTGTCGATGCGTTCAAGGCCTCCGCCGCCGCGGCGCTCATCATCGCTTACATTGCCGGTGTAACCAGTATTTTCTCCTCGCTCATCGGCCTTACCAACGCGCAGGCGCGCATCCTGTTCAGCTCCTCGCGTGAAGGGCTGCTGCCCGCCTTCTTTGGCAAAATCCACCCGCAGCACCGCACCCCGCATGTGGCCATGTGGGCCTACATCATCGTGGCGCTGCTTATCGTGCTCGTCTTCGGCACACTCTATGCCATAGACCCGGTAACCCTGTTCGGCGATACAGGCACGCTCGGCACCATTCCGGTGGTTGTCACCTACCTCATCACCAACCTGGCGCTGCCGGTGTATATGCTCCGCTATCACCGTAGCGACTTCAACGCGCTGTGGCATCTCATCGTGCCCGTCATCGGCACCATTGCCATGCTGTTCCCGCTTTACGGTCTGGTGGAGCCGGGTCAGCCTTACCCGTTCAACATCTACCCGTATCTGTCGCTGGGCCTGCTGGTCATCTCGCTCATCTACGGGGCCATCCTCGCCAAGCGCGACCCCGATCTGGTGCAGCGCATCGGCTCCTACGTGGCCGACGAGGAATATTGATACAAAAAGCCCGGGCGGTGTGAACCGCCCGGGCCATCCAGCACGGCTCGGGCCTTATTCCGGCAGCATCAGCTCCTCAACCCGTCCACCCTCGATGAGATGCTTCTGGATCACCGCATCCACCGCCTCGAACGAGTCCAGCCGGTACCAGACGCCTTCGGTGTAAAACACCGCGCACGGCCCCAGCTCGCACCTGTCCAGGCAGCCGGATTGGTTCACGCGCACATTCGCAATCCCCAGTTCCTTCACCCGCGCCTTCATATAGTCGCGGATTTTCTCGCTGCCCTTGCTGGCGCAGCAGCCGCGTTTATGCCCCTCTGGCCGCCTGTTGCCGCACACAAAAATATGCGTGTCGTAATATAGCGCCGGATCGCTTGGCAGTCTTTCACCCAAACCTGTCACTCCTATGCATTTGCGCCTATCTAACCCTGCAAACGGGAGTCAGGCAAAATGCGCAATGTCCTGGGCGAGTCGTCCTCGCCTTATCTGCTGCAACACAAGGATAATCCGGTCCACTGGCAAATCTGGGGGCCGGAGGCCCTGGCACTGGCGCAAGAGCTGAACCGCCCCATCTTGCTCTCCATAGGCTACGCCGCCTGCCATTGGTGCCACGTCATGGCGCATGAGAGCTTCGAGGATGCAGCCGTGGCGGAGATTATGAACACCCACTTCATACCCATTAAAGTGGACCGCGAAGAGCGCCCAGACATTGACCAGATTTACATGACCGCGCTGCATGCCACAGGCGAGCAAGGCGGCTGGCCGCTGACCATGGCGCTTACCCCCAAGGGCGAGGCCTTTTGGGGCGGCACGTATTTTCCGCCCGCCTCGCGCTTCGGCCGGCCCAGCTTCACCCAGGTGCTCAACGCCCTGTCCCGCGCCTGGGCGCAGGACCAGGCCAGCATAGGCCGCGCCACCAGCGCCATAACCGATGCCCTGGCCGCCAGCGCCGCCGCCGCACCCGGCCCGGCCCCGCAGCCCGAGGCGCTGGACCGCATCCGCGCCGGCTATCTGCGTGCGCAAGACTGGCACCAGGGCGGGTTTTCCGGCGCGCCCAAATTCCCCAACATCCCCATTTACCGCTTCCTCTGGCAAGAGAGCTTCCGTGCCGCCGATGCCAAGGCGGGGCAGGCGGTCACGCTGCTCCTCACCCGCATCTCCCAGGGCGGTATTTACGACCATCTGGGCGGCGGCTATGCCCGTTACGCCACCGATGAAGCCTGGCTCATCCCGCATTTCGAGAAAATGCTCTACGACAACGCCCTGATCCTGGACATGCTGGCCCTGGCCCACGCGCACGCCCCCAACCCGCTTTATGCCGCCCGCGCGCGCGAGACCGTGGGCTGGCTGACGCGCGACATGGCGGCGGAAGGCGCCTTTGCCGCTTCGGAAGATGCCGATTCGGAAGGCGAGGAAGGCAAATTCTACGTCTGGACCCGCGCGGAAATCGCCGCGCTTCTGGGCGAGGACACGAAATTTTTCGCCGCCCACTATAATCTGCCCGAATACGGCAACTGGGAGGGCAAAATCATCCTCGAACGCCCCGGCCCCTTCACCGATGAACCTCGCCTCGCCCCGTTGCGCGAAAAACTCCTTACCGCCCGCTTCGTGCGCATCCGCCCGGGGCGCGACGACAAAATTCTGGCTGATTGGAACGCGCTCACCATAACCGCCCTGGCCCGGGCTGCCGCCGTATTCGCGGAGCCTTCCTGGCTCGCTTTGGCGGAATCGGTGTTCGATACCATCCTGACCAAAATGGGCCAGCCGGACGGCCGCATCGCCCACGCCATGCGCCACGGCAAAATCTCCGCCCCTGGCCTGCTGGAAGACCAGGCCGCCATGCTCCGCGCCGCTTTGGCACTGTATCAGGCCACCGGCAACGCCGCGCGGCTGGCGCAAGCCCAGCGCATCCTTGCCGCCACCGAGCAGTTTTTTACCGACGGCGCGGGCGCCTTCTTCATGTCCGCCTCCGACGCCACGGATATTTTTGCTCCCCGCGCCCGCCCGGTGCAGGACGGCCCCACCCCATCCGGCATTGGCATGATGGCCGAGAATTACGCCCTGCTGCACCACCTAACCGGCAGCGCCGCCTGCCGTGCCAAGGCCGAAGCCCTGCTCGCCGCTTTCGGCGGCAAACCCGAGCGCCTGGGCGGCTCCCCGCTTCTTCTGGCCGCGGCGGACACGCTGGAAAACACCGCCTGCATCGTCATCACCGGCAACGCGCCAGAGCTGGCCGCAGCCGCGCTTTCCGCGCCGGACCCCGCCATTGTGGTGCTGCAAATGGCGCAAGGCGGGGCATTGCCGCCGGACCACCCCGCCTACGGTAAACCAGCGGGCGAAAAAGCCGCCTATATCTGCCGCGCCGGCACGTGCTCTCTGCCTGTTACCACGCCGGGCGGCTTACGCGCCCAGCTCCGCCCCGGCCCCGCCCAGCAGTAACCAGGGAGTAACCAGAATGAACCGCCGCCTTTTGCTGCTTGGCCTTACCACCGCCCTCGTCACACCCCGCCTGGCCCTGGCCTACCAGGTTACGCATACCGATGCCGAATGGCGCAAACTTCTCACCCCCGCGCAATACAACATATTGCGCCAGGCGGGCACGGAACCGCCTTTCTCCTCGCCGCTATTGAATGAAAAAAGCCCCGGCACCTATCAATGTGCCGGGTGCGAACTGCCCGTTTTCTCCTCCAAAACCAAGTATGATTCCGGCGAAGGCTGGCCCAGCTTCTGGGCGCCTCTACCTAACGCCGTGCTCACCCAGGCGGATAATTCCTTCGGCATGCAACGCACGGAAGTCCATTGCCGCCGCTGCGGCAGCCATCTCGGCCACCTCTTCCACGACGGCCCGCCGCCGACAGGGTTGCGCTATTGTATTGATGGGCTGGCGCTGAAGTTTGTGGCGGCTTAGCCGTCATCGCGAGCGAAGCAGGATGGTCCATCCGCCGCACTGCTCACTTTATATTCATAGTATCCATATTCAAATCGTCCAAATTTCTCCTTTGTAGAGCCAGTCAGGAACTTTGACTTTTTTGGCTTCGGGGTGATTTGCAAATAAGAGTCGCAATAGTCGGATAGATTGTAACCGATGCGAGCTCCCCACCTCGCGGCGCGGCGTTAATTTCTGGACACTGCAGCCCTGAATTTGGGTGAGGTGATATTGTGGATAGAGACGGTCCTAATGCCATGCATCAGCACAGTCATC
>JAJZFB010000059.1 GCA_021805545.1 Pseudomonadota bacterium | reverse complement strand
CCATCGCAACGCGCTATGACAAAACCGCCAGAAACTTCCTGGCCGGTGTACACCTCGCAGCCGTCGTAATCTGTCTCAAATGACCACAGGCCCTAGTGTCTCCATTTATAGATTCTCATTATCAAATAGGAATAATACTGACAATAGTAGAGCGATTAAGTGTGATCCACTACGGTCATGCTGTTACAGAACTGGATTTAGCTGCGCTTTATCCACTAGGCCTTACACGCCTTCATAGCGGTTGTCGTGGGGTAACCATCTCCCCTTTCAACTTCCACAAAGGAGATATCCCCCACACTTGCCCCCACCCCCGCTCCCCCCTAAATTCCCCCCATGTCCGGCTTCCCCCTCCAGCCGCGTGTTAAAGCCGTGCTGGGGCCTACCAATACTGGCAAGACGCATCTGGCCATGGAGCGGCTGCTTGCCCATCATTCGGGCATAATCGGTTTTCCGCTCCGCCTGCTGGCGCGCGAGAATTACGACCGCATGGTGGCGGCCAAAGGCATACGCAATGTCGCGCTCATCACCGGCGAGGAAAAAATTGTGCCGCCCGGCGCGCGCTGGTTCTCCTGCACGGTAGAGGCCATGCCGCTCGACCGCCCGGTGGAATTTCTGGCTGTGGACGAAATCCAGCTCTGCGCCGACCCGGACCGCGGCCATATTTTCACCGACCGCCTGCTGAACGCGCGCGGCATGGTGGAAACCATGTTTCTGGGCGCGGATACCATCCGCCCCCTGCTCAAGCGCCTGGTGCCGTATGCGGAAATCGAGACACGCCCGCGCCTTTCGCAGCTTGGCTATGCCGGGCCGGTAAAACTCTCGCGCCTGCCGCCGCGCTCGGCCATTGTCGCCTTCTCGGCGGCGGAAGTGTACGCCATTGCCGAGGCCGTGCGCCGCCGGCGGGGCGGCTGCGCCGTGGTGATGGGCCGGCTCAGCCCCCGCACCCGCAACGCGCAAGTGGCGTTGTACCAGGAAAAAGAGGTGGATTTTCTGGTGGCGACGGACGCCATCGGCATGGGGCTGAACATGGATGTGAACCATGTCGCCTTCGCCGGGGTGCAGAAATTCGATGGCCGCAAGCCCCGCCTGCTCAACCCGCCCGAGGTGGCGCAAATTGCCGGGCGCGCCGGGCGCGGCATGCGCGACGGCACATTCGGCACCACGGCGGATTGCCCGCCGCTGACCGAAGACCTGGTGGAGGCGGTGGAGGCGCATGAATTCGAGCCGTTGGAACAGCTTTTCTGGCGCAACGCGGCGCTGGATTTTTCCTCCACCCCCGCGCTGCTGGAAAGCCTGAACGCCCCGCCGCCGCGCTACGGGCTTGTTCGCGGTAACGAGGCCACGGATGTGCAAACCCTGGCGGCACTTTGCATGGATAAGGACATTGCCCGCAATGCCACCGGCCGCGCGGCGGTAAAGCTGCTATGGGATGTCTGCCAGATCCCCGATTTCCGCAAGCTGGCCACGGATGCGCATGTAAAACTCTGCGGCAAAATCTTCACCCATCTGCGCGCCGCGGAAAAACTGCCGCAAGATTGGGTGCGAAGCGAGATAGAGGCGCTGGACAGGCTGGAAGGCGACATAGACACGCTGATGCAGAGGCTGACGGATGTGCGCGTTTGGGCCTATATAACGGCGCGGGCGGACTGGATGGCGGACGCCGAAACCTGGGCCATGCGCGCCCGGGCGGTGGAGGATAGAATTTCCGACACTTTGCACGTAAAGCTGATGGCGCGGTTTGTGGATAAAAGGACGGCACATTTGACGAGACGTTTGGACGAAGCAGCCCCGGAAGAGCTGCAGGCAGTGGTGGCGAATAACGGCACGGTGCTGGTGGAAGGCCATGAGGTGGGGCGTATTGAGGGTTTTCTGTTCCACCCCGACCCTTCAACCCAAGGGCAGGAACAGAAAATCCTGCTCCGCGCCGCCCGCCGCGCCCTGGCGCAGGAAATGCCGCGCCGCATTCTGGCCGCCGAAACCGCCCCCGGCGAGGCTTTTGCCCTTACCGATGACCGGCATATCGAGTGGCAGGGCGTGAAAATTGCCCGGCTGAAGAAGACCGAGACTTTCCTCAAACCCGGTGTCGAGATTCTGCACTCGGAATTTCTGGACGGCCTGGCCCGCGAGCGCCTGCGCGCCCGGCTGGCCGCCTATTTGGCCACCGAGACGGAAAAACGCCTGGGCGCGCTGCTGAAAGCCATGGAAAACCCGCCAGCCCCGCTGCGCGGCATTGTGCACCGCCTGAGCGAATCCGGCGGTATTCTGGAGCATGAGCAGGTGGCGCAGGGCTTGCGTGAAGAGGCAAAGAAATTCGGCATCGACCTGGGCCGCTTCGCCATTTACCTGCCCGCCGCGCTCAAGCCGGGTGCTGCGCGGCTGCGCGCCATTTTCTGGGGCGTGTGGCATGGCCGCAACCCGCCGCCTTTGCCCAATGCCGGGCTGGTAAGCGCCCCCATGCCCAGCAATTGGGGCGTGGATTTCGCCCTGGCCATGGGCTGGGTGCAGGCCGGGCCGGTCATGATCCGGCTGGACGTGGTGGAGCGCATAACGCGCGAGCTGCATTATCTGCTGCGCAAGCACCCCATATTGCTGCCCGCCAACCTGGGCAGCCGCATGGGGCTGAAGCCGGACCAGCTTGCCCCCACGCTGCACCGCATGGGCTTCCGGCTTATTCCCGCCGGCGAGCTGGGCGCGAAATATTACGGCCCGCCCGCCCCCGCCATTCTGGCCCGCCGCAAGCTGGAGCCGCAGCCCCGCACCCCGGCCCCCGCCCAGCGCGGCGCCAAGCCCGCCCCGGCGGCGGAACCGCCCCAGACGGTGGATGCCGATAGCCCCTTTGCGGCACTGGCGGCGCTTAAGCTGGCGGCAAGGCGGTAAATGGCGGAACAGGCGGAGACTCTGCGCCTGGATAAATTCCTGGTTTTTGCCCGCTTCTGCAAAACCCGCGGCATTGCCGTGGCGCTGGTGGAAAAAGGTGCCGTGCGCATCAACCGCCAGCCCACGGAAAAACCCCATGCCAAGCTGCGCCCGGGCGATGTGCTGACCCTGGCTTTGCCGCAAGGGGTAAAGGTGGTGGAAATAACCGGCCTGCCCGGGCGGCGCGGCAGCGCGCCGGTGGCGCAGGGGTTTTACAGAGAGATTGGGTAGCCCCAAACCTTGCGCAAAACCCCGCCCGCGCGTAGGGGGAACAGAAATTCGACCCTGCTTCGAGGAGTGACTGATGACCTACGTGGTCACCGAAAACTGCATCAAGTGCAAATACATGGACTGCGTGGAAGTCTGCCCGGTGGACTGCTTCTATGTGGGCGAGAACATGCTGGTTATCCACCCGGATGAGTGCATAGATTGTGGCGTGTGCGAGCCGGAATGCCCGGCTGAGGCCATCTTCCCCGATAGCGATGACCGCGCCACGGCCTGGGCTGAGCGCAACACGGAGCTGGCCAAGGTGTGGCCCAACATTACCCGCAAGGGTACCCCGCCGGCGGATGCCGATGAGTGGAAGGACAAGCCCGGCAAGGAGGCCATGCTCTCCACCGCCCCGGGCACGCCGTAAGAGGCCGCTCCAGAAATCTACGCCGGCGGCCGCCCGGCGGCGATTTGCTGTGCTCCGGTGCTCACAAATCACCACCACCCGGCCCACCAGAGCAATTTCTGAACCTGCCTCCAAGGCCACAGGCTGCTCGCGTGACGGGTGGCCAAAATTATGCTAAGATACAAAAATTGAACCGGGCGCGGCCCTTCGCGCCCGGTTCTTGGCTGTTATTGGAGTGGTGATGACCGAAAAGCAGAAGCCAGCGACGGAGAAAAAATCCGCCAAAGCCGCCGAGGCGGCACCTGCCGAGGCCGTGAAAGCCAAACCCGCCAAAGCCCCCAAGCCGGAAGCCGCCGAACCCGCCGAAAAACCCAAGGCCAAGCGCGCCGAACCGGCGGAAGCCGCGCCTGCGCCGCCCCCCGCCGCGCCGCCGGTGGTGATGCATGGCGGCATACCGGCTGGCCCCATGCGCCCGCTGGCCCCGCCGCGTGCGCCCGCCAAGGCGGAAATATTCGTCGCGGGCGACCATGTGGTGTACCCCACCCATGGCGTGGGCAAGGTGGAGCGTATCGCGGTGGAGGAAATTGCCGGCCATTCGCTGGAGCTTATCTGCATTACCTTCGATGAAAACCGCATGACCCTGCGCGTGCCCACCAACAAGGCCCGCACCGCCGGCTTGCGCAAGCTCACCTCCAAAAAGCAGTTCGACGATGTGCTGGCCGTGCTGAAGGGCCGCGCGCGCATCAAGCGCACCATGTGGTCGCGCCGCGCGCAGGAATACGAGGCGAAGATCAATTCCGGCGACCCCGCGGCCATTGCCGAGGTGGTGCGCGATTTGCACCGCAATGCCGGCCAGCCGGACCAGAGCTTTTCCGAACGCCAGATTTACGAATCCGCCCTGGACCGCCTGGCGGCCGAGTATGCGGCGCTGGAGCAGATCGACAAGCCAGCCGCCATCGAGAAGCTGATCGCGCATCTGAAGTCTGAATAGGCCATGCGGGGTGCTCTTGTTACCGGCGCTGGCAAGCGCATTGGTGCCGCCATTGCCCGGCACCTCGGCGCCAAGGGGTGGCATGTGTTCGTGCACTACAACCACTCTCAGCCCGAGGCCGAGGATGTGGCGGCGGACATCCGCGCCCAGGGCGGTGCCGCTACTGCCATTGGCGCTGCTTTGGGCAATTTGGAAGAAACCGCTGCGCTGGCCGCGCGCTGCGATGCCATCTGCCCGCTGGGCATGCTGGTGAACAACGCCTCCTGCTTCGATTACGATACGGCGGCCACCGCGACCGCGGCGGAGCTGGAAAACGCCATGCGGGTTAATTTGTTCTCGCCCGCTCTGCTCTCGCAGGCGCTGTATAAAGGCGTGGAGGCGCGTGGCGAGGAGGGGCTGATTATCAACCTTGCCGATAACAAGGTGTTTGCCCTCAACCCGGATTATTTCTCCTACACCCTCTCCAAAATTGGCCTGCAGGGCATGATGCAGATGCACGCGATGAGCTTCGCCCCCCGTGTGCGCGTGGCGGGCATCGCGCCCGGCATCACCCTTATCAGCGGTTTGCAGACCGAGGCCGAATTCCAGCGCACCCATGACAACAACCCGATGCGCCATGGCTGCACGCCGGAGCAGATTCTGAACGCGGTGGATTTCATCATGGCCTCGCCGTCTTTCCACGGGCAGACCATTGTGATTGACGGCGGCCAGGTGCTGCAACGCCTGCCGCGGGATATTGTGCTGCTGGATAAGCTGCGGGCGCCGTAGCGCGCGTAGGTTTCCGCCAAGCCAGAGGCAATGATCGGGGCGAAACCGGGGAGTTTATCTTGCCCGGCTCTCAATCAATGAAGCATTATCCCCGCCGGGGCGCGTGGGGCGCCGCCGTTATACCAACGGTCATTGAGCATGACCGTTGGTATAAGGCTTATGCCTGGCGCGTGGCCGCCCCGCCAGCCCCATGCGCGATACCAACGGTCATTGAGCATGACCGTTGGTATTAGTTGAAGGCGCAGCCCGGCTTCACGCCCAGCTTTTTTAACACCATTGCCGCCGGGCAGAATCCCGTGAAGCCGGTTTGCAGCAAGTTGAGCCCCACAAAAACGGTGAGCAGCAGCCACCATTCGGAGAAGGCCACGGTAAGCGCCACACTCAGCAATACCATGCAGCCAGCGAAAATGAGGACGGATTTATCGAGATTCATACCACGCTCCTACGAGGTTTGATGTTGGGCCACCCATTGCGCGATTTGCGCGGCGGACACGGCCCCAGCCTGGCGGGCGCGCAACTGCCCGCCCGCGAACAGCAATAATGTGGGGATGGAGCTGATGCCGTAACGGGCCATTACGCCGGGCGCGTTATCGGCATCCAGCTTCAGCAGCCGCGCGCGCGGTTCCAGCATCCGTGCCGTGGCGGCGAATTGCGGCGCCATGGCACGGCAGGGGCCACACCAGGCGGCCCACACATCCACCAGTACCGGCACGCCATCATGCGCCACATGGCGGGCGAATTGTGCTTCGTCCACACTGGCGGGCGTGCCGGTGAATAAGGCGCTCTTACACGCGCCGCAGCGCGGCCCGCCACCCAGCCGCGCTTCCGGCACGCGGTTAAGCGTGCCGCAGGCGGGGCAAACCAATGTCAGATCCATTTTCGTATCCTAATGGCCGTCATTTGCGAGCTTGTGGATGCCGAGCTTTTCCAGCAGGTAGTATTCATAAAAGCGCTCGCTTTTACCGGCCTTGATCTTGCTCAAGAAATATTTCTCGAACCCGATTTTGACATAATGCACCCATTTACCTTTGGCGGCCCAGTTGGCGTTGCGCGGCGGAATTTGCGGCTGCGCCACAAAGGCAACGCCGCCATCGCCAAAATCGGCAAGGCAGATGGCGTTCCAGCTGGGCTTTGCCGCCACCGCGCCGCCGCGCAGCAGGGCGCCGATGTTTTGCGCCACCGCCGTTACCATCGACTCGATCATGAATCCGGTTTTGGGCACGCCCACCGGCACAGGGGTTTTGCCCACGGGCGGAATGGCCACGCATACGCCGATGGAAAAAATATTGTGGTAGGCGGGGTTGCGCTGATATTCATCGGCCAGGATGAAGCCACGCGGATTGGTCAGCCCTTCCAGCCCGAACACCGCCTTCACGCCGCGGAAGGACGGCATCATCATGGAAAAATTGAAGGGCAGGTCGTGGGTGGCCTTGAGGCTGGCATCGTCATCTAACTCCTCCACCCGCATATTGCCCGGGTTTATCTCCTTCACCCTGGCGTTGGTAATCCATTTAATATGGCGGCGGCGCATTTCGGCTTCCAGCAGGCCTTTGGTGTCGCCCACGCCATCCAGCCCCAAATGGCCAATATACGGCTCTGGCGTCACGAAGATCATCGGCACCTTGTGGCGCAATTTTCGTCTTTTCAGCTCTGTGTCGAGCATGAAGGCGAACTCATAGGCCGGGCCAAAGCAGGATGCGCCCTGTGCCGCGCCAACGGCAATGGGGCCAGGATTCTCACAGAATTTTTCAAACGCGGCGAAGGCCTGGGCGGCATGGGCGGTTTCGCAAATGGAGTGCGTGCAGGCTTGCGGCCCCAGGCCCGGAATTTCATCGAATGCCAATTCCGGCCCGGTGGCTATAATAAGGTAATCATAGGCCAGGTGCGTGCCGTCATTCAGCTCCACTTTATTTTCGGCCGGGTGCACACGCTGCGCGCCCTGGGTGATGAAGCGTATGTCCTTTTTTGCCATCACGCCGGTCAGGTTCACTTCTATATCCTCGCGCCGCCGCCACCCCACCGCCACCCAGGGGTTGGATGGGTAGAAATGATAAGCAGGCGAGGTGCCGATAAGGGTAATGCGGTCCTCCGCGCGTACTTTCCCGGCCAGCTCATAAGCCATCAGCGTTCCGCCAAGCCCGGCGCCGAGGATGATGATTTCAGACATTCAGATGTTTCCTCTGTGCTGACTTGCTTATATATTCGAAACTACGTATATTCGCAACTATGAAAGTTGAGCCAGACCTGATGCATGAAGCCGCCGGGCAGGCGAGTGAGCTGCTGAAATCATTATCCAACCCCCACCGGTTGATGATTCTCTGCCAGATTCTGGAGCAGGAGCGCTCGGTCGGTGATCTCGCGTCTTTCCTCGCGCTGCGCGTCTCGACGGTTTCGCAGCATTTGGCACTATTGCGGCGCGAGGGTTTGGTAACGGCGCGGCGCGAGGCGCAAACAGTTTATTATAGCATCACCAGCCCGCCCGCGCGGCGGATTTTGGAAACCCTGTTCGAATTATTCTGCGCCAAGCAGGACATCGCCCGGCTCTGTGCGCCGGATGCCGCGTTTTGAGGAGATAAAAATGTTTTCTTTCACGAAGAAAGCCGATTTGTACGAATTTTCACCGGCCGGGCTGCACGAGGCCCTGGCCGCCAAGCGGGTTATTCTGGTGGATGTGCGCGAGCCGGATGAACATGCGGCGGCGCGCATTGAAGGCGCCCTCAACCTGCCGCTTTCCGGCTTTAACCCCGCCGCCTTGCCCAAGGGGGCGGTGGTGCTGCATTGCGGTATCGGCAAACGCTCGCGCGCGGCGGCTGATTTATGCGCCAAGGCCGGCGTGCCATTAGCCGGGCATCTGGCGGGCGGTCTATCCGCCTGGAGCGCCGCCGGCCTGCCCATCAGGCAAGGCTGAGCCGGAGCGGGCCGATGATGCGGGTATTGCGCTGGACGCTGGCATTTTTACTGTGCGCGGTGGCGGCGCATGCGCAAGGCGATTTCACGGTCGCCACCACCACCATCGCCGCCCAGAAAGCGGTGTTCGCCACCATCGAGGCCTCGCATGTGGTGCCGGCGCGCACGCGCATTGGCGGCACGCTGGTCAGTTTCCTGGTGCAGGATGGCGCGCTAGTGCAGGCCGGGCAGGAGATTGCCATGGTGGCGGACCCGGCCATGGCCCAGCAGCTTGCGGCGCTGGACGCGGATATTGCCGCTGCGCGCGCGCAGCTTGCCCAGGCGCGGATTGATTTTGTCCGCGCCCAGAAGCTGATCCGCTCCGGCGCGGTCTCGCAATCGGTATTCGACCAGGCGCAAACCGGACTCGCCGTGGCCCAGAACACGCTGAAGGCCAAAATTGCCGCCCATGCCGCGCTGGCGCAGCAGATTGGCGAAGGCGCGGTGCTGGCCCCCGTGGCCGGGCGCGTGCTCACCACGCCCGTAACCAGCGGCACGGTGGTGCTGGCCGGAGACGCGGTGGCCACCATCGCGGCGCAGGGCTATGTGCTGCGCCTGGATGTGCCTGAACGCCATGCCGCCTATTTGCATGTGGGCGACCCGGTGCGCCTGGATGAAAACGGCCATGCCGCGTTTGGCACGATCACGCTGATCTATCCGCAAATAACCAATGGCCTTGTACAGGCCGATGCCACGGCACCTGATTTGGGCAATTATTTTGTCGGCGGACGTGTCCTGGTTTGGATTTATGCCGGGTCGCGCGCCGGCATCATCATCCCGGAGCGTTTTATCGAGACACGCTTTGGTTTGGATTATGTGCGGCTGCAAACCAAGGCCGGCGTGATTGCCGTGCCCATACAGCGCGGCATGCCGCAGCCCACCCCCGCCATGCCGGATGGCGTGGAAATTCTCTCTGGCCTGGCCGCGGGCGATGTGCTGGTGCCGCCCGAAAGCGCGCCATGAGCCTGGGCTTGGCCGGCGCGCTGACCAAGCGCTTCATCCGCTCACCACTCACGCCGCTCTTCCTCATTGCCGCGCTCATGGCCGGGATGATCGCGCTGGTGACCATCCCGCGTGAGGAAGACCCGGAAATCCATGTGCCGATGGTGGATGTGGTGGTGAACACGGACGGGCTGAAAGCCTCGGACGCGGTGGAGCTGGTGACCAAGCCGCTAGAGGTGGTGCTGCGCTCCATACCCGGTATCGCGCATATTTATTCCACCACCGTTGACAACCGCGTTACCGTCACCGCCCGCTTCGTGGTTGGCACCAACGAGGACAAGGCGGTGCTGCTGGTGGACAACAAGATACGCGACAACCTCAACCGCATCCCCATTGGCATACCCGAGCCGCAGATTATCGGGCGCGGGATTGATGATGTCGCCATTCTCACCCTTACCCTCACACCCAGGCGGGATGCGGCCGCATATTGGAATGCGGGATCGCTCACCAGCCTGGCGGAGAAGCTGCAGGGCGAAATGCTCAAGGTGCCCAATGTGGGGCTTACCTATATCGCCGGCGAGGACCCCGAGCAGATCCGCATAGAGCCCGAGCCAGAGAAACTCATGCTGTACGGCGTAACGCTGCAGCAGCTTGTGGCGCGGGTTAAAGAGGCGAACGAGACGTTTTCCGCCGGCATGGTGCGCAATGATGAGCAGATGCAAGGCGTGCAGGTGGGGCAGACCCTGCAAGGCGTGCCAGATATAGGGCTGCTGCTTGTTACCACGCGCGACAACAGGCCGGTTTATGTGCGCGACGTGGCCAAAGTGGTGTTTGGCCCCGCACCTCAGGAAGAACGCGTCTGGGCGTTCAACCGCCATAACCACAACTGGGTACACGCCCCCGCCATCACCCTCGCCATCGCCAAACTCCCCGGCGCAAACGCCGTTAATGTTGCCAACGCGGTGCTAAAACAGGTGCAGCTGCTGCGCGGCCAGCTTATTCCCAGCGATATAAAGGTGCAGGTCACGCGCGATTACGGCAAAACCGCGGCGCAAAAGGCCAATGAGCTGCTTTTCCACCTTGCGCTGGCCACGGTTTCCATCGTGCTGCTCATCGGCTTCAGCCTGGGCTGGCGCGCGGCGGGGGTTACGGCGGTGGTCATTCCCACCACCATTCTGGCCACGCTCTTCGCGGCGGAGATGATGGGCTACACCATCAACCGCGTGTCGCTTTTCGCGCTCATCTTCGCCATTGGCATTTTAGTGGACGATGCCATTGTGGTGGTGGAAAACATTACCCGCCATTGGATGATGGATGATGACCGCCCGCGCCTGCAGGCGGCCATCGAGGCCGTGGCGGAAGTGGGCAACCCCACCATCACCGCCACGCTCACGGTTATTACCGCGCTTCTGCCCATGCTGTTCGTCAGCGGGCTGATGGGGCCATATATGGCGCCCATTCCAGTGGTGGCCTCCGCCGCCATGGCGTTTTCATTCTTCGCCGCCGTCATCATCGTACCCTGGATGATGATGAAATTCTCGGGCCACGGGGCGGGCCGCCATCACCCCGTTGGCCTTGGCCGGCTGGGGCATATTTATGTGCGCATCGCCACGCCGGTACTAAAAACCCGCCGCACAGCGCTGGTCTTTCTGCTGGCCACGGGCATTGCCACCATCGCCGCCTGCTCGCTGTTTTATTTCGACGCCGTGAAGGTAAAGCTGCTGCCCTTCGACAATAAATCGGAGCTGGATGTGGTGCTCAACCTGCCGCCGGGCAGCACGCTGGAAGATACCGAGCGCAGCTTGTTCGCCGCCGCGCGCATCGCCGGGCAAAACAAAAACGTGCGCTCGATGCAGCTTTACGCGGGCACGGCGGCGCCGTTCGACTTTAACGGGCTGGTGCGCCACTATTATGATCGTTCCTCACCCGAGCTGGGTGAGCTGCATATCGTGCTGCTGAACAAGGATGACCGCAACCGGCAGAGCCATGACATTGCCGTTGCGTTGCGCCGCCGCCTTAACGCGGGCATCCAGCTTCCGCCTGGCGGTGTCATCAAGGTGGTGGAAGTACCGCCTGGCCCGCCGGTAATTGCCTCGCTGCTGGCGGAAATTTACGGCCCCAACCAGAAGACACGGCTGGAGGTGGCGCAGCGCGTGAAAACAATCTTCAAATCCATCCCGTTCATTGCCGATGTTGATGACAGCTACGGCCGTCCCCCGCCGCAGCTTCAGTTTACAGTGGAGCAGGACAAGCTGGAATATTTTGGCGTACGGCAAGCGGATGTGAATCAAACGATCAAGGATCTCTTCCTGGGCCAGGGTATCGGCTATTCCTATCGCGGCGAAGACAGGCTGCCGCTGGAAATTGCCATCGGCTTGCCGAAATCGGAACTCACCTGGAACGAGGCCATCGCCTCCACGCCCGTGCCCGCCAATGTTTTGCCCGGCGGGCGCAATGTGGTGGAGCTTGGCCAGCTTGTAACGGCCAAAATCACTCCCGGATCGCGCGCGATTTACCGGCGGGACGGGCATTTCGCCGATATGGTGATGGCGGAGATGGCGGGTAAATTCGAATCCCCCATCTACGGCATGCTGGCGGTGGACCATGCCATTGCCAAGGCCAATTGGGGCGATGTGCCAAAGCCGCAAATCCGCTTCTTCAGCCAGCCGCGCGATGCAGCGCGGCCCGCCTTGCTGTGGGATGGTGAATGGCGGATCACCTATGTCACCTTCCGCGGCATGGGCATTGCCTTTGGTATCGCCATTCTGGGTATTTATGTGCTGGTGGTGGCGCAGTTTGGCTCATTCAAGCTGCCTTTGGTGGTGCTGGTGCCCATTCCCCTCACGCTCATCGGCATCATGTCCGGCCATTGGCTGCTGGGGGCGGATTTCACGGCGACCTCCATGATCGGCTTTATCGCCCTGGCCGGCATCATCGTGCGCAATTCCATCCTGCTGGTGGATTTCATACGCTGCCGCCAGGGCGATGGCCGGGCCTTGCGCACAGTGCTGCTGGAGGCTGGCGCCATCCGCATCAAGCCCATTTTGCTTACCGCCGTGGCGGCCATGATCTCCGCCGCAACCATCCTATCGGACCCGATCTTCCAAGGCCTGGCCACGTCTTTGTTCTTTGGCCTGATGTCCTCGACCTTGCTCACCGTTCTGGTCATTCCCGCCATCTATGTGGTGCTGCGCGACGATGGCCGCCCCCCATCCTGAACAACCGCCTCGTTACGGGCATTGTGGATTGAAGCAAAGCCATGCTGCCTGTGCCACGCCGTAGCAAACACAAAGCCGCAAACAAAACCCCGCCAAAATTTGGCGGGGCTTGTCAGTATTCTGGAACCCCGGTGTTGCCGCCGGGGTTCCGCGTTTGGCGTGCCGCGGCGTGGATTAGAAATCCATATCGCCCATGCCGCCCATGCCGCCCATGCCACCGGGCGCGCCCATCGGGGCCTTCTTCTCGGGCTTCTCGGTCACACCGGCTTCGGTGGTGATGATGAGAGAGGCCACGGAAGCGGCGTCCTGCAGGGCGGTGCGCACCACCTTGGTCGGGTCGATGATGCCCGCGGCGACCATGTTCTTGTACGCGCCGGTCTGCGCGTCGAAGCCATGCTCGTACTCGCCGTTCTCCAGCACCTTACCGGCGATCACGGCACCGTCTTCGCCGGCGTTCTCGGCGATCTGGCGCAGCGGCACCTGGATGGCGCGGCGGATGATCTCGATGCCGGTCTGCTGGTCGGTGTTGTCACCCTTCAGGCTGGACAGCACCAGAGAGGCGCGGGCCAGGGCAACACCGCCGCCCGGCACAATGCCTTCCTCAACGGCGGCGCGGGTGGCGTGCAGCGCGTCGTCCACGCGGTCCTTGCGCTCCTTCACCTCAACCTCGGAAGAGCCGCCCACGCGGATGACGGCGACGCCGCCAGCCAGCTTGGCCAGACGCTCCTGCAGCTTCTCGCGGTCGTAGTCCGAGGTGGTCTCCTCGATCTGCGCGCGGATCTGGTTGACGCGGCCGGTAATGTCGTCCTTGGCGCCAACGCCCTCGATGATGGTGGTGTTTTCCTTCTCGATGAGCACCTTCTTCGCGCGGCCCAGCATCGCCAGAGTCACGGATTCGAGCTTGATGCCGAGGTCCTCGGAGATCACCTGGCCGCCCGTGAGGATGGCGATGTCTTCCAGCATGGCCTTGCGGCGGTCGCCGAAGCCAGGGGCCTTGACGGCGGCAATCTTCAGCCCGCCGCGCAGCTTGTTCACCACCAGGGTGGCCAGGGCTTCGCCCTCAACGTCCTCGGCGATAATCAGCAGCGGCTTGCCGGTCTGCACCACGGCTTCCAGCAGCGGCAGCATGGGCTGGAGCTGAGAGAGCTTCTTCTCGAAGATCAGGATGTACGGGCTGTCGAGGTCCGCAACCATCTTCTCCGGGTTGGTGATGAAGTACGGGGAGACATAGCCGCGGTCGAACTGCATGCCTTCCACAACGTCCAGCTCGGTCTGGATGCCCTTGGCTTCCTCAACCGTGATGACGCCTTCATTGCCGACCTTCTGCATGGCCTTGGAGATCATGTCGCCGATCTCGGTCTCGCCATTGGCGGAGATGGTGCCAACCTGCGCGGTCTCGGCGGGGCTGGTGATCTTGCGGGAACGGGTTTTCAGCTCTTCCACAACGGCGGCAACCGCCTTGTCGATGCCGCGGCGCAGGTCCATCGGGTTCAGCCCGGCGGCCACGGCCTTCACGCCCTCGCGCACGATGGCCTGGGCCAGCACGGTCGCGGTGGTGGTGCCGTCACCGGCCAGATCGTTGGTCTTGGAGGCAACCTCGCGGATCAGCTGCGCGCCCAGATTCTCGAACTTGTCGGACAGCTCGATTTCCTTGGCAACGGTCACGCCGTCCTTGGTGATGCGGGGAGCGCCGAAGCTCTTCTCGATGACCACGTTGCGGCCCTTCGGGCCAAGGGTCACCTTAACAGCGTTGGCAAGCGTATCGACGCCGCGCAGCATGCGGTCGCGGGCATCAGAGCCGAAGCGTACTTCTTTGGCAGCCATGTTATGACTCCTATTTCAGAATTGCGGGATTAAACGGCGACGATGCCGAGAATGTCGGATTCTTTCATGATCAGCAGGTCTTCCCCGTTGATCTTGACCTCGGTGCCGGACCATTTGCCAAACAGCACGCGGTCACCGGCCTTGACATCCAGCGCCACCAGGACGCCCGCCTCGTTGCGCGCACCGGCACCGGCGGCGACAACCTCGCCTTCCTGGGGCTTTTCCTTGGCGGTGTCGGGGATGATGATGCCGCCGGCGGTCTTCTCTTCAGCCGTGATGCGGCGGACAACCACGCGGTCATGCAGGGGGCGGAAATTCGCCATGTCGATCGCTCCTAAACGTTATTGTCTTAAAAGCTTTACAACCTGTCCGGCCCGGCACGCGGCACCGCGGCTGCTAGCACTCCCGGTAAGAGAGTGCCACGCATCTAATCTGGCCGGGCGCATAAGTCAAGAAAAGGCAGCACTCTTTAAGGTTGAGTGCCAACATGCTGGTTTTGCACATATTTTTGTTGCGCGGCGGCGGCCTTCTTATGGCAGACTGACCCTCCGGCCTGGCCGGACCCGAAACCAAGGCGCACCATTAGACCATTAAGGAGCGGCGAAATATGAACCTTGCCTTGCAGATGCGCGATTACCGCCTGACCACGGCGGAAATCCTCTACCACATGCCCGACCACCCGGGCGTGCTGCAAACCTATATCTGGCAAGAGCTGGACCTGGCCCCAAAATTCCCGGTTCTGCGCAAGTTTCTCGATTTCTGGTCGCGCAATCTCGATGGCAAGCTGCATTCCGTGCGCGTCGGCAGCGCCGCGCTCATCACCCCGGCGGCGTGGCGCCATGGCGCGCTGTTCACGCTGCATTAGGCCCGGTCTATAGGTGCGGTGCGACGCACTCAGCCAGGAATCCGCCTTGCGCCTTAAACTCCCTCTGTCATCCGCGGGCCTTCATCCGCTGGAGCATGTTCTGGGCCTCACCGCTTTCACCGCGGGCGCGGTGGATGTTCTCAGCTTTGCCGCGCTGGGGGGTGTTTTTGCATCCGCCATGACCGGCAACATGGCCCTGCTGGCACTTTATACCGCGCGCGGCAACTGGCATCCGGCCTTTGCCTCGCTGGTCTGCCTGGCGGGGTTCGCCCTTGGCGCCGCCGTGGCGGCCTGGTTTGCCCATGGCAGGCAGGCGCCGCGCGCGCTGGCCGTGCTGCTGCGGGCCGAAGCGGTTTTGCTCGCCCTGTTCATTCCCCTGCTGGCCTGGCTTGGCCCGCCCGGCGGCAGGCTGCTTACCTATTTGCCCATATTACCGCTTTCCACCGCCATGGGGGTGCAGATCATCATCGGCAGGAAGCTGAACCTGGCCAATGTGCCCACCGTGGTTTTTACCAGCACGCTGGCCAGCGCCGTAACGGCGCTGGCCGATGCGGCGCGCGCCGGGCATTTTGTTCTTCCGGCGGATGCGCGGCGCCAGGCAATGGCGCTCGCTGCCTATCTGGCCGGGGCTTTTGTAAGCGCGCTGCTGGCGGGGTTTATCCCCTTTCTGGCGCCATGGCTGCCTTTATTCAGCACCGCGGCCGCCATTTTCCGGCATCGTGGCGCTTGTTACCCCTCCGGCCCCGCCGCCACCCCGTAACGGTCCATGTGCAGGTAGCTCAGCCTGCTGGATTTGATGCGCCATTTACCATCGGCGCAGCGCACATAATGCTCGTGATAATGCCCATACCCGGCATGGCCGGCGCAGCCTATCTGCTGGCGCCGTTCCTCGTCCCATGTGTTGCGGTCCTGCATGGCCCAGACCACATTGGCCGCATCCGGCCCCTCGAAGCTGATTTCGGGGTTGTGCACATGGTGCACGGTAACGGCTTTTTCCACGCAGGCGCGCACATAGCGTATCGCCGCCGCGCGCCCCTGGTGGTTATTGCCCCCGGGCGGGGTCATCAGCAGAAAATCCTCGGTGAAACAATCCGCATAGCCGTCCCAATCCTTGGTATCGAGGCAGCGGCAATAGCGGGCCTTTGTGGCCACAATGGCGGCCCAATCGGCGAAGTTCATGTGTTTCTCCCAGCTAGCGCGATGATTTGAGGTGCGCTCGTTTTGTGTACGATTCGAACGTCTGACCTGTGTACACCCGCATGGCCCCGTGCCGTATTCCCAAATGGTAGTGTCGCGCGGCGGCGTGGTGGCGTTAGCTGGGCCCCAAACAACAGGAGCGCGCCAGACATGCCGGACTCATCCCGCTTCAGCCTCAGCGGCAAAATCGCGCTCGTTACTGGCGGGGCGCGCGGCATTGGCGCCGGTATTGCCCGGCTGCTGGCGGCGGCAGGCGCGCGGGTGGTGGTCGCCGATATCGAGCTTGCCCAGGCCCAGGCGCAGGCCGCCACGCTGCCGGGGGGCGGGGCTGTCCGCATCGATGTGGCGGATGAAGATTCGGTGGTGCAAGGCTGCGCGGCGGTTGCCAGCCGCTTCGGCGTGCCCTGGCTGCTGGTCAACAATGCCGCCCTGCTGGACCGCGAGCTGCTGTTGGAAGGAACATCAGCGCAATGGGACCGCACCTTTGCGGTGAACGCGCGCGGCCCCTACCTGATGAGCCGGGAAATTGCCCGCGCCATGGTGGCGCGGGGCCAGGGCGGGCGCATCGTCAACATTGCCTCGGCCTCCATCCATGGCGCCATTACGCACGGCCATGCCGCCTATGCCAGCGCCAAGGCGGCGCTGCTGGGGCTGACGCGCGCCAGCGCGCTGGAGCTCGCGGCGCATGAAATCACGGTGAATCTCGTTTTACCGGGCGGTGTGGCCACTCCGGGCGCCATGAACGCCAAGGGCCCGGCGCCTGAAGGCCCGGCCCGGCGCAAACCGCCGCTGGGCATGTGCGAGCCGGAGGATATTGGCCATGCGGTCCTGTTTTTCGCCACCCCCGGCGCGGCGCGCATCACCAACCAGGAAGTTGCGGTGGATGGAGGGTGGGGCGTTACATAATACCAACGGCTATAAAGGATGGCTCATCCTTTATAGCCGTTGGTATCGCGCGTGGGGCTGGCGGGGCGGCCACGCGCCAAGTATAAGGCAGCTGCCATTGACAAAGAATTTACAATTTCATGGCTTTAAGGCGGGTATCCTCGAGAGCCGCAACCCATGGTCCGCTTCAAGCGTTCAATCTACCTCAGTGTTATGTTCAGCCTGTTGACGATGCTCAGCATTGTTTTGGCCCAGGCGGCTGTGGATATTTTTACCCTCAAGCGCCTGAGCGCCGGCAGCACCGGGTTTGAGCGGCAATGGGTGGAGGGGGCAGCACTGCTTGGCGATGTCGCCTATGCGGCCGAGGCTTTCCGCATGGACGAGGTGGAGGGCGCGCTGGCGCTCGGCCAGCCAGGGCGCAACGCAGCCGCTGCCGCTGCCACCCTACGCCGCCGCAACGTGAACGATGATGAGCGCCTTTATAAAAACCTGATGGCCGCCAACCGCCATGGCGGTTTGGCCGCGTTCGATGCCGCATGGGCACGCTACATGGCTGACGATGCCGCATGGCGGCGCGGCCCAGGCAATGGCCAGGCTCTGCCCGGCGGGCGGCTGGATACCGATTATGCAAAAGTGTCTCAGGCGATCACCGCCCAGGTGGACGTGCACGAGGCGGCTGGCTTGCGGCGTGCCGCTGCCGAGGCGCGCATGGCCAGGGGCGCCATCCGGCTCAACATCGCCGCCGCGCTGCTCAGCGTGGTTTTGGCCGCCGTTACCTTGGCCGCGGCCAAGCATTTCGTGCTTGCCCCGTTGCGTGCCATTGCCCGCGCCATGACGCGCCTGGCCGCTGGCGCGCGCGATATTGCCATGCCCGGACGTAACCGCCACGACGAAATTGGTGAGATGGCCACCGCCTGCGAGGTGTTCCGCCTGAACGTGCTGGCGCTGGACCGCGCGCACGAGGCCGCGCGCCAGGCCGAGGAGCAGGCGCAGTTACTGGCACGGCACGACGCGCTGACCGGCCTGCCCAACCGCCGCGTTTTCTCGGCGGATCTGGAGGCCGCCGTGGCGCGTGCCCAGAAAGGCCAGGCCAGCTATGCGCTGCTCCTCATCGATCTCGACGATTTCAAGAAGGTCAACGACATTCAGGGGCATCAGGCGGGAGACCTGGTGCTGTGCGCCGTGGCGCGGCGGCTGGAGGCTGCGGTACGCAAGCAGGACACGCTGGCGCGGCTGGGCGGCGATGAATTTGCCATCATCACCCAAGGCGGCCCGGATTTTTACGAGCACCAGGACCAGACCAGGCGCTTCGCCGCCCGCCTGCTCGGCCTTATCCGCCATCCCATCGAAATGGGCGAAACCAAGGCCGAGATTGGCGCCAGCATCGGCATCTGCCTGTTCCAGGCCGGCGCGGGCGATGTAACCAGCCTGTTGCGCGCGGCGGATATCGCCATGTACCGCGCCAAGCAGAGCGGGCGTTTCACCTTCCGGTTTTTCGAGCAGAGCATGGATGACGAGATGCGCGCGCGCGAGGCGCTGGAGCGCGACGTGGCCCGGGCCATCACCGATGGCTCGATCAAGCCGCATTACCAGCCGCTGGTCGATATTGGCCGTGGCCGCATCCGCGGGTTCGAGGCGCTGGCACGCTGGACCCACCCCACGCGCGGCGCTGTGCCGCCCGACGAGTTCATACCCATCATCGAGCAGCTTGGCCTGACGGGTGAACTCTCCAGCGCCATATTGCGCCAGGCGTGCCGCGATGCGCGGAACTGGCCGGACGATATTTGCGTGGCCGTGAATATCTCTCCCTTCGAGCTGAAGGATGAGGATTTTCCCGTGCGCATCACCAAAATTTTGCAGGAGGAAGGGTTGGCGCCCAACCGGCTGGAAGTGGAGATTACCGAAAGCGCCCTGGTCTCCGACCTTCCCGCCGCCAAGGCCATTCTCAATGCGCTGCAGGCCAATGGCGTTACCATCAGCCTGGATGATTTTGGTACTGGCTATTCCAGCCTGTACCATCTGCGCGAGCTCAAATTCGATAAGGTGAAAATCGACCGCTCCTTCGTGCAGGCCATGCGCGGCAATGCCGAGAGCGAGAAGATTATCGACGCCATTCTCGGCCTTACCTGCAGCTTGCACCTGCCCACGGTGGCGGAAGGCATAGAGGACCTGCCCACACTGCGCATGCTCACCGCCAAAGGCTGTGAGCTGGGGCAAGGCTATTATTTCGGCAAGGCCATACCGGCGGAAGCGGTGGATGCACTGCTCGCGCGCGGGGTGGAAGCCGCGCCAGCCGCGTAGCCGTGGTCAGGCTGGCGGCAAATGCCGCCGCAGCCCCGCAGGCGCCGCCAGCAGCACGAATTGCCGGGCCTTGTGCCAGAAAGCCGAGAGCAGCAGCAGCGCCGCCCCCGCCACCAGCGCCGTATAGGCCAAGTCCGGGCCAATAACGCCCGAGGCCTTCAACACGCTGGAGAGCGCGAACAGCACATAGCCCAGCGCCGAGACCAGCAGCGCCCGCCGGTCCACCAGCAGCGCGATAAGCCCAAGCGCCAGATAGATAAGGATGGCCAGCGCCGCGCGGCCTTGGCCCTGCGCACCGCCATGCAGCAGCCCCAGCAGGTAGAAAAGCGGGTGCACCAGCATGGGCGCCGCCAGCAGGTGCAGCCAGAAGGCCACATCGCTACGCCCGGTTTTGCGCGCCAAATCCGTCATGTCCCAGCGCAGCCCCAGGGCGAAAATGGCGCAGCCCGCGGCAAAAAGCAGCCACGGCCAATGCGCCCGCAGCGCGGGCAGCGCCGCCAGCAGCACGGCAATGAGAATAAGCGCCACCAGCGCCGCCCCAGCAGCGATGGTAATGGGCACACGAAAACGCCGCCAATGCAGCCACATGGCCAGCGCCATTAAGCCCGCCGCCGCCGCCAGGCACAATGCCAGCGCCGGGTTGTCTTGCGCGGTGCGCAGCCCTGGCACGCCGCTCATCTTACCGGTGCCCCACAGCAGCAACCCGGCCACGCCCCCGGCATAGCTAAGCAGCAGCAGAATGCTGGGCAGCGCCATGCGCCGCCTGCGGGTGAAAAATTCGGCCAGCCCCCAGGAGCAGAGCGCCACCAGCCCGGCTTTTACCGGCGCGGCCCCGGCGCTGAAGGCAATGGCCCCCAGCACCAGGGTAATGGCGATGGATACAAAAATGTCATTAAAGCCGGTAAGCAGCCGCACATATTCCTCGTCCACCGCCGGCGCTGTTTTTTGCGTGGCGACGAAGGCGCGGAATTGCGCCGCCATTTCAGCCGGCAGCACACCCGCCGCCACGGCAGCGTCGATATCTGATTCGCTATACATGCCCCTTGCCTAGAGCATTTTCCGATCAATCGGAAACGCTCTAAATTTGCTTGGGCTAGCAATCAATGGGCGAGCAATCAATGGGCGCGCAATCGATAAGCTAGTGTGATTCAGCTTCTGAAATTCGCGATATTTCACATCACGAATTTCAGAACCATCACACTAGAACAAGCCACGGGCCGCGCATAGCGCCGCGCGCATTGTTTGTTGTTGATCCGTTATATTTAGTTACCTTCCTTTAATCAGCCCCGTTTACCTTTTGCGAACAGGTTGCGGGGCAAACCCCGCGCTTGCGCGGCACGATGGATTGGCGGGGTGGAAGCGGCCGATGATACAGACCATGATCGAACAGGCCGGGCGCTGGTTTGTGCCACATAATTTTTTACTTACCGGCCTTGCCCTGCTGGTGGCGGGTGCCGGGGCTTATCTCATCGCGGTGCTGGCCGCCAGGGGGCTGGCCGCAAGCCCGGGGCGGCGCTGGATATGGCTGCTGCTGCTCGCCCCCAATTTTGCCGCCACCATTTGGGCCACGCATTTCATCGTCCTGCTCGCCACGTTGCCGGGGCTGTTTTTCTTTCAGGCTTTTTACCACACCGCGCTGTTTTTGCTTGCGGCCATGGCTGTTGCCGTTCCGCCGCTGGGGCTTATGCTGCTCTACCCGCGCGGCCGTTTCACGCCGCTGCTGGCCGGCGCGGGAATGGGCCTGACCATCGGCGGCATGCGGTTTTCGGGCATGAGCGCCATGGGCTTTTGCGGCGCGGCGGGGTGCGCCACCCATGCAGGGCCGCTGGCCATGGCGCTGGGGGGCTGGTTTGCCATTCTGGCGGTGCGCATGCTCACCCGCCCTGGGGGCAAGCCGCACCTGGCGCGTGCCACGCTGGCGCTGGCGGCGGCAATTTGCAGCGTGCAGTTCATCGCCTCACATGGGGCAGCGCCCCTTAGCGGCGGCAACCCGCAGGCCGTGGCCATTCTTGTCTCCTTCGTCAGCGGCGTGCTGCTTTTCGCAGCTTTCCTCGCCGCGGGCATGGACCGCAAACTCGCCCTCATGAGCCAGGTTCAGGCCGAGGCGCTGAATTATTTCGCCACCCATGACGAGCTGACACGCCTGGCCAACCGGCGGCCATTATACGAGGGCGTGGCCCGCCTGCAGCGCCAGCCAGGCCAGCGTTTCGCGTTGCTGTACATAGACATCGACCGTTTCAAATCCATCAACAGCTTGTTTGGCCACGCCACGGGCGATAAATTGCTGCTTCAGGCCACAAGGCGGTTAAGGGCGCTGCTGGCGCCGGGCGATATGCTGGCACGTCTAGGGGGCGATGAATTCGCGCTGCTGCGGCCCGTGCCCGAATCCGGGCAGGAAATTACACTCGCGGAGCATATTGTGCAGGCCATGGCCGCGCCGTTCCGGCTGGCGGAAGGGCCGATGCGCATAGGCGCAAGCGTCGGGCTGGTGGTCTGGCCTGGCGCGGTGGCGGAATCGCCCGAGGCCCTGCTGGGGCAGGCGGACATGGCGCTTGCCCAGGCCAAGCAACGCGGCGGCGGGCAGATATGCCTCTACACCCCCGAAATGAGCACACATATAGCCCTGCGCCGCCAGTTGGAACGTGACCTCGGCGCGGCCATCGCGCGTGGCGAGATGTTCCTGCATTTTCAGCCGCTCTGCGCCGCCAATGGCATGCCGCGCGGGTTCGAGGCGCTGCTGCGCTGGAAGCACCATGAACGCGGCATGATCAGCCCGGTGGAATTCATCCCTTTCGCCGAGCGTTCTGGCCACATACACGCCATCGGCATGTTTGTGCTGGAGCAAGCCTGCCGCGCCGCCACCGCCTGGCCGGACGATTTGCGCGTGGCCGTCAACATCTCTGCCGTACAGCTTGGCGGCGAGGGGCTGTTTGATACCATAAAGGAGATTCTCAGCCGCACCGGCCTGCCGCCAAACCGTTTGGAGCTTGAAATTACCGAAAGCACGCTCATCGAAGACGCGGGGCGGGTGAGCAAGCTGCTGCGGGACATGCACGATTATGGGCTGCAACTGGCCATTGACGATTTTGGCACGGGGTACTCCAACCTCAGCCATCTGCGCGATTTTCGCGCCGGCCGGCTGAAGATCGACCGCTCCTTCATCTCTGGCCTGCGCGGCGATTCCGGCGCCGCCAGCATCATTCGCGCCATCGCCGGGCTGGGCCACGCGCTGAACATGCAGGTGCTGGCCGAAGGTGTGGAGACCGAGAGCGAATTGCGCCTGGTACGCGCCATGCTGTGCGATGAGGTGCAGGGCTACTACCTTGCCCGCCCCATGCCAGAGGCGGAAATTCTGCCCTGGCTGGCCCAGGCAAGGCGGCCTTTGCCCCATGCGCTGGCACTTACTGAATATGGCCATTCCGTTTAGCGTTTCCGATTGATCGGAAAATGCACTAGGTTGTGTCTGCATTCATTGTAGCCAGATCATGGCGCGGGCGAGGTGCACGAACCCCATGCCGGTTGTCCACCCCGCTCCGCCCAGGCGTCCCAACACGCCCAGGTAAGTGGTCCTCAATACGCTCCCATTGTGCGTCCGTCAGTGTTCGTCTGCTCAAGGCTCAAATCCTCCTCAAGCCATGAATCAGAACTCATCAACAAAGGGAATCCGTAAATGCAGACGCAACCTAGCGCCCCTGGTCTTGAAAAATCACCAGATCATCCCGGTGGATCACCTCGTCGCGGCCACGGAAGCCAAGGAGGGCTTCGAAATCTTCCGAGCGGTGGCCAGCGAGGATGGCGGCTTCAGCGCTGGAATAAGCGGCAAGGCCACGGGCGATGCGCTGGCCGGCGAGGGTGACGACATCCACCGGGTCGCCGCGCTCGAACATGCCGGTGACGGATTTTATGCCGGCGGGGAGGAGTGAGGAACCTTTGGACAGGGCGAGCACGGCACCATCATCGATGATGAGGCTGCCAGCGGGGGCGAGATGCCCGGCGATCCAGTTTTTGCGGGCCGAGCGGCCCTCGGGCGCTGCCAGGAACCAGGTGCATTTGCCGCCTTTGGCGATGGCGGCCACGGGATTCTCGCGCCCGCCCAAGGCGATGGCCATGGCGCAGCCCGCCTGCGTGGCGATGCGCGCGGCCATGAGCTTGGTACGCATGCCGCCGGAGGAATAGCCCGGCGGCGGGTCGCCGCCCATGGCATCGATTTCCGGCGTGATGACTGGCACCAAGGCGATATGCGTGGCTTCTGGATTTTTGCGCGGGTCGGCGGTGTAAAGCCCGTCAATATCCGAGAGCAGGAGTAACATGTCGGCCTGCATCATCTCGGCCACGCGCGCGGCCAGGCGGTCATTGTCGCCATAGCGGATTTCCGCCGTTGCGACGGAATCGTTCTCGTTGATGATGGGAACGCAGCCCAGCGAAAGCAGGGTGGAAAGTGTGGCGCGGGCGTTGAGGTAGCGGCGGCGGTCCTCGGTATCGTCCAGCGTAATGAGAAGCTGGGCGGCGGTGAGGGTTTTTTCGGCCAGTGTTTCCGCCCAGGCTTGGGCCAGGCGGATTTGGCCGACCGCGGCGGCGGCCTGTTTTTCGTCCAGCCGCAGTTTTGCGCCGCCCAGGCCAAGCTGGCGGCGGGCGAGCGCGATGGCGCCGGAGGAAACAACGATGATCTCTGCACCGCGCCCGGCGAGGGCGGCAATATCATCCACCACGCCGCGCAGCCACTCCATGCGCGGCGCCGCGGTGGCGGGGTCCACGATGAGGGCGGAGCCGATTTTAATGACGATGCGCCGGGCAGCGGACAGGGAGGGGATCATGCCGTGCGGGCCGCGGTAATCACGTTCTGCAAGGTGCGCAGCACGTCTTTCACGCCCTCGCCCGTAACGGCGCAAATGGCCATGACCTTGGCGCCAGAGGCTTTTTCCAGCGCGGCGCGGCGGGCGGAAAATTCGCGCGGGGTCATGGCATCGGTTTTGTTGAGTACGATGATTTCCGGCTTTTCCGTCAGGCCGCCGCCATAGGCTTCCAGCTCGTGCCGGATCGTGCGCCAGGCATCCACCACACCGCCCGCGGCGCCGTCTATAAGGTGCAGCAGCACGGCGCAGCGTTCCACATGGCCGAGGAAGCGGTCGCCCAGGCCGGTGCCTTCATGCGCGCCTTCGATGAGGCCGGGAATGTCGGCGAGGACGAATTCCTCGGACATTGAGAGCCGGACCACGCCGAGCTGCGGGTGCAGCGTGGTGAAGGGGTAGTCGGCGATTTTAGGGTTGGCGCCAGAAACGGCCTTGAGGAAGGTGGATTTGCCGGCATTGGGCAGGCCGACCAGCCCGGCATCGGCGATGAGTTTGAGGCGCAGCCAGATCCAGCGCTCCTCGCCGGGCGAGCCTTGATCGGCCCGGCGGGGGGCGCGGTTGGTGGAGGTTTTGTAGCGGGCATTGCCGAAACCGCCATCGCCGCCCTTGCACAGCACGATTTTCATGCCGGGCTTGTCCAGGTCCGCCAGCATGGTTTCGCGCTCATCGTCGAAGATTTGCGTGCCAACGGGGACTTTGATGAGAAGCGTGGGGGCGGCGGCGCCCGTGCGGTCAGACCCCGCGCCATTGCCGCCTTTTTTGGCGCGGAAATGCTGGGTGTAGCGGAAATCGATAAGCGTGTTGAGGTTCTGCACGGCCTCGAACACGATGTCGCCGCCGCGCCCGCCATCGCCCCCATCGGGGCCACCAAATTCCACGTATTTTTCGCGCCGGAACGCGGTCACGCCGTCGCCGCCATCGCCGGAGCGGACATAGATTTTGGCCTGGTCGAGAAATTTCATGGCGGGGTACTCAAAATAAAAAAGCCGGCTTGCGCCGGCTTCTATGGGTGGGGCGCTGAGCTTTGTGGCGCACCAGCCCCATGCGTGGTGTTATTCGGCGGCCCCGGCAACCGGCGCCACGGATACATGCACCCGGTCATCGGCCTTGCGCTGGAAGACCACCTTGCCGTCCACCAGGGCGAACAGCGTATGGTCGCGGCCGACGCCGACATTGAGGCCCGGCTTAACCTTGGTGCCGCGCTGGCGGATGATGATGTTGCCGGCGATGACGGCCTGGCCGCCAGCCTTCTTCACGCCAAGGCGCCTGCCCGCGGTATCGCGGCCGTTGCGGGACGAGCCGCCTGCTTTTTTATGTGCCATATGACTTGCTCCTTACGCCGCGTTGATGCCGGAGATGCGCAGCACGGTGACATGCTGGCGGTGGCCGTTCTTGCGGCGGCTGTTCTGACGGCGGCGCTTCTTGAAGATGATAACCTTGTCCAGGCGGTCCTGGGCAATAACGGTGGCGGTGACAGAGGCACCGGCAACCACCGGGGCGCCGAGCTTCAGGCTGCCCTCGCCGCCAACGGCCAGAACATCGGTAAAGGTAACCGTGCTGCCGGCTTCCGCCTCCAGCTTCTCAACCTTCAGCACCGCGTCTGGTGTGACGCGGTATTGCTTGCCGCCGGTGCGGATGACTGCGAACATGTTAAAAATCCTGGTCTCGACAAAATAAATGGCGCGGCTGGACCGAGCCCTGCCACGAGAGTGGCGCGTTATAGCCGGGCAGGGGGTTGTGTCAATGCTGATTCGCCCCCGCACGGGCCGCGATTTTCGCAGCGCCCATTGCGGCGGGCGGTTGCGCCGCTTATAAGCCCGCCCCAGCGCCCATGGAGAGGTGCCAGAGTGGCCGATCGGGGCAGTCTCGAAAACTGTTGTGCGTGCAAGCGTACCGTGGGTTCGAATCCCACCCTCTCCGCCAGCAAACCGTTGAAAATGTATAGAATTTTTGCTCGCGCGTCGCTGCGATAGCGGCAAAACAGCAATTTCTTTGATTTTCGTGGACAAATGTGGACAAATGCCGGCCATGGTGAAAAAGCCAAAAAATCCCCGGATTCCGTCAGGCGTGGGGCGCCCTGGGAGGGGGTGGGCCTTGCGGGGGCATCGGTAGACCATGCTGTACGGCCTCCCAGGCCAATTTTGGCTAAGGCTGTTGGCTGTCGGCTAGAGCGTTTCCGATTGATCGGAAAATGTTCTAGTGTCCCGGTCCTGAAATCCGTTGGATTTCAGGACCATCACACTAGGGCCTGTGGTCATTTGAGACAGATTACGACGGCTGCGAGGTGTACACCGGCCAGGAAGTTTCTGGCGGTTTTGTCATAGCGCGTTGCGATGGCGCGGAATTGCTTGATTTTGGCGAAGAAGTTT
>JAJZFB010000043.1 GCA_021805545.1 Pseudomonadota bacterium | reverse complement strand
AATGATCGCCTACGCCTTCCTCCAATCCCGCCGACTCAAAGCAGCGGGACGAAAAAAAAAGGATCGAGGGACCACCGCCGCAACCGACCATGCCGGCAATCAGAAACGCGATCCTCAATCTCTTCGCGCGGCCTCCACCTCGAAGATGCCCGCACTGTGACAAGCCCCTGACAAAAACCACCGATAATAATATGCCAAAGTAGTGCTAATCGCTATCACCCCAACCCGCCAGTATCACCATATAGCCACGCCGCTGCCCCAGCCTGAAGCGGCGGCGCCAGTCCAGAACATGGTTTGCGCGGTTGCGCATGGCAAAATGCAGTTCGATGGCGGCAAGCTGCTCCGTTGAAAAACTTGCAGCCAGATCGGGCCGCAAACGTGCCAAAAACCGAGTCATATCCGCATTACGGGGCACGCTGAGGCCCTTAATTCGTCAGCCTGTCCAGCCGCTTTACGTGCCTGAAGCCGAAATATTTGAGCAGCACCGGCCCAATGAGCCCGGCGCTCATCAGCATGGCGGCAAAGGGCAGAAAATGCGCCCCATCCCAGCTCCAGCGCAGGAACAGAACCCCTTTTGCCAGCCCAATGAACAGCGTGTTGAAGAGATAGATCATGAAACTGTACCGCCCCAGTAGCGAAAGTGCCGATTGCAGGGATGGTAATCGCGAATCTCTTAAAAACCCGTGAATGGCAGGGAAGGAAAGACTGCCGGCCATTAGTAAAATTAGTCTCTGCTCCCACTCTTTATGGGTGGGCACCAGCGCCGCAACCACCAGCGCCGCGCCAAACAACAGCATTGTTTGGCGCCAATGGCGTTGCATCCAGGCCTCCCACCGCGCCCCGGCAAAACCCGCTATGGCACCCAGCAGAAAGAAAGGAGCGAAAAGCGCCACGCGATCGGCGTAAATATAAGCGGGCAGCCTTACCCAGAACAAACCCAGCGCCGCGCCCAGCAGCCAGGGCAGCCGCGCCGGGCGTCCATCCAGCAGCCAGAGCGTGCCCAGGCTCACCACGAACAACACAAAAAGATACCAGATGGACAGGGCAGGGGAATGGCCCGTGTTCCACACCAGAGCCAGCAGCCCCGCGCCCAGGCTGGCGGGCGCATTATCCACATAAAGCACCCCAGCCGCCGCGCATTTGCCCAGCACCACCAATATGCCCATGGCCAGAAAAGGCACCAGCAGCCGCCGTGCCCGCGCCGCCGCCATGGCCGTGAAATCTGCTCTCCGGCGCTGCAAAAACCCAGAGTAAACCGCCATAAGCCCGCTCAGGTACATAAAAAATGGCATATGGAATGCGTAGATGGCGCGGCGCAAAGGCTCATACCAATGCACCCCGGCGGGGTCTTGCCGCGCGACCAAGTGCCCGAACACAACCAGCGTAATTGCCAGCCCCTTCGCCTGCTCGATATCTGGCCGCCACTCACGCAAATTTGTAACCTCTACGTGTGTTTTTAATATATGTATAACCCAGGGTAAATGTCCTACTGCAATGCACGCCGTAAAATCGTCTTCTTCCCGGTTCTGCTGGTGGCGCTGCTGCATGGCGGGCCAAGCCATGCTCAGTTGCTCGATACGCTGCTGCCCTCTGCCATTCCCGGCTATGGCCAGAAATTCAGTGTCGTTGCCCAGCGCCGGCAATTTGCCCCCGGCGCCACGGGCTTGAATTTTGGCACGCTCGCTGTGGCGCCGCGGCTTGCCATTGCCGGGGGGTACGATTCCGCGCCAGGTGGCGGCGCGGGTTCACCTGTATTGCAGGCCAGCCCAAGCCTGCTGCTTACCGACCCAACAGCCGGGTTTGGTCTGTATGGTCAGGCTTCGGTCTCCAACTACCCCGCCAACCATGCGCAAGACACGAAAACCGTTCTGCTGGGTGCTGGCGAGCGTATCAGGCTGCCGCGCGAAACCATTACCCTCTCGGCGGCTTATCTGCGCGGCGCCGCCACAGGTTTCGCGTTTGATACAGCAGAGATCACCACGCCCATTCCGTACGGCGTGCAGAATGTGCGGGCCTCGGATAAAATTGCCTCGGGTCTCTTCACGCTCACGCCAGAATTCAGCTTCAGCCATTATGTTTTTCCGGGCGCCCAGGCCTTGGCCAACCGCACCCAGCCGCAAGCCATGCTCACCCTGGCTTATGTGCCGGGCGGGCCGCTTACCGCTTTGCTGCGTGCCGCCGCCACCCAGCTTGATTATGATATTCCCACCCAGGATGCGGACATCTACCAAATTCTCGGCGGGCTGCGAAAACAGCAGGACGGGTTATGGACCATAGCCTTGCTGGCTGGCGCGGCCAGCCGCCAGCCGCGCACAGGCCCCAGCCTCACCACCCCCATTCTGGAAGCGCGTGCCGATTGGATGCCAACGATGCTCGATAAAATTTCCCTCACCGCCAGCCGGGAAATTGATGACCCCGACGCCATATCGGCGGCGCCGTACACAAAAACTTCGGTAAATTTAATATTGCATCATGAACTCTCTGAGAATTTTACTGTTACAATATTGGCCGGCCTGGCAAACGCGCAGTATATTTACACCGATTTGCACGAGTTTTTGGCAACCGGCGAGGTCAGCGCGCAATGGGCGCTGTCTCCGGGGTTAAGTGTGGAGGCGGCTTATTGGTACAATACCCGTCAGGCCAATATGCTGAGCGCCGCTAATGAGCATGCCGTGACGCTTGGCCTGACATGGAAGCCGTGAAGCAGCCCGTTATCCAGCTTTTAGGCGTCGATTTTTGCGACATCAGCCGCGAGGCGGTGGTTAAACGCCTGCTGGCCAGGCCGCAAGGAGCACGTTTTACCTATATTGTCACACCCAATGCCGACCACCTGGAGCGGCTGCTGCGCTTACCCGGCCTGCGCCCCATTTACCAAAGCGCCATGCTATGCGTCCTGGATTCGCGGCTCATCGCCCATTGCGCGCGCTGGCTGGGGCTGGCCACGCCGCAGGTTGTTCCCGGCGCCGACCTCACCGAGGCATTGCTGCCGCATCTGGCTGGCAAGCGTGCCGCCATTATCGGCATGGATGAGCCGGGTTTTACCCTGCTGGTGGAGCGGTTTCCCGATATTTCGTTTATTCACTACAACCCGCCCATGGAACTGCTGCACCGCGGCGCGGCTTTTACCCGCACGCTGGATTTTATTGTCCGCACCCAGGCCCCCTTCACGTTTTTCGCCGTCGGTTCGCCCGTGCAAGAGCTTCTGGCCTACGCCGCCAGCAACGAGCCAAAAGCCATGGGGGTGGGGCTGTGCATAGGCTCAGCCCTGAATTTTGCCTCGGGCACGGTAAAACGCGCCCCGCCCTGGATGCGCCGCGCCGGGCTGGAATGGATGCAGCGCCTGGCCCGTAACCCGCGCCGCCTGGCGGGGCGCTACCTCATTTCCGATCCGCTGGTGTTACTTGTCCTGGCCTGGACCGCGCTTCGGGAAAATTTTCACTGACATTTCCTCCATCTGTCCTATACTGGGGCAACGGAGGGCAGGCGGTGGAGTTTACGCCGGATAAGCGCAGGCATTCCTCGGAAGATTCGCTTTGGGCCGTGGTCGCCGTCATTGGCCGTGTCATTCGTATTGCTGAAATTTTTCCCAACCGCTCAGCCGCGCTGCGCGACCAGGCGTGGCGCGAGGCGCAGGTCAGGGCCTATGCTTCCTTCCTGGAACGCGCCGGGCAGGCTTCGCCACGCTACATTATCCGCCCCATACGGCGGACAGATTTGCCCCGCCGCTGGAAGCCGCTGCCCGCCTTGGGGTTTTTGAACGGGAATCTATGAGGCAAAGGCCACCACCCAAGCCGGAAAAATTTTCTCCGCCACTTTATTTCGCGAAAGCGGTCCCATCTATGCAACCATGAGCACCCGTACCGAACACGATGCCCTTGGCGATGTTGAAGTCCCATCCGGGCGGCTTTGGGGTGCGCAAACCCAGCGCAGCCTCGCGAATTTTGTTATCGGCAGGCGCAATTATGTCTGGGGCAGGGGGGTTATCCGTGCCTTCGGCATCCTCAAAAAATCCGCCGCCCTGGCCAATGCCGGACTCGGCCAGCTTGCCATGGACAAAGCCCGGCTGATCGAGTGCGCGGCGCAGGAGGTTATCGACGGTAAATGGGACCATGAATTTCCCCTCGTGGTGTTCCAAACCGGCTCCGGCACGCAGAGCAACATGAATGCCAACGAGGTTATCGCCAACCGCGCCATTCAGCTCGCGGGCGGAGTGCTGGGCAGCAAAACGCCCATCAACCCGAATGATGATGTTAACCACGGCCAATCCTCCAACGATACCTTTCCCACGGCCATGCATATTGCCGCGGCCGAGGCGGTGCAGCACCAGCTTCTGCCCGCGGTGGAGCGCCTGGCGGGCATTTTCCGCATTAAAGCCAAGGCCTATGACGATGTGGTGATGACCGGCCGCACCCATTTGCAGGATGCAACCCCGGTCACGCTTGGCCAGGTCATATCCGGCTGGCTGGCGCAGCTAGAGGCGGCGCGCGCGGGCATCCTCGCCACAATGCCCGGCCTGTATCTGCTTGCCATTGGCGGCACCGCCGTGGGTACGGGCCTTAACGCCCACCCGGAATTCGGCACCCGCGCCGCTGCCCATATCGCGCGTGAAACCGGGCTGCCCTTTCGCACGGCGGAGAATAAATTCGCGGCGCTTTCGGCGCATGATGCCATTGTTGCCGCCTCGGGTGCCGTACGTGTTCTGGCAGGTGCCGCCATGAAAATCGCCAATGATGTTCGCTGGTATGCCTCTGGCCCGCGCACCGGCATTGGCGAGCTGCTCATACCCGAGAACGAGCCAGGGTCTTCCATCATGCCCGGCAAAATAAACCCCACCCAGTGCGAGGCGCTGACCATGGTTGCCGTCCAGGTTTTCGGGCTGGATCACGCCGTCGCCTTTGCCGGCAGCCAGGGCAATTTCCAGCTTAATGTGTTCAAGCCGGTCATGCTGCACGATTTTCTCGATGCCACCAGCCTGCTGGCCGAGGGATTAGAGAGTTTTTCCACACATTGCGCCGGGGGTATAGAACCGGCACGGGAAAAAATCGCCGAGAATCTTGCCAAAAACCTCATGCTCGTTACCGCGCTTAATCCGCATATTGGCTATGAGCGTGCCGCCCAGATTGCCCTGAAGGCGCATCACGAGGGGGTGACACTGCGCGCGGCGGCCCTGGCACACGGGCTGACGCCGCAGGATTTCGATGCCTGGGTACAGCCAGAGTCCATGACCAGGCCCTTGGCCATGAAGCGCTGAGCGTTGCCCGGCAAAGCTTGTTTTGCCCCGTGCCATGCGCCTGTGCTAGGGAAGGCAACCAGTTTTAAGCATGGACGACGACGATGATGGATGGCGGCGCCGAGGCACGGCGGATTTCGATTCACAGGCCGGAGGATTTCGCGCCCATGCGTGCGGCTGGCCGCCTGGCCGCAGAAACGCTGGATATGATCGGCGCGCATGTTGTGCCCGGCGTGTCCACCGGCAAACTCGACCAGATTTGCCACGATTTCATCCTTGCTCATGGCGCTACCCCTTCGCCGCTTAACTACCGGGGTTTTCCCAAATCCATTTGCACCTCCATCAATCATGTGGTGTGCCACGGCATACCGGGCGACAAGACTTTGGGTGAGGGCGACATCATCAATATCGATGTCACCGTCACGCTGGATGGCTGGTTTGGCGATTCCAGCCGCATGTACGTAGCGGGAGAACCCAGCACCAAGGCCAAGCGGCTCATCGAGGTAACATACGAAGCCTTGATGCGCGGCATCGCGCAGGTGAAGCCGGGCAGCACGTTTGGCGATATTGGTTATGCGATCCAGTCTTACGTGGAATCGCAGCGCCTCTCAGTGGTGCGCGATTTCTGCGGCCATGGCATTGGCCGCAAATTCCACGAGCCCCCCAACGTGCTGCATTTTGGCCGCCGGGGCGAGGGGGCGGTAATCAAGCCGGGCATGTTCTTCACCATCGAACCCATGGTGAATGCGGGCCGCCCGGAGGTGAAAATTCTCGATGATGGCTGGACGGCGGTAACGCGCGATCGCTCCCTCTCCGCACAGTTTGAACATATGCTCGGCGTGACTGAAACCGGCGTGGAAATTTTCACCCTCTCGCCAAAAGGCTTCACCCAGCCGCCTTACGCATAATAAAAATGTGCAACGAAAAGGGCGGAACTGGCATATTGCCGTTTCCGCCCAGGTTTCAGGTCATGGATTACGGGGGTAACCCCCGCTTGGTTAAGCGCCCGGATCAATCCATCCCACATTACCATCGGCGCGGCGGTATACTACGTTAAGCTGGCTGGTCTTGGCATTGCGGAACATCAGCACGGGCTGGAAGGCGAGGTCCATGCGCATTACCGCGTCGCGCACGCTCAGGGTTTCAATGCTTGTGGCGGATTCAGCCACCACGGTGCCGTGCAGCGCCTCGCCATTCATCGCCTGAGCGGCTTCCGTTTCATGCTCGGCCTCGGTATCCGGGCGCAATATGTATTGGCGCCCGTTTTCCGGTTTGGCGCGGTTGGCGGCATCGCGCTGGTGGGCGGACACACGGCGGCGGTAACGCCGCAGGCGGGTGGCAATATGCTCAGCCGCATCGTCGAAGGCGGCATGCGCATCGGCGGCCTCGCCCTCGCCACGCACGGTAATGCCGCGCCCGGCATGCAGGTTTATATCGCAGGTAAAAAAACTGCGCGCCTTACTGAAGGTCACTTGCGCTTCCAGCGCCTGGTCGAAATATTTATGGGTAATGGTGTCCAGATGTTTGCCGACATGTACGCGCAGGGCGTCGGACAGTTCCACTTGTTTGCCAGAGACCGTTAGTTGCATGGTCTTCTCCCGACTAATAAGGCTCGATTTTGTGACGGACTTAAACTCAAACTCCTAAATCCGCCTTTATGCGGGAAATTTTTCCCGCTTACGCTGCGCCGAGCCTGGAATACGCAGCGCTTCCCTGTATTTGGCCACGGTTCTACGTGCGATGTCTATGCCTTCTTTTTGCAATAGAGATGCGACGGCATCATCTGACAATATAGTCTCTGGACTCTCCGCCGCAATAATTTGCCCTACGCGGTGGCGCACGGTTTCGGCGGAATGCATCTCTCCGTTGGCGCCGGCCAGCGCGGTGGTGAAAAAGAATTTCAGCTCGAAAATTCCGCGTGGCGTCGCAATGGATTTGTTCGATGTCACACGGCTGATGGTGCTTTCATGCAACTCCACCTCCTGGGCCACATCGCGCAGGGTAAGGGGGCGCAGATGCGAAATGCCGTGCCGGAAAAACCCGTCCTGGCGCCGCACAATCTCGGCTGAAACACGCAAAATGGTCTGCGCGCGCGACTCCAGCGCTTTCACCAGCCATGCCGCGCTTTGCATCTGCTCGGAGAGAAAACTTTTGGTCTCGCGCGAGGCCGAAGCCAGAATTTTGCCGTGAAAGCCGCGCCGGATCAACAGCCTGGGCATGGTCTCGGGGTTAATTTCCAAAAGCCAATCGCTGCCGCCTTCCGCCGTTACCGGGGCGGGGCGCATCAACACGTCGGGGATCAGCGGGCGCAGCGGCTCGGCGTCGAAGCGCAGCCCGGGCTTGGGGTCGAGCCGCCGGATTTCCGCCACCATGTCAGCCATGTCGGCGGCATCCACCCCGCAAATTTCCTGCAGCCGCTTAAACTCGCGCCGTGCCAGAAGCTCCAGGTGATCCAGCAGCGCCTGCATCGCCGGGTCGCACCGGTTCAGCTCGGCCAATTGCGCGCCCAGGCATTCGGCCAGGCTGGTGGCAAACAGCCCCACCGGATCGAAACGCAGCATTTTTGCCCGCACCGCCTCCAGCGGCGCCAGCGCCAGCCCCAGCGCCGCTGCCACGGCTTCTGGCGTCTCGCCCAGCCGGCCCGCCGGGTCCAGCGCGGCAATCAGCGCCGCGGCAATCAGCAGCTCCCCCTGCGTGCCAAAAGCCAGCCGCGCCTGCTGCTCCAGATGCTCGCGCAGATTTGGTTTTTCGGCGCCTATGGCGTCCAGCGGGTTCCAATCCTCGTCGCCCACGCCGCCATTGCCGTAAATTTCGGCGCCGGGCCCTGAATCATACATATTGGAAAAATCGATATCCAGTGGCGCCTTATCCGCCTCCGGCAGCATGCCGCTTTCGGCCAGCGTGGCGCTGTCGGCCCCCGCATCGGCCCCCGCATCGGCCGCAGCGGCGGGCGCCTCCGGCTCCAGCGCGCTTACAGTCTCACCGCCGTCATCGCGTTCAAGGAGCGGATTTTTAAGTAATTCTTCCTCAATAAACGCGCTGGCTTCCAGGTTGGAGTATTGCAGAAGCTGAATGGCCTGCCGCAATTGCGGTGTCATCACCAGAGATTGCGACTGCCGTAAGTCGAGGCGCGGAGCAAATGACGGAGCAAATGACGGAGCAAAAGCCATGCCAGAACCTTAATGCGTCTCCAGGCTGCGTCAAATAAAATTGGCCCGGAATATGCATGAATACGCATTATGTGTATGCATATTGCGATTATTCATGATGTGGTGGGGCCGCCCGGTCTGGTCAAGGCGGGGCATAGACGTACCTACAGGCTGAATTTCTCGCCCAGATACACGCGCCGCACATCCTCATGCGCCACAACCTGCTCGGGGTTGCCTTCCATCAGTACCTGGCCATCGTACAAAATATAGGCGCGGTCGATAATCTCCAGCGTCTCGCGTACATTATGGTCGGTAATCAGCACGCCCAGGCCGCGATCCTTCAAATGCGAGACCAGATCGCGGATTTCGCCCACGGCAATCGGGTCGATACCCGCCAGCGGCTCATCCAGCAGGATGTAGTTAGGCCCCGTGGCCAGGGCGCGGGCAATTTCCACACGCCGGCGCTCGCCGCCTGAAAGCGCGAGGGCAGGGGTGCGGCGCAGGTGCGAAATGCCGAACTCCACCAGCAGGCCAGAGAGAATATCCTCGCGCTTGTCGCGGTCCGGCTCCACCATGTCCAGCGCGGCCATGATGTTCTGCTCCACATTCAACCCCCGGAACACCGAGGCTTCCTGCGGCAGGTAGCCGATTCCAAGCCGCGCCCGGCGGTACATGGGCAGGCTCGAAATCTCAGCGCCATCCAGCGTGATGGTGCCGCTATCAGGGGCAATCAACCCGACGATCATGTAAAAAGTGGTGGTCTTGCCTGCCCCATTGGGGCCGAGCAGCCCCACGGCCTCGCCCCGGCGCACAGAGAGCGAAACATTGCGCACCACGGGCCGCTTCTTGAAGCGCTTACCCAGCCCCTGTGCGATCAGGCCGCCGCCCAGCACGGTCACTTGGGGGTTCCACCATTGCCGCCGCCAGCAGAGCTATTACCGCTACTGGAACCAGGCAGGATAACACCAGACACACGCTGGCCAGGCGCGGCCAGCAGCGTGGCCACGCCGGTTTTCATATTCACCAGCGCGTCGGAGCCCGCCAGCTCGTTGGGGCCGTGGATGATGTGCACATTACCCCCCAGCCGCGCCATGCCGGTGGGCGGCAGGTATACGCCGGAATCGCCGGTTGCGGTATCCGTGGGGGTGCGGATGACCACATGCCCCACCGCATCCACCTTCGCCAGGCTGCCGGTTTGGTCCATGCCGGAATCGCCCGTGCCGGGCTTGGCGGGTGTGTTGCTGAAATAACCGGTAATAACATCAGCGGCGATGGAGCGCCCATCATTGGAAACAATCAGCGCATCGCCGCGCGCAATCGCCTTGCGGTCGAGCGTGTAATACTCAATCGAATCGCGCGCTGTTACCGTGTCCTGCGGTGTGGTCAGCTTCAAATGCTGGCCTGTCAGCACCAGCACTTTCTGGCCCATGCTGTAAACGGCCTTGTCGCCCCAGGCGTTTTGCGTGGCGGTGTAAATATGCACATTCCCAATCGCATCCAGCTCGGTCAGTTGCCCGCCGCCTTGTTCCAGGCTTTCGGCCGGAATTGCGCTGTTGCTGGCGGCGTTGGCGCTTTGGGCGTTTTTGATGGTGGATGCTTTTTTGTAATGCGCCACCAGTTCATCCGCCGTTACCGTAACACTACCCCGTATTGCCTTGGCATTGCCAGTGGCGGTTACGGTTTGGTCGTCCTGCGACCAGGTTATTCCGCCATCGGCGGTTATATCCACGGGTTGCGGTGCTGCGCCGGGCTGGCTGCCTAGGTTGAGATTCTGCCCGTAAGTCCGATCTAGGGCGGCAGCCGCGAGCAGCGGCGCCAGAAGAAGGAGGCGTGTCATTGGCCCTGGGTAAGTATCAGGGTCGCGGGTCCTTTGAAAGTGACATGCGCGCCACGGCCGGTGAGGATGAAACCGTGCTGGGCATTAAGCGTGCCGAACGAGCCTTGCACCTGGGTCGGATCATCGCTTTCCGCCGAGCCGTCATGCATGTTCACCGCCATGGTTGGGGTGTTGAGAATAAGCCCGTCATTCCGGTACAAGGTCACGCCGCCCGTAAGCTCCAGATGGCCGCTGTGCGGGCGGTAAACGCCGTTGGCGGATCTCAGCATCAGCCACGCGCCAGATTTAAGCGTAATGTCTCCCATGGGCGCCGTCAGGGTCACATCGTCTGGCCCCAGCTCCACGGCGGTGTTGGCGGTTATGGTGTAGGGCTGCCCTTGTGCGTCCGTGCCATGGTATTTGGCGCCAAGCAGCCGCGAGGCTGGTATCGCGGCGGCGCCTGGGTCCAGATGGTAAGCGATGCGGTTGGAAGCTGGCCCGGCGCCAATTTCTGGCGCCACGGCCAGGGCCGCCAGCAGCAGCAGCCCAGCGGCGGGCAGCAGGCGCTTGGCCCAGCCCACCTTCTGGCTGCGGCGCACGAAATCGGCTGCGTTTTCGCGGCTTTGGCGGCGCAAATCCTGGAGCACACTATGGCGTGGCGAATGGTTCATGGTACGGCCAAACAGGGCAGGGGCTGGCGCGGCGTGGTCATCGCGCTAAAATGGCCCGCAAATGCGGCGGTAAAAGGGCGGACCCCCGAATGGCTGCCAAAGCCGAAATGCCGGTTAGGGCTAATCATAAGAATAAGCTATGAGCGGCGTTGCGCGCCGGGTCAATCAAAGATTGGCAACGCCATGTAACCCCTTGGGCCGGGCGGGTTTTAGTGCGAGAAGAGATCAGGCACTTCATACCCCAGCAGGTCGAGCTTGGCGCGCGTGGGCAGGAATTCATAAGCGCGCCGCGCAATTTCCAGCCGCCCCTCGCGCACGAGCAATGCCTGCAATTTTTCCCAGATGGCATGCAGATACAGCACATCGGAGGCGGCATAGGCCAGTTGCTCCTGCGTCAGCTCCGGGGCGCCCCAGTCGCTTGTTTGCTGCTGTTTGGAAATCTCAACACCGGCGAGGTCCCGGCATAATTCCTTCAGCCCATGCCGGTCCGTATAGGTGCGTACCAGCCTGGAGGCGATTTTGGTGCAAATCACGGGTGCGGTCACCACGCCGAGGCCATTTTCAATCGCGGCAATATCGAACCGCGCGAAATGGAACAGCTTAGTGACAAGTGGATTCGTGAGCAGGGTCTTGAGGTTGGGGCAATCAGCGCCCTTACCGCCCAGCGATGGCGGGATGATCTGCACCAGATGCGCTGTACCATCGCCCGCCGAGAGCTGCACCAGGCATAGCCGGTCGCGGTGCGGGTTCAGCCCCATGGTTTCGGTATCCACGGCCACAATGGGGCCAAGATCGAGTCCAGCCGGTAAGTCGTGCTTGTGAAGCTGGATCGCGCTCATCGGGCACCTTTACGATTTTTCAGGATCGGGGAAGTTTCAAAAAATGGTGCCCAGGAGAGGACTCGAACCTCCACGCCCTTGCGAGCGCTAGCACCTGAAGCTAGTGCGTCTACCAATTCCGCCACCTGGGCAATCACCATTTTCCGCCTGGCGAGCCAAGCGGCTAAGTGCCAGAGCACTCGTGGGAGCGGCGTTTAATGCGCTCCGCCCGTGCCGTCAACCATGCTTGAGGGAGAAACGCGCACGGCCTACAAGCGGGGCGGAACAGTAAGGAGGCTTGCATGCTGTCAGCGCATAAAATTGCCACGGTTTTTGGCGGTTCGGGGTTTTTGGGGCGGCATGTGGTACGGCGTCTGGCGGCGGAAGGTTATATTGTCCGAATCGCGGTGCGCGATACGGAGGGGGCTAAATTTCTTCGTCCCATGGGCGCGGTGGGGCAGATTGTGCCACTCTACGCGCCAGTAGAGCTGGAGGCGGACGCGGCCCGCGCCGTGGCCGGGGCCGAGCTGGTTGTCAATCTCGTGGGAATCCTCAGCGAATCACGCAAGGGGGATTTCAACCGCATCCATGCGCAAGGGGCCGGGCGCGTGGCGAGGCTTGCCGCCGCAGCCGGCGTGGCGCAGTTCATTCATGTGTCGGCCATCGGTGCCGATGCCGCCAGCCCGTCGGCCTATGGGCGCAGCAAGGCGGCTGGCGAACAAGCCGTGCGCGCGGCCTTCCCCAGCGCCGCGATCCTTCGCCCCTCCATTCTGTTCGGCGCCGAGGATGATTTTTTCAATCGCTTTGCCGCCATGGCCGTTACGCTGCCCATCATCCCCATCGTGCATGCCGCAACCAAACTCCAACCCGTTTATGTGGACGACGTGGCCGCCGCCGTGCTGGCTGCCCGCGCGCCAGAGGCAGCCGGCAAAATTTATGAGCTGGGTGGAGCCGAGCAAAAAACCTTCCGGGAGCTGGTGGCATTAACCCTTGCCTATACCGGGCGCCATCGCGCGATTCTCGGCCTGCCCGTGGGGGTGGCGCGGCTGCTGGCCTGCTTGCCAGGTGTGCCGCTGACAAACAGCCAAATAAACATGCTGGCGCGTGACAATGTGGTGGCGCCGGGTGTGCATGGGCTGGCCGCGCTAGGTATTGTGCCCACGCTAATGGAGATGGTGTTGCCGCAATACCTTGCCCGTTACCGTGCGGGGGGCAAGGGCGCCAATGCGGTATTTCAGGAATAGTATAAAAACGGACCTATTTTTCGTCCAAGCCGCGTCAAAAATGGCTTGTTTTGCGCCGCAAAACGAAAAATAAGGTCAGTTAAACTGACCGTTTTGTAAAAAAACCCTGGTATTCCGCCAAAAAACCCGATATTCAGTCTGAACCATCCAGAGTGGGCGGCGCAACAAAATTGCGCCGCCCGCTCTGTTGTCGAGGCATTTTTCTTTAAGGCGACCCACATGGCCGAGCATATGCTGAAATTCATCACGCTGCCCCAGCAGACGCCAAAGAAGCGCGCGGCTACCGAGCGCCGCGCCGATTTTGCCGAGATTTACGATGATTTTGAACCCAAGGCGGCGGAGGAACAGGCCAGCCGTTGCAGCCAATGTGGTATTCCTTTCTGTTCGGTCAACTGCCCGCTGGGCAATAACATCCCGGATTGGCTGAAATTAACCGCCGAGGGGCGGCTGGAGGAAGCGTATGAGCTTTCCGCCGCCACCAACACCTTCCCCGAGATTTGCGGCCGCATTTGCCCGCAGGACCGGCTGTGTGAAGGCAATTGTGTCATCGAGAAGGGCTTTGAATCTGTCACCATCGGCGCGGTGGAGCGCTATATTACCGACACGGCTTTCGAGGAAGGCTGGGTGAAGCCCATCCACCCGGTGCGGGAGCGGCATCAGAGCATCGGCATCATCGGCGCTGGCCCGGCCGGCCTGGCGGCGGCTGAGTGGCTGCGTTCGCAAGGCTACCAGGTTACCGTGTACGACCGGCACGACCGCGTGGGCGGGCTGCTGATCTACGGTATTCCCGGTTTTAAGCTGGAGAAAGAGATTGTGCTGCGCCGCTGGAAATGGCTGGAGGATGGCGGCGTTAAATTTGTGCTTAACGCGGATATTGGCGGCAAGATTCCCTTTGCCGACCTGCGCAACGCGCATGATGCCGTGCTGGTGGCCACCGGCGTATATAAATCGCGCGAGCTGGGCGGGCCGGGTGCCGGATTGCCGGGCATTGTGCGGGCGCTGGATTACCTCATCACCTCCAACCGCAAGGGGCTGGGCGATGCGGTGCCGGATTACGATTCCGGCTTGTATGACGCCGCTGGCAAGAATGTGGTGGTGATTGGCGGCGGCGACACCGCCATGGATTGCGTGCGCACCGCCGTGCGCCAGGGGGCTAAATCCGTAACCTGCCTGTACCGCCGCGACCGCCAGAACATGCCGGGCAGCTTGCGCGAGGTAAGCAATGCCGAGGATGAAGGCGTGACCTTCACCTGGCTGTCCGCGCCGGAAGCCTTCCTGGGCGATGACAAGGTGACGGGCGTGCGTGCCATTAAGATGCATCTCGGCCTGCCAGATGCTTCAGGCCGCCAATCGGTGGAACAGATCGAAGGTTCGTCTTTCACCGTGCAGGCCGATCTCGTCATCAAGGCGCTCGGTTTCGACCCCGAGGATTTGCCCGCGGCCTTCAACGAGCCGGAACTGAAGCTGACCCATTGGGGTACGCTGAAAACCCATCCGCGCACGTTTGAAACCGCTCTGCCCGGCGTGTTTGCCGCGGGCGACATTGTGCGCGGCGCCTCGCTCGTCGTGTGGGCCATTCGCGACGGGCGCGATGCCGCCGCCGCCATTCATCATCAGCTAAGCCATGCCGCCCAGGCGGCTGCCGCGGAGTAACCAATATGACTCAGGAAACAGCAACCCAATTCCTTGAATCCTGGCAGCAGAACAGCACGATTCTGCGCGAAACCTACAACCCGGCCATGGAGCATGATGCGTGCGGCGTGGGCCTGGTGGCGGCGCTGGACGGCAAAAAGCGCCGTGACATTGTGCAGGCCGGCATCGAGGCGCTGAGAGCGCTGTGGCACCGCGGCGCGGTGGATGCGGATGGCAAGACCGGTGATGGCGCGGGTATTCATATCGAAATTCCCCAGGATTTCTTCGCGGCGGAAGTGAAGCGCGGCGGCGACCGGCTGCGCGAGGGCCCCATTGCCGTGGGCATGGTGTTCCTGCCCAAAACCGATCTTGCCGCCCAGGAGCGTTGCCGTCAGATCGTGGAGACCGAAATCCTGAATTTTGGCTACCGTATCTATGGCTGGCGCCAGGTGCCCATCAATGTTGACTGCATCGGCGAGAAGGCGAATGCAACGCGGCCCGAGATCGAGCAGATCATGCTTTGGAATGCGCGCGGAATCTCCGGCGAGGATTTCGAGCGGGAACTCTACATCATCCGCCGCAAGATCGAGAAGGCGGCGATCGAGGCGCAGATTCAAGATTTATATATCTGCTCGCTGTCCTGCCGCTCCATCATCTACAAGGGCATGTTCCTGGCCGAGAGCCTGACGGATTTTTACCCCGATTTGCTGGATGACCGTTTCGTTTCGCGTTTTGCCATCTACCACCAGCGTTATTCCACCAACACCTTCCCCACCTGGAAGCTGGCGCAACCCTTCCGCATGCTGGCGCATAATGGCGAAATAAATACCGTGGCGGGCAACATCAACTGGATGCAGAGCCACGAAACGCGGCTGGGCGCCGAGGGGCTGGATGAGTTCCTCAATTACGTGAAGCCCGTTGTGCAGTCTGGCGGGTCTGATACCGCCGCGCTGGATAATGTATTTGAGCTTCTGGTGCGTGCCGGGCGCGATGCGCCCATGGCGAAGGCGCTGATGATTCCACCCTCCATTGGCAACGACGCGACAATGCCGAAGGCGCATCGGGACCTGTTTCATTACTGCAACGCCGTGATGGAGCCGTGGGACGGCCCCGCGGCTGTTGCCGCCACCGATGGCCGTTTCGTCATCGCGGGCCTGGACCGTAACGGCCTGCGCCCGCTGCGCTACGCCATCATGAAGAACAAGACGCTTATCGTCGGTTCCGAGGCGGGCATGGTGAAGCATGACGAGGAGGATTTCCTCGAAAAGGGCGCGGTCGGTCCCGGCCAGACCATCGCGGTCGATCTCGACGAGGTAAAATTCTATCACGACCTCGAACTGAAAGACATGCTGGCCGCGCGCCAGGATTATTCCGCCTGGGTCAAGCGCATCACGGTCATCGACCATATCGTGAAAACTGATGCGCCGGAGCCGGTGCGGCTGGATGCCGAAGCGCTGCGCCGCCGCCAGCTCGCCGTGGGCTTCACGCTGGAGGATATGGAGCTGATCCTGCACCCAATGGTGGAAACCGCGCAGGAAGCCACAGGCTCCATGGGCGATGACGCGCCGCTGGCCGTGCTTTCCGGCAAATATCGCGGTCTGCATCATTATTTCCGTCAAAGTTTCTCGCAGGTGACCAACCCGGCCATCGACAGCCTGCGCGAGACGAGGGTGATGAGCCTGAAGACGCGGCTGGGAAATCTGGGCAATGTTCTCGATGAAAACGAGGAGCAGTGCAACCTGCTCCAGCTCGACTCACCGGTGCTTTCCACGGTGGAATTTGAGGCCATGCGCAACACCATGGGGGCTGCCGCCTGCGTGGTGGATTGCACCTTCAAGGTGGCGAATGGCGAGGGCGGTTTGCGCCGTGCCATCGAGCGTATCCGCCGCGAGGCGGAGGAAGGTGTGCGGGCCGGCTGCACGCATGTTATCCTTACCGACGAGGCCATGGGCGCCGAACGCGCGCCTATTCCGATGATCCTTGCCACCGGTGCGGTGCATACGCATCTGGTGCGGCAGAGCCTGCGGACCTTCACTTCGCTGAATGTACGGTCTGCTGAATGCCTTGATGTGCATTACTTCGCCGTGCTGGTTGGCGCGGGGGCCACAACGGTGAATGCCTATCTCGCGCAGGAATGCATCGCCGACCGCCATGCGCGCGGCCTGTTTGGTAAAATCTCGCTGAAGGAAGCCGTCGGCCGCTACAAAAAGGCGGTGGATAAGGGGTTGTTGAAGGTCATGTCGAAACTCGGCATCTCGGTCATTTCCTCTTATCGCGGCGGCTATAATTTCGAGGCCATCGGGCTTTCGCGCGCGCTGGTGGGCGAGTTCTTCCCCGGCATGCCCTCGCGCATTTCCGGCATTGGCTTGCCCGGCATCGCGCATGAGGTGCTGGAGCTGCATAAATCCGCCTGGAGTGGTAATGTTGTACCGCTTGAAGTGGGCGGCCAGTACCGGTTGCGCCGCAATGGCGAGGCCCATGCGTTCGACAATAACGCCATCCACCTGCTGCAAACAGCGGTGGGGATGAACAGCTACAAGGCGTACAAAAAATATTCCGAGATGGTACGCAAGCAAAAGCCGGTGGCTTTGCGCGACCTGCTCGATTTCCGTACAGAAGGGTTGGCGCCCATTCTGGTGGATGAGGTTGAGAGCATCACGGAAATCCGCAAACGGCTGCTGGCCCCTGGTATTTCGCTGGGCGCGCTCTCGCCGGAAGCGCATGAGACCCTCTCGATTGCCATGAACCGCATCGGCGCGCGGTCTGATTCTGGCGAGGGTGGCGAAGACCCCGCCCGCGCCGAGCCGCGCCCGAATGGCGATAATGCATCCTCCGCCATCAAGCAGATCGCTTCCGGGCGGTTCGGCGTTACGGCCGAGTATCTCAACGATTGCAAGGAAATCGAGATCAAGGTGGCGCAGGGCGCCAAGCCGGGCGAGGGCGGGCAGTTGCCTGGCTTCAAGGTAACCGGGCTGATCGCCAGGCTGCGCCACTCCACGCCAGGGGTGATGCTCATCTCCCCGCCGCCGCATCACGATATCTACTCCATCGAGGATCTGGCGCAGCTCATCTACGATCTGAAGCAGATCAACCCGCGTGCCACGGTATGCGTCAAGCTGGTGTCGCGTTCAGGCATCGGCACCATCGCGGCTGGCGTGGCCAAGGCCAAGGCGGATGCGATTCTCGTCTCCGGCCATGTGGGCGGTACGGGCGCATCTCCGCAATCCAGCATTAAATACGCGGGCATGCCGTGGGAAATGGGGCTTTCCGAAGCGCACCAGGTGCTCATGCTCAACCGGCTGCGCCACCAGGTGGTGCTGCGTACCGATGGCGGCATAAAAACCGGGCGCGATGTGGTGATTGCCGCCATGCTGGGCGCGGAGGAGTTTGGCATCGGCACAGCCAGCCTTGTGGCCATGGGGTGCATCATGGTGCGCCAATGCCACAGCAATACCTGCCCGGTAGGCGTGTGCACGCAGGATGAAGCTCTGCGCCAAAAATTCGAAGGTACGCCGGAGAAGGTCATCAACCTCTTCTCCTTCATCGCCGAGGAGGTTCGCGAGATTCTGGCGCAGCTTGGCTTCCGCAACCTGCGGGAGATTGTGGGCCGGACAGACTTACTGCACCAGATTTCTCGCGGCGCGGAATATCTGGACGATCTGGACCTCAACCCCCTGCTGGCCCAGGCCGACCCAGGCCCCTATGCGCGCCATTGCACGCGCGAAGGGCGCAACGAGGTGCCGGAGACGCTGGATGCGCAGATGATCGAGGATGCGGCGCCATTTTTCATGAATGGCGAGAAAATGCAGTTGCAATATAATATCCGCAACACGCATCGGGCCATTGGCACCAAGTTCAGCAGCCAGATCGTGGCCAAATACCGCAAGGTGAAGCTGCAACCCGACCATGTAACGGTACGGCTGCGCGGTTCGGCGGGGCAGTCTCTCGGCGCGTTTGCCGTGGGCGGGCTGAAGCTGGAAGTGCTGGGCGATGCCAATGACTATGTGGGCAAGGGTCTCTCCGGCGGCATAATCGTGGTGCGTCCTGGGGCGTCATCCAGGCTCAAAACAAACTTCAACACCATCATCGGTAACACGGTCCTGTATGGCGCCACTTCCGGCGCCTTGTTCGCGGCGGGCATGGCGGGCGAGCGTTTTGCCGTGCGTAATTCGGGTGCCACGGCCGTGGTGGAAGGCATGGGCTGCAATGGCTGCGAGTATATGACCGGCGGCACAGTGGTAAGCCTTGGCGAGGTGGGCGATAATTTCGGCGCCGGCTTCACGGGCGGGCTGGCCTTCATCTACGATCGCGAGAAAAAGTTCGAGCTGCGGGTGAATGCCGAGACACTGCATTGGCAGCGTGTTTCTTCAGCCTATTGGGGCGGGGTACTGAAGAACCTTGTGGAGCGCCACGCGGCGGAAACGGAAAGCCGTTATGCCGCCACGCTGCTGAATGACTGGGACCGTGAATTTCCGCATTTCTGGCAGGTGGTGCCAAAGGACTTCATCAACTATCTGCCCATGCCGCTGGATGAGCAGGAACAAGCCGCAACGGCCTAGAGTCCCGGTTCTGAAATCCGTTGGATTTCAGAACCATGGTGGACACTCGAAAAATCAATAAGCTAGTGTGATTCAGCTTCTGAAATTCGCGGTATTTCACATCACGAATTTCAAAACCATCACACAAGGGCCGGATGATGTTGGATCGGATCACGTTGTGATCCGATCCAATACCAACACGCATGGTCGCTGACTCTACGGGGTTCCCTTGTTGATGGAATGGTGATTCGCTCTGTGAATTGTCGATTCGCGGGGGTTTATCATGGGTCGGGCGGTATTGGTTACGCGGTCTGATACCAACGGTCATTGAGCATGACCGTTGGTATCAGGCTTATGCCTGGCGCGTGGCCGCCCCGCCAGCCCCACGCGCGAGACCAACGGCTATAAAGGACGAGTCATCCTTTATAGCCGTTGGTCTGAGTACGGCGCGTCAGAGCTGCGTGGGCTAGCTTCGAAGTATAAGGACGAAGCCAGGGCCGGACAGAAAGGCGGCCACGCCTATGTTTGGGCGCCAAGGGGCTCCCGCCCGCCGATGGTGCGCGCTAACCGGCACGATACAGCTGAGACTTTCGGATCGCGCGTAAAACGAGCGCATCTCAAGTCATCGCGCTAAGTGGCCAGCTCAGCCAGAAACGGGTTGTGGCGGCGCTCCTGGCCTATTGTAGAGCCTGGCCCATGGCCGCAGGTGAAAGCGAAATCATCGGGCAGCACCAGCAATTTGCCGCGGATGGCCTGCATGAGCTGGGCGTAATTGCCGTAACTGCCCAAATCTGTCCGGCCGATGGAGCCTTGGAACAGCACATCGCCCATGATGCCGAAGCCGTGTTCCATGGCGAGATACACTACATGGCCGGGCGTGTGGCCGGGGCAATGGCGCACGGTGAAACTGGCACTGCCCATCTGCACGGTTTCACCGTCAGTCAGGTAGCGCGAGGGGGTGCAGTTGCGCGCCTTCATACGGTACAGGGCAGCGCTTTCTTCCATTGTGTGCAGCAGGAATTCATCGCCCTTATGCGGGCCTATAATCGGCGCGCCGGTCAGCTCGGCAAGCTCTGTGGCGCCGCCGGCATGGTCCGCATGGCCGTGGGTGAGGTAGATGGCGGTGAGCTTCGCGCCGGTTTTTTCCAGCGCGGCGGTAAGGCGTGGAACGTTGCCGCCCGGGTCCACGAAGGCCGCTTCCAGCGTCTCATCGTCCCATACCAGCGTGCAATTCTGCTGCAGGCCGGTAACGGGGATGATGCCGATTTGCAGAGCCATCAGGCGCTCCTCAAATCTGGCGGTGTGGCCTCGGCCTTTAGCAAGGCCACCGCCTCTTCAAGCGAGAGAATTTCCTGCGCGGCACCGCCCAGGCGGCGCAGCGCCACCTTGCGTTCTTCCGCCTCCTTACGGCCAACGACCAAAATATTCGGTACGTGATGCAGCGAGTGGTCGCGGATTTTCGCCTGGATTTTCTGGTTGCTCACATCCAATTCCACCACCAGGCCAGCCGCCTGCAAGGCCGCCGTCACCTCTTCGGCATAGTCATCGGCATCCGAGACAATGGTGGCCACCACAACCTGCGTGGGCGCCAGCCAGAGCGGGAAGCGGCCGGCATATTGCTCGATGAGGATGCCGAGGAACCGCTCGAAGCTGCCGATGATGGCACGGTGCAGCATGACCGGGCGGGCGCGGCTGGAATCGGAGGTGACGTATTCGGCATCCAGCCGTTCCGGCAGCACGTAATCCACCTGGATCGTGCCGCATTGCCAGTCGCGGCCGATGGCATCGCGCAGCACGAATTCCAGCTTCGGCCCGTAAAACGCGCCCTCGCCGGGGTTGAGATCGTAGGGCAGGCCAGCGGCCTCGCACGCGCCTTTCAGCGCGGTTTCGGCGCGGTCCCAATCCTCATCCGACCCGGCGCGCACGTCCGGGCGGTCCGAGAATTTGATGGCGAAGCTCTCGAAGCCGAAATCCTTGTAAACCTCGTCGAGCAGCGCGACGAATTTCACCACTTCGGGGACGATCTGGTCCTCGGTGCAGAAAATATGCGCGTCATCCTGCGTGAAGGCGCGCACGCGCATGATGCCGTGCAGCGCGCCGGAAGGCTCGTAGCGGTGGCAGGCGCCGAATTCCGCCATGCGGATGGGGAGCTGGCGATAAGAGCGCAGGCCCTGCTTGAAAATTTGCACATGGCAGGGGCAGTTCATCGGCTTCAGCGCCAGGGTGGATTCCTCCTCCACCACTTCCGCAATGAACATGTTTTTGCGGTATTTGTCCCAGTGGCCGGAATTTTCCCACAGCTTGCGGTCCACCAGTTGCGGGGTCCGCACTTCCTCGTAGCCGTTGGCTTCCTGCTTGCGGCGGATGTAGCTTTCCACCGTGCGATACAGCCTCCAGCCTTGCGGGTGCCAGAAAATGCTGCCCACCGCTTCTTCCTGGATGTGGAACAGATCCATCTCGCGGCCGATTTTGCGGTGGTCGCGGCGCTCGGCCTCTTCCAACTGGTGCAAATACGCATCCAGCTCCTTCTGGTCGCGCCAGGCGGTGCCGTAGATGCGGCTCAGCATCGGGTTTTTGGCATTGCCGCGCCAATAGGCGCCTGCGGTTTTTTGCAGCTTAAAGGCGGTACCGACGGCGCCCGTGCCGGGCAGATGCGGGCCACGGCACAAATCCAGCCATTCGCCCTGGCGGTATACGGAAATAGGCGCATCCACGGGTAAATCGCGGATCAGCTCGGCCTTGAAGCGCTCGCCCAGATTCTCGAAATACGCAATGGCCTTTTCACGGTCCCACACCTCGCGCTTAAACGGCGCATTGGCGGCGATGATCTCGCGCATCTTCGCCTCGATGGCCGGAAGGTCATCGGGGGTAAAGGGCTCGTTGCGGTAGAAATCGTAATAGAACCCGTTTTCGATGGCCGGGCCGATTGTGACCTGCGTGCCGGGGTACAGCACCTGCACGGCCTCGGCCATTACATGCGCGGCATCGTGGCGGATGAGTTCCAGCGCCTCGTCATCCTTGCGGGTGATGAAGCGCACGGAGCAATCTTCCGTGATCTCGCGCGCGAGGTCCATCTCCACGCCGTTAACCACCATCACCAGGGCGGCGCGTGCCAGCCCCGGGCCGATGGATTGCGCGATGGTGGTGCCCGTCACCGCCCCATCGAAGGAGCGAACGGAACCATCGGGCAGTGTAATGGCGGGCATAGGTCTCTCTCTGGCTGAAAATAAGATGCGGCGTTATGGCAGGCTGGCCAGCACTTGTGCAACCGGCAGGTCCCGCAGGTTTGGCGCGCGTAAAATTATGGGCCAAGCGCCATCCGGGGTGCGCGGGGCGGTAAGGGCGGGGTCCGAGGCCGCGGAAAACAGCGAAATACAGGGCACGCCAAGGGCGGCGGCCAGGTGCATTGGCCCGGTATCGTTGCCGATGGCCAGGGCTGCGCCCCGGAACACGCTGGCGAGCTGGAGGAAATTGGTCTTACCCGTCAAATCCGTGCCGCCGATCACCTGCGCCAGCGGGCGCTCGCCTGCCGTGCCCGCCACAATTACGGGCAGGCCCAGCCCCGCCGCCACTTCGCGGAATTTTTCCGCCGGAAAGCGCTTTTCTGGCCGGTGTGGCGCGGCGCCGGGCACCAGCACGGCGTAGCGCGCGGGCAAGGGCGGCACATCGCCAGCCAGCCAGGAGAGATTTGGCACGGGCAGCGCCTTTACGCCCGCCAGGCGGAGCTGCTGCTCCAGCCGCTCGCGCGTGTGCAGGGTTGTACGGCTGGGGGCATCGGGGAAGGCGCAGCCCTTGGCGATGCCGGACCAGGGCGGGCGCCCAGCCAGGGTGAAATAACGGGTGGAGCGGCCTGAGGTTTGCAGATCATAGACCATATCGAACCCGCGCAACTGGCCGCGCAGGCGCATAAGGCCGGGAATGTTCCACCATTCGGGCTTTGCATCCACTTCCACACGGTCGAACCAGGGTGAAGCGCCTAGAAGCGGGGCGTAGAGCTTGGTGGTCAGCAGCGTGATCTCGTCCGCCGCATGGTGCGCGCGTATGGCCGCCATGGCGGGGAAGGACAGAACAATATCGCCAAATGCGCCGTGGCGGATGACGAGCACCCGGCTCACCCCAGCAGCTCCGCGTAAATCTCCAGCATTTTGTCCTGCATCACCCGCAGTGAGAAATTTTGCTGGATATGCGCCCGGGCCCGCGCACCGAAGGCAATGCGCGAGGTTACGTCCTGGTCCAGCACGCCATCCAGCATATCGGCCAATGCGGCGGCATTGCCGGGCGGCACCAGCAGGCCGGTTGTGCCGTCTATAATCGTCTCGCGCGCGCCGCCATGGTCCGCCGCCACCACCACGCGGCCCATGGATTGCGCCTCGATGATCGTGCGCCCGAAGGCCTCCGGGTTGGTGGAGCAGTTCACCACCACATCGGCCAGCATGAAGGCCGCCGGCATGTCGTCCGTGGGGCCAGCAATGCGTAACCGGTCCGCCACGCCAAGCTGCTCCGCCAGGGTGATAAGGCTTTGTGTGTAGGCCGTGCGCCCCTGGTCGGAGCCGACGAGAATGCCCAGCGCGTCCTTATGGCGCATTTTGGCCAGGGCCTGGATGAAGAGTTTTTGCCCCTTCCAGCCCGTGAGCCTGCCGGGGAGCATGATGGCGGGTTGTCCGGCATCGGCCCGCCAGGCGCGGGCCAGGCGCACGGAGCGGTCGCCGCGCACCATGTCGGGGTCGAAAATCCGCGTATCCACCCCGCCATGCACCACACGGATTTTCTCGGCCCGTGTGCCGTAGCGGCTATGGATGAGCGCCGCGATGTAATGGCTCACCGCCACCACGCGGTCGCCTTCTACCATCACCTGGTTATAGCGCCGCTTGGGGGGGGAGTTTTCACTGTAGCTGCCGTGGTAGGTGGTAACAAAGGGCACGCGCAGCTTGCGCGCGGCCTTGTAGCCGCTCCAGGCCGGGGCGCGGGAATGGGCGTGGATCAGCTCCACATGCTCGTCCAGGGCCAGGTCGAGAATACGGTTGATGTTACGCCAGATGCGGAACGGGCTTTTGGTGGCCAGCGGCAGGACAAAACACTCCGCCCCGGCCCGCGCCGCCGCGCCATTGAGGTGCCCCGGCTCAGCGGCGATAAGGGCGCGGTGCCCGGCCTGGTTCAGCGCCTCGGCGATTTCCACCACCACACGCTCGGCCCCGCCTTGGTCCAGGCGCGGCAGGAGTTGGAGAATCGTGTGGCGGCGGTCGATCATGGCGCCGGGCGGTAACATGGTTCTGTGTTAAAGGGGAGATTGCCATGCCAAGCATTTTTAGGGAGCCGGGGGTAGAGCTGGCTTATGAGTTCCTGCCCGGCGCCGGGCCGGTGGTGGTGTTCTGCCCCGGCTATGCGTCCGATATGGCGGGCACCAAGGCGCTGACGCTGGCGGAAAACTGCCGGGCACGCGGCCAGGCCATGCTGCGCTTCGATTATTCGGGCCATGGCCAGTCCGGCGGCGACTTCCTGGAAGGCACGCTGGGGGCCTGGGCGGCGGATGCGGCGCATATCGTGCGGGAAATTGTGCCGGGCCAGCCGCTTATCATCGCGGGTTCCTCGATGGGTGGATGGATTGCGCTATTGCTCGCCCTGCGCCTGCCCAACCCGGTTAGAGGTATAATCCTCATCGCCCCGGCGGCGGATTTTACCGAAACTCTGCTCCGCAACAGCATCACACCTGAACAAATGGCGGAGCTGCGCGAAAAAGGCGTGCTGTACCAGCCCAGCGAATATGGCGGCCCGTTGCCCTGGACTCTGAAATTTTTGCAGGAAGGTGCGAACCATCTGGTTCTGGGCGGCAAAATCTCCCTTACCTGCCCGGTGCATTTTCTGCACGGCATGCGCGATGATTCCGTACCCTGGGAGCTATCACTCCGCATTGCCGCGGCGCTGGAGAGTGATGCCGTGCGGCTGACCTTTGTGAAGGATGGCGACCACCGGCTCTCGCGGCCTGAGGATTTGGCCTTGCTGGACTCAGCCCTGAACAGCCTCCTCGGCCAGAATGGCGCGTAGCCCCTCGCGGTAGGTGGGGTAGCGCCATTCTATGCCCAGCACACGCTTGGTGCGCGCGGCCGAGACTTTGCGGTTATCGGCCCAGAAGCTGAGTGCCATGGACGGCATGGTTTTTGCCGCTTCCGCGAACGGCACGGGCGGCGGCGGCTCCACGCCCAGCAAGCGCGCGGCCTCGCACACAACATCGGCGCTGGCGGCGGGTTCGTCGTCTGTGAAGTTGAAGATGCCGTCACCCTCCAGCCGCATGGCCGCCAGCACGCCTTGGGCGATGTCGTCGCGGTGGATGCGCCCGAACAGATGGCCCGGCTTGACCACATGCCGCCCCTGCCCCGCGCGCAAATCATCGAACATAGAACGCCCCGGGCCGTAAATGCCGGCGAGGCGAATAATGGCGATGGCGAAATCCCGCTCCGCCGCCGCCGCCGCCAGCACCTTGCCGGAATCGGAGCGCGTGAGGTGCTGCCATGCCTGTTCCGCGGCCACGCGGCGGCGTGTGCGTTCTGCGCCGGGGTGGGGCTTGGTGGTTTCATCCACCCAGGCACCGCCTGCATCGCCATACACGCCGGTGGTAGAGAGATAACCAATCGCGCGCAGATGCGGCGCGGTTTCCAGCGCCGCGTGGTAGCGGGCCAATACGGGGTCGCCATGCTCATCGGGCGCAGCGGTGGCCACGATATGGGTGGCAGCCTCTATGGCCGTATGGGCGTGGTTGAAGGGGATGAGCGTAACCCCAGGCTCGGGCGCGGCGGCACCCCTGGTGGTGGCGGTTACGCTATAACCCGCGGCCAGCGCGGCCCGGGCAATGGCGCGGCCAGAATAGCCAAAACCGAAAATCAATAGGTTCATGGTTCAATCAGCCCAGGCCGCGCGCGGGGCGTCAAGTGCGCGTTACCAGGCGTTACAAGCCGCCACAAATTTGTGCGTTTTACGGCATAGCCCCGCCATGTGCCAGGCGCGTGCTCAGCCAAGCTACATGGCGGAATATTCCATCCGCCGGAAAACAAGGCCGGAGCTGCCGGCCAAGGAGTGAGCCATGCGCCAGATGCGTTTTGTTTCCCCCGTATTGCTCGGCCTGACGGCTGCCGCCATGCCGCTGGCTGTGCCCATGCAGGCCCATGCTCAGGTTGCAATAGGTATTTCCATTAACATTGCCCCGCCTTTTCTGCCGCTTTACGCGCAGCCGCCCATCCCGGCATCTGGCTATATCTGGGTGCCGGGCTACTGGGCCTGGGCCAATGCGGGGTATCACTGGGTGCCAGGCACCTGGGTGCTGCCGCCCGCCACTGGCCTTTTATGGACGCCCGGTTACTGGGGCTGCAATGCGGCTGGGCTGTTCATCTGGCACCCTGGGTTTTGGGGCGCGCATGTGGGCTTTTATGGCGGCGTGAATTACGGTTATGGTTATGATGGCGATGGGTATAACGGCGGTTACTGGCATGGTGAGCATTTTTACTATAACCGCGCCGTTAATAACTTTGGTGGCACACACATTACCAACGTGTACCAGCGTACCGTGGTGAACAACATTACGGTCAACCGGGTCTCGTATAATGGCGGGCATGGCGGGATTGCCATGCGCCCCACGCCGCAAGAGTTGCGTTATGAAAACCAACGCCGCTTTGGCGCCACTGGCCCGCAGCAACAACAGGAACGAATGGCCGCCAATAACCGCGATTTATGGGCCAGCCAGAACCATGGCCGCCCGCCCATTGCCGCCACGCCGCGCCCGGCGGTGTTTAACGGCAACGGGGTGGAACCCGCCCATAATGCGCCAGAACATATGCCCATGCCACAGCGCCAGCCGGGCAATGGCATGGCGCCGCACGGCCCAGCCCCACAGCACCAGGCCATGCCGCAAGTTATTTCGCCGGGCCATGGCCCGGTCATGCCCCAGCATGAGATGCCCGGAAACATGAACCGGCCTGAGATGTACACGCCGCAAGCGCAAAAGCCGCATCCGCCGCAAGCCTATCACGCACCGCAGATACAGGGGCCGGACATGCGGGCGCCGCAGCCCATGAACCACCCGCCACAGGCGCGGGCACCACAGCCCGCCTACCGCCCGCCACAGGGGCAAATGGCGCATCCGCCGCAACCGCAAATGCACGGGCCACAGCAGGAGCACCCGCCAGCCCCGCAAAACCACGGCGGTGGCCAGGACCACAGACCAGGCGGGTAACAGCAAAAAAGCCCTCGTTTTTACGGACGGGGGCTTAAACTTTATTGAGGGTAGCGTCTAGCACTACTTTGGCATATTATTATCGGTGGTTTTTGTCAGGGGCTTGTCACAGTGCGGGCATCTTCGAGGTGGAGGCCGCGCGAAGAGATTGAGGATCGCGTTTCTGATTGCCGGCATGGTCGGTTGCGGCGGTGGTCCCTCGATCCTTTTTTTTTCGTCCCGCTGCTTTGAGTCGGCGGGATTGGAGGAAGGCGTAGGCGATCATT
>JAJZFB010000067.1 GCA_021805545.1 Pseudomonadota bacterium | reverse complement strand
CAGCTCATCCCGGCAGTATCGCCGCCGAGCGGTTTCAGTCCAGGCCATCGTGACTCCGTCAGTTGTCGCAAACCAACAGAATCACAACTAACTGAAATCGCTCAACTATCTTTTTCGGTCAGGTTCTTAGACCGGATCGCGCGCAAAGCGAGCGCATCTCAAGCCATCGCGCTAACCCGCGCGGGGCGGCAGGCTGGAAGGCGGCTTTTCGCTTTTCCAGGCCTCGTGGCTCGCACGTATCTTCTCTCCGGCTTTTTCCCAAAACGCCTTGTTACGGGCCATGAAGCGGATATTCAGCTCATCCGTGTTGCGGAACTCCAGCACCTCCACCCCTTGCGGCCCGGGCATATAGGTATAGGGCACGTCGCTGCCCACAAAAAACCCGTCGCCCGGCCCCAGCACCTCGTCACCCATCCTCAGGCTGCCGGCCATTATGTAATACAGGCAATCCGCCGTATGCGAATGCAGCGGCAGCGGGTAGCCGCTCTTGAACCACACCTTGCTCAGGCTGAAGCCCGGTGCCGCATATACAAGCTCCACCACCTGGCCCTGCGCATCATCCGGCCCCGCCATGTAATGCGCCAGCCCTTCGGCAATGGCCGGCGTCAGGTCATCCAGCCGCATCACCTCATGCGCGTTATAATCGCGCGCCCCGGCGGCCCGAAAAATCTCGAAACGCGGCGGCTTTTGCGGGTTTTCTTCATTCATTCCAAACTCTCCGCCAATACCGGTGCCGCCGGCCGCCGCCGGCGGGTGGTGGTAAACGCCACCAGGCCGGTAGCGCCCAGAAAAATGGCCACAGCGATAATGGCACCGTTATAAGAGCCCGTGCGCGCAAAAATAATGGCGGCGGCTGGAACGCACAGCACCGAGAACGGCAGGTTGATGAGGTTGGCCACCCCGTAGGCGCGGCTGAAACTCTCCCGCCCGAATGCCTCGGACAAAGCATAGCTGAACACGGGCAATATTCCCGCGGCATTCAGCCCAATCAGCCCCACCAGCAGCACCGCCGCGATGAATGGCGGATGCGCCAGCAGCAGCAGCCAGAGCACCGCAGGCACCAGCACCACGAAGGCAATGGCCAGCATGCCCCCCAGCCTGTCTGCCACCCAGCCATAAAGCAGCGTGCCGGCAATCCCCATCAGAGACATGGCGGCCAGCATGGTGGCCCCTTGCGTGGCGGTCAGGTTCCAGCTCCGCGCCATCGGCACCATATGCGCGCCCAGCACCACCGAGCCGGTGGAGGAGGCTATAAAGGCGAACAGCAGCACCCAGAAACGCGGCAGACGCAGGAGCGCCGCCATGCTCATCCCCGCCACGGCGCCTTTTTCCACCGCCCCCGCCGGATTGTAGCCCGGCGGCTTGTCGATGACGAACAGATTCACCACCACGCTTACCGCCGAGAGTCCGGCCAGCATCAGATAGCTCTCCGTCAGCCCGTGCCTATGCAGCATCCAGTTTATGGCCAGCGGCATCAGGGCCATGCCAATCGTTGTATTCACCAGCCCAAGCGCCTTGCCGCGATTCACCGCAAACCAGCGCGTCACCAGCGTACCTGGCAAAATTACGCCAACGGCCATGCCCGGGCCAATAAGCAACCCATAGGCCGCCAGATAAAGCGGATAAGAATGGGTAAGGGCCAGCAGCAGAAATCCCGCCACCCCCAGGCTGGCCCCCAGCAGCATAAGCAGCCGCAACGAAACACGCGCCGCCAATACGCCAATAACCGGCGCGCAAATGGCAATGGCCAGATTAACCGCCGGTATCCCCAGCGTGCTCAACGCGCTGCTCACATGCAGCCGTACCCCCACCGCACTCAGCAGCACGCTGAATGTGCCATAGATACAGGCCAGCACGATGTTCCCGTTGATGAAGGCGATCACGGCCATCCACGGCGCGGCTGGATGGTTCTTCGCGCCCGGCGGCGCATCCTCGGCTTGCAGCATTCTGTTTCCCCACCCACTCTTAGGGCCGCTTTTCCCGCGGCTTGCATTATTCCTGGCCGCCGCATGGTACATACGCGCAGGCATATATTGACTATTATGTTAGCATGGCACAGGCCAGCGGCGTAAAGCAAGCATGCGCCCGCCCCGCGCCAAAGCGGCTCTTGCCGCCCAGCCCGGCACATACAAAACGGCCCGGGATGCCGCCATCCCGGGCCGTTTTCGCAAGCCAAATATCAGCCTACCACACCAGCGGAACTTCCTTCGGCCCCACCACGCCGCCCGGCCAATACTCAATCCTCGTGCCCGGTTTAACCTGGAAATCAGGAATCCGCCGCAGGAATTCCTGAATGCAGATCTTGGTCTCCATGCGCGCCAGATGCGCGCCCAGGCAGCTATGCGCGCCACCGGCAAAAGTCAGCACCGGCTTGCGCGGACGGTGAAAATTCACCTCCTCCGGGTTGGGGAAAATCTCCGGGTCGTAATTGCAGGCTGGCAGTATGGAAGTCAGCTTGTCACCCTTCTTCATCTTTACGCCGCGCAATTCGTAATCTTGCCGTAATGTCCGGCCCGAGAAGGTCACGGTGAACACGCGCAACAATTCCTCGACAACATTATTGATGTTGTCCGGTGTATCGATAATCTCCTGGCGCCGGTCCGGATTCTTCGCCAGCCACAGGAAAATATGGTTCAGCGTGGCAAACACCGTATCCAGCCCGGCAATCCAGACAAAGAACAGGAACCCGAATGTTTCCCTGGCGGACATTTCCTCGCCGCCCGGCCGGCCATTCACAATGGCGCTTACCAGCCCGGCATCCGGCTGGGCCTTCTTCTCCGCAATCACCTTGTTAAGGTACTGCGTCACCTCGCCCATCACCTGGGCCGCAATCACCTTATCCTGCGCGTGCAGCAGCCCCATGGCCCAGCGCACGAACTCATCCATCATGTCCCGCGGCAGGGCCATAATGTCGAGAAACACGCCAACCGGCAGCGGGCGGCCAAATTCCTTGGCAAAATCGCAACCGCCCTTGCCGATGAATGAATCAATCAGCTCGTTGGCCAGCCGGCGGATTGAACCCTCCAGCGCCAGCACGGCCTTGGGGGAGACCAGCGGATCGACCAGCGCGCGATATTTGCGGTGCTCGGGCGGCTCAATTTCAAGCGGAATAATCTTCCAATAATCATCCGGATCACGCGGGAACGGGCCACTGCCCTCGGCGGTAAAAATCTCAGGATGACGCAACACAAAATACGCATCATCATATTTCAGCAAATTCCACGCCGGCGGGCTGTGGTCACCATAGCTATACACAATCGGCGGACAATTCTGGTGCAGTGCCGCCATAAACTTATGCGGCGCGGCCAAAAATTCCGCGCTCTCGGTAATGCCCAGCTTGCGTACCAGCTCGGGCGGCACGTGCGGCGGAATTTTAATCTCGCCTGTCACCGGCGCGGATGAAGCCATAATCGCTCTCCTTAAAACCGCCACGCATGGCGGCGCATGTCCTCAGAACTGGGTCTCGGGCAGGTAAACGACAATGCCGTTCAACTCATCCGTCACATTAATCTGGCAGCTTAGCCGGCTGGTTGGCTTGCGTTCAGAGGCCGCGGCTTCCAGCATCTCGCTCTCGGTCGCGGAAGGCTGGCCCGCCTTGTCCGCCCAGGCTTCATCCACATAGCAATGGCAGGTGGCGCAGGCCAGGCCGCCGCCGCATTCCGCCACAATGCCATCGACCATGTTGTTGATCGCGCCTTGCATAATCGTGTCGCCAACCGGCACATCAACCTCATGCCGCGTGCCATCATGCCGCACGTATGTCACCAACGCCATTTGCTAACTCCTCCAGCGCCCGGTAGGGGCACTCTGCAAACCGGGCCAGTAGCAAATGCAACAATACCGTGGAAGATGACCCCCGGCACTCATCGGCATGGCGATTGACCAGCGCCCTGGCCACACCCTAAATCCAGCCGTCAGGCCGCATTCTGCGCCAGCACGGCCAAAATCGTCTCGCCATAGCGGTCCAGCTTGCTTCGCCCCATGCCTGGCACCTCGGCCAGGGCCGTCAGGCTGGCGGGCTTGGCCTCGGCAATGGCCGAGAGGGTCGTATCATGAAAAATCACATAAGCCGGCACGCGCTGTTCCTTGGCAATGCGCGCCCGCTCCTGGCGCAGCGCCTCAAACAAAGCTGTATCCCCGCTTGCGGCAAAGGCCCGGTCCGCGCGCTTGGCGGTGCGCGGCTTCACATCCCGGCGCAAATGCACCTCTTCCTCGCCGCGCAAAATCGGCCGCCCGGTTTGCGTCATCACCAGCGCGCCGTAATTCTCATGGTCCGTCTCCACCACGCCGCGCGCGGCAAGCTGGCGGAACAGCGACTGCCAGCCCTTGCGGTCCAGCTCCTTGCCCACCCCGAAGGTCGGCAATTTATCGTGCCCAAAGCGGGCAATTTTGTCCGTCTCCACCCCCAGCAGCACATCCACCAAATGCCCCACGCCAAAACGCTGCCCCGTGCGCAGCATGGCCGAGAGCGCCTTGCGCGCCGGCACCGTGGCATCCCAGGTCTCGGCGGGGGTCAGGCAGGTATCGCAATTTCCGCAAGGTGCTGGCAGCGTCTCGCCAAAACAGCCCAAAATGGCCTGGCGCCTGCACCCCGCCGTCTCGCACACGCCCAGCAAGGCCTCCATCTTGCCCAGCTCCACGCGCTTCACCTCGTCCGGCGCCTCACCGTCATGGATCATCTTCTTGCGCAGCATCAAATCCTGCATGCCGTAAAGCAGCATCGTCTCCGCCGGCGCCCCGTCGCGCCCGGCACGCCCCGTCTCCTGGTAAAACGCCTCCAAACTGCCGGGCAAATCCATATGCACCACAAAGCGCACATCCGGCTTGTCTATGCCCATGCCAAACGCGATGGTCGCCACCAGCACCAGCCCATCCTCGGCGGCCAAAAACGCATCCTGGTTGCGCGCCCGCGTCCCGGCATCCAGCCGCGCATGGTAGGGCAGCGCGCGTATGCCATGGCTGTTCAGCGCCGCCGCCGTTTCCTCCACCGCATTGCGGCTCAGGCAATACACAATCCCGCTCTCGCCCTCATGCGTCTTCAAAAACGCCAGTAATTGCCGCATGGGCGAGGCCTTGGGCGCAATATTATAGCGTATATTCGGCCTGTCGAAGCTGGCAAGAAACAGCTCCGCCCCGTCCAGCCCCAGCCGCCACCGTATCTCCTCGCGCGTCTGCACATCCGCCGTGGCCGTCAGCGCCATGCGCGGCACGCCGGGGAAGCGCTCCCTCAGCTCGGCAAGCATCAGATATTCCTTACGGAAATCATGCCCCCATTGGCTCACGCAATGCGCCTCATCAATCGCAATCAGCGAAATCTCGCGCCGCGTCAGCATGTCGAGAAATTCCGGCATCATCAGCCGCTCGGGCGCCACGTACAGAATATCCAGCGTGCCCGCGCGCAAATCCTGCCAGATCTGGCCACGCTCTTCCTGGCTTATCGCGGAATTCAGCGCCGCCGCATTCACCCCAAGCTGGCGCAAACTGGCCACCTGGTTGCGCATCAGCGCAATCAACGGCGAAACCACAACCCCCAGCCCGGGCCGGCTCAGCGCGGGCAGCTGGTAGCAGAGCGATTTACCCCCGCCCGTCGGCATCAGCACAATCGCATCGCCCCCCGCCATAACGTGGGCAATCACCGCCTCCTGCTGCCCCCTGAAGCCGCGCAGCCCAAAGACGCTGCGCAACAAATCCTGCGGTGCGGCCAATACATCCATCGCCACAAGCTAAACTGGCCGCGCCGCGCCGGGGAAGAGGCTCTACGCCGCCCTGTTGTCCACCAGCTCCTTCACCACGCCGGGGTCGGCCAGGGTCGAGGTATCGCCCAGGCTGTCCGTCTCATTCGCGGCAATCTTGCGCAAAATCCGGCGCATGATCTTGCCCGAGCGCGTTTTGGGCAGGCCCGGTGCCCATTGAATCACATCCGGTGCTGCAATCGGGCCGATCTCGTGGCGGACCCAGGCCACAAGCGCCTTGCGCAACGCCTCGGTCGGCTCCACATCCGCCACCAGGGTTACGTAGGCGTATATGCCCTGGCCTTTCAAATCATGCGGGTATCCCACCACGGCGGCCTCGGCCACGGCCTCATGGGCCACCAGCGCGGATTCAATCTCCGCCGTGCCCATGCGGTGGCCGGAAACATTAATCACATCATCCACGCGCCCGGTAATCCAGTAATACCCATCCTCATCCCGCCGCGCGCCATCGCCGGTAAAATACAGGCCTTTGAAGGTGGAGAAATACGTCTGCACAAACCGCGCATGGTCGCCATAAACCGTGCGCATCTGCCCCGGCCAGCTATCGGCGATGCACAGATTGCCCTCCGTGGCCCCGTGCAGCTCCTTGCCCTCGCCATCCACCAGCAGCGGCTTAACACCCGGCAGCGGCAGCGTGGCGGAACCCGGCTTCAGCGCCGTGGCGCCAGGCAAGGGCGAGATGAGAATCCCCCCCGTCTCCGTCTGCCACCACGTATCCACAATCGGGCAGCGGTGCTCGCCCACCACGCGGTCATACCACAGCCACGCTTCCGGGTTTATCGGCTCGCCCACCGAGCCAAGAATCCGCAGCGATTTACGCGAGGTCTTCTTCACCGGCGCCTCGCCGTCGCGCATCAGCGCGCGTATGGCGGTGGGCGCGGTGTAGAAAATATTCACCTGATGCTTGTCGATCACCTCCCAGAAGCGCGCGCTGCTGGGATAATTCGGCACACCCTCGAACATCAGCGTGGTGGCGCCATTGGCCAGCGGCCCATAAACGATATAGGTGTGCCCGGTCACCCAGCCCACATCCGCCGTGCACCAGTAAATCTCACCCGGATGGTAGTCGAACACATATTGGTGGGTGAAGCTGGCCCACACCATGTACCCGCCCGTGGTATGCAGCACACCCTTGGGCTTGCCGGTGGAACCCGATGTATAGAGGATGAACAGCGGATCCTCCGCATTCATCGGCAAGGCAGCATGGTTGGGCGAGGCCGCGGCGCACGCATCGTCGTAGGAAATATCGCGCCCCGCCTGCATTGCCACATCGCCGCCCGTCACCTTCACCACCAGCACGGTTTTCACCGAGGGGCAGTCCTTCAGCGCCTCATCCGCATTGGCCTTCAGCGCCACGCGGCGCCCGCCACGGCGGCCCTCATCGGCCGTAATCAGCGCCACAGAGTTGCAATCCTGCATGCGGTTGGCCAATGAATCGGGCGAGAACCCGCCAAACACCACGGAATGAATGGCGCCGATACGCGCGCAGGCCAGCAGCGCCACCGCCGCCTCCACCACCATGGGCAAATAGATGGTAACAACATCGCCCTTGCGGATGCCCTGGGCGGTCAGCACATTGGCCAGGCGGCAAACCTTCTCGTGCAGCTCCCGGTACGTCACCTTCCGCGACACAGAAGGATCATCACCCTCCCAGATAATGGCCACCTGCTCCCCGCGCGCGGCCAGATGCCGGTCCAGGCAGTTGGCGGCGGCGTTCAGCTCCCCATCCTCGAACCATTTAATCGAGACATCGCCATGGAAATCCGTGTTCTTTATCCTGGCGGGCGGTTTTATCCAGTCGATGCGCCCGGCTTCCTCAGCCCAGAATGTCTCGGGCGCGGCTGCGGCGCGCCGGTACATCTCCTCGTACCGGGCTTTATCGATCAGCGCATGCGCGGCAATCTCCGGCTTTACCGGTATGATTTCGGCATCCGACATGACATTCCTCCTGCATTGTTTTGGCTGATATGGGGCATATTATGCCCCAATTTCAGGGGTGCAGATAGATGCCTGGACGCGGGCATGAAGATTGCTGCAAAAACGTACGGCGTGATGATTCGATGAAGAGACCCGGCAAATATAGTGGATTTTTGTGTGCCCCTCACCAAATCGTTGACAATTCCGCAGCTTTCTGCGTGAAATTTCAAGGCAATCGGTGATGGCATGGCTTGGCTCGCACTCCTAGGAGGCGCAAGGCACCCTGAAGGCGGTTGTCCCCCATAAAGCGCACACACGCATGGGGGCCAAATCTTTTGAGGAGCGAGTTAAGAAAATATGGCGACCGGTACCGTCAAATGGTTCAACACCACCAAAGGCTATGGCTTCATCGTGCCGCAAGATGGCGGCAAGGATGTCTTCGTCCACATTACCGCCGTGCAGTCGGCGGGCCTGCGCGGCCTGAATGAGGGACAAAAAATCTCTTACGAAGTGGCAATGGAGCGCGGCAAGGCCGCCGCGATCAATCTCAAGCCCATTTAGCACCCCGGGCGCGTGCCGGGCGGCTTTGCTGCAACTTTATAGGGTGGGGCCGCTTACCGCAGCCCCACCCTTTTTGTTGCGCCCCTTATTATTGCAACCGGCACGTTTCCAGGCTAACCTAACGTAAAGGGCAGGCACCATACCATGCCCGTATCCAAGGCCCAGAAGGGCTGAGAATAATCGGGAGAAACGATGACCGCACCTATAATGCCAGGCGCCGCGCCTGGCTTCATCCCCGCCCCCACCGCCGCCGGCGAAATTCTGGACCGCGCCGTGCGCCAATTCGGCCCGCTCATGGCGCTTGACTTCATGGGCAAGCGCCTGAGCTATGCCGGGCTGGGGCGCCTGGCCAATGCGGCCGCCGCCGGTTTGCAGAAGCTGGGCGTTACCAAGGGCACCAAAGTGGGGCTATGCCTGCCCAACTGCCCCTATTCCATCATCATGTATTTCGCCATCCTCAAGGCCGGCGGCACGGTGGTTAATTTCAACCCGCTTTATACGCTCAAGGAAATCGAGACGATGGCGGGCGAGGCCGGGGTGGCCATGATGGTCACCGTGGATGTGGCCGCCGTGTTCAACAATATCGGCACGCTGGCAGCACAGGGCCAGTTCAAGCGCGTCATCATCTGCCCGCTGGCAGATATGCTGCCCTGGGCCAAAGGCCTGGCCATGCGGCTATTCGCGCGCAAGAGCCTGGCAAACGTGCCCCGGCATGCCCCGTACCTGCCATTCAAAACCCTCATCGCCGGGCAAACCGCCCCCGCACCCTTTGCGGTAGACCCGGTGAAAGATCTGGCGGTGCTGCAATTTACGGGCGGCACCACCGGCACGCCCAAGGCGGCGGCACTCAGCCACGCCAACATCACCGTCAATCTGCAGCAATCCCAGCTTGTCATGCCCGGCCTGCAGCAGGGCCAGGAGCGTTTCCTGGCACTTCTGCCCTTCTTTCATGTGTTCAGCATGACAGCGGTAATGAATCTCGGCCTGTCCATCGGGGCGGAGCTCATCCTGCTGCCGCGGCTGGACATTAAGCAGCTCATGCGCACCCTCTACGCGCGCAAGCCCACCGTGGTGCCTGGCGTGCCCACTTTGTTCACCGCCATCGCCAACGAGGCCGAAAAGCGCGGGCAAACCGATCTCAGCTTCATCAAACTCTGCGTCTCCGGCGGCGCCTCGCTTTCGCTAGAGGTCAAAGAGCGGTTCGAGCGCATTTCCCACAGCCATATCATGGAAGGTTACGGGCTTTCAGAAACCTCGCCCGTGCTGTGCTTCACCCGGCTGGGGCAGGAAAAACCTGGCAGCGTGGGGCCAGCCGTGCCGGGCACCATCATCGAAATCCGCGACCCGGCCAACCCGGCCATTCTGCTGCCGCAAGGCGAAACCGGCGAGATTTGCGCGCGCGGCCCGCAAATCATGCTGGGCTATTACAACCAGCCCAACGAAACCGCCTACGTGTTCACCGAAGGCGCGTTCCGCACTGGCGATGTCGGGTATCTCGACGCGGATGGCTGCCTCTTCATCGTGGACCGGCTGAAGGATGTCATCATCTGCGGCGGGTTCAAGGTCTATCCGCGCGTTATCGAGGAAGCCGCCTACCAGCACCCGGCGGTGCAGGATGCCGTGGCCATCGGCCTGCCCGACCCGTATCGCGGCCAGACGCCAAAACTCTACGTCACGCTGCGCAGCGGCGCGACGCTAACGGAAGACGAGCTGCTCGCCTTCCTCAAGCCGCATCTCAACCCCATCGAAATGCCGAAAAAGGTGGAAATCCGCGAGAGCCTGCCCAAAACCATGGTGGGCAAATTCTCCAAGAAGGAGCTGCTGGCGGAAGAGGCTCAGAAATCATCGTAAGGCGGCGGCGCCCTGGCGCTGCATGTAGGGAGCCTACCATTCCAGCATGTGTAGACTCAAGCAACGGCATCCCTGGTAAAAACCGGTGCAACACTCAGCCCCAGCACCGCCAGCACCAGCAGCGGCGTGGGCAAAACCCCGGCCCGCGCCACAAACCCCGGCACAAAGGCCGGGGCCACCCATAGCCAGCCCAGCGCCGCATTGCGCCAATGCGCGCCGGGCCGGGCCATAAGCGGCAATACGGCGCAGAGCATTGCCATATCGCCAGTGAAGCCATAGGGGCTGGCCAGCAGGGTCAGCGCCAGCGTGGCGGGCAGCCTGTTCTCTGCCCCGCGCCGCCACAACACCCAGCATAAGGCCACACAGCCCAGGCTCACCGCGCCTTGCCCGGCAAAAGCGGCGCCAACCCCCCAGCCCAGGCTGCGCAGCATCCAAAACACGGAGCTGCCCATCATCTCATACGTGCCTGGGAAAGGCCGCTCCAGCAGCGCGCGCAGGGCGGCACGGCCTGGGCCGAAATAAGCCAGCCAGCCCGCTTTGCCCGCCACCACCCAGGAGAGCAGCAGGCACAACCCAAGCACCGCCACCCCCGCCGCGCAGGCACGCCAGCGCCTTGCCGCCAGTACCGCCACCGGCACCAGCAGCGCGTATTGCGGCTTTACCGCCAACAGCCCCAAAGCCGCCCCGGCGCGCCCGGGCCGGGCGTGCAGCCGCGCCAGCCCGTAAACCAGCAGCGCGCCGCACACCATGCCAAGCTGGCCCAAATACAGCGTCCACATGGCCGGAAACGAGGCCAGCCCCGCCACCACGCAGCGCCAGGGCAGCCGCGCCGCGCGCAACAGCCATGCCTGGGCCAAAACCAGCCCCGCCGAAACGAGATAATACCCCGCCGCAAGCGGCAGCAGCGCCACCCCATAGGCCACGGGCAAAATGCTGGGTGGATACACAAACGGCCACCACCCGGTTTTATAGGGCAAAATACGCGCCGCCAGCGCCGCGTAATGCGGGCCGTACAGCAAATTGGCCTGGCCGTGCCGGGCCATCACGCCGGCCACCCAGAACATGCCGTAATCGCAATATCCCGTGGTGCAATACGGGTCGGCAAAACCCAGTCCGTGGCGCGTATAGAGCCAAGCGCGCAAAATTTGCGCCCTTACCCCCAGCGCGAACAGCACCACCCCAGCCGCCAAAGCCGCCGCCAGCAAACCCCGCGCGCAAAACCGGGAGAGACAAGGCACCATGCCCCAGCCTTACGCCACGCCGCGCCGCGCTGCAATTTATGATTGCAGCCATGGCGGCCAGAACATCTGCGCCGCCGCCTCCTGGTTGTAAAGCGGGCCGGTTAGCAGCGGGTTGGCCGCGGCGCACGGCGCCAGGCGCGCAAACCCTACACCGCAAACCCTACACCAGGGCCGTGCCGGGCGTGTGCCAGCGCAGCCCGCCCGGCTTGCCGCAAGCGGGGCACAAGGCGGCCCAGCTTTGCGTGCTGTTATGGCAGGCCCCGCACACCCAGGCGCTGCGCGGCGGGGCAGGGGGCTTGCTGTCCAGCGTGTCCAGCACGGCCTGGGCGCGCCCGTCATCCACCCCCGCGTGCAAGGCCAGCCCGGCATGGCGCCTGGCCTCGGCCACCAGCCCGGCGGCAAGCGCCGTTTGTGCCAGCACAAGTTCTGATTCCGCATGGCCAGGGTTGGCGGCGGCCAGGGCGGCGGCATCCTGCGCGCGCTCTATCGGCGTGGCATCGGGCGCGAACCACGCGGCGGCAATCAGCGGGTGCGGTTTTTCCTTCCAGCCATTCAGCAGCATTTTGCGGGCGGTGCGGGTTTTGTCCTGCCGCCGCAGCGACTCTGCCGCCAGCGCCAGGGCCGGGGCAAATTCCGGCACGGCTTTCAGTGCCGTCTGCGCGTAGCGCAGCGCATCGCGCGGCGCTATGGCCTGCTGCCCCGCCGCCACGGCCAGGGCCGCAATTTCGTTCTTATCCTGTGTCAGCCCCAGCGCGGCGGCATAATCCTGCGCCTTCAGTGCCAGGTGCAGGCGCTGCGCGCGCGTCCAGGCGCCGCCGGGATAGGCCTCCTCCGCATCCTGGGCGTGGCGCTTCGCGGTTTCCAAATCGGCTCTGCCCAGTGCTGCGCGCAGCAGGCCGCGATGGCCCAGAAAGCGCATCTCCTTATCCTGCGCCAGCGCCGTAAACGCGCTTTTGGCCGTTGCCGTATCCCCCGCCAGCTGCGCCGCCTCGGCCCGCAGCATCTGCGCCATGGGCGTATCGCCCAGCAGCTTGTGCACTTGCCGCGCCTCGGCCGTGGCTGCCGCGGCATCGCCCGCGGCCAGCGCCACCAGCCCGCGCCGCATGGCACGCTCGCCCGCCGCCTGCCGCTTGGCCGCGCGCCAGGCCGCTATTTTACCCGGCGTGCCGCTTATGCCGCCCAGCACGCGCAGCATGACGGTAAAAATAACGGCGATGAGAAACAGCAGCAGCAAGGCCGCCGGGGTGTTGGTGGTAATGGCATAGCCGCCCACATGCGCCGTTACATCGCCGGGCAGCCCGCCAATCCACCAGGCCAGCGCCAGCAGCAGCGCGGCCAGAACCAGAAATTTCGCCGCCGTCAGCATCAGGCGCCCTGCGCCATGCTAAGCAGCGCCGCGCGTGCGGCCAGCAGCGCCTTGGCCTGGCCCAGCCAGCCCGCCATCGCGGCCTTGGCACTCGGCGGCAAATCCCGCAGCGCCGCCACAGCACCGGCCAGATCGCCATTTTCCAGCGCCAGCCGCGCCATGTTCAACGCCGCCGCCGCTGGCGGGCCGAAAACAACCTGCGTGCCGTTGCTGATGGTTATCAGCCCCTCCAGCCGCAATTTCACCCGCGCCCAGAACCCGGCCTGCCCGTTGCCGGAAAGGCTCGCCGCCTCTGCCGCGCGTGCCGCCGCATCAAAACTCTCGCGCAACTGCGCCTGCGTGGGCGGCGCGGTATTGGCAAATTGCGCCAAGGCGGGCGGCGCGTTGGGGATTTGCCCCAAAGGCTGCCCTTCATCCAAAGCCAGCCGCGCCGTGCCCAGCGCGTTAAGCAGCGTCATGCGCTGGGTGAGCCTGCCCAAATCCACCGCATTGGCCTGCAGCATGGAAAGCGCGCCATGGTTGGCGGCGGATTGCGCCTGCACCGCCTGCAACTGCGCCGCCAGATTCGCGTATTTCTGGGCCAAATCCGCCTGCACCGTCACGCTGTCTGGCGCCGGGGCGCGGCTGGCCTGGGCCGCGCGCAGATCATCCACCTGCGCGCGCAGCACGGCCAGCTCGGTGCTATCGGCCCGGTGCGCCTGGGCCCGGTACCATAAATACCCTTCACCCGCCGCCAGCGCCACAAAGCCGAGCGTGAACACGTAGGGCCAGACCGGGTGCCGCCGCCTTACCGCAACGGGTGGCGCAACGGGTGGCGCCATCGGCGGCTCAGGGGTCACCATCTCTGTCTTTCCGGTTTCGCTCATGCCAGCAACGCCATCAAATCCGCCTCCGTTGGGGCCAATGCGGCATGAATTTTCCGCCAGGGCAAGCCTTTAACGGCCTGGGCCACATTTTCGCTCAGCGTAAACGCCTCCATGGCGCCCGTGCCGGGCGGGTGCAAAGCGGCAAAAGCCCGCGCTGTTTCGGCCGAATAGAACAAGGCGCCTTCCAGCCCGCCCGCCGCCAGCAGCGCCAGCACGTCTTCAGGCATGTGCCGCAGCTTGGCCACGCTATAAACCTTGCGCCGCACGGCGGAAATGCCCGCGGCGCGCAGCCTGGCCAGCAGCGCCTGCCCATGGCGCTCGCCCACTGCCAGCACATGCAGCCCCGGCACGCGCCGGGCTGCGATCAGCCGGAATAAATCCTCCGCATCGCCCTGCGCGCTTTCCACACGGGTAAACCCGGCCTGGCGCAGCTTGGCGCCCGTGGCGTCGCCCACGCAGAATACCGGCACATGGTGCAGCCGCGCGGGCAAAGCGGGCACGGCCTGGCCACTGGTTACCACCAGCGCGGCGGGGTGCGGCGGCAGGCGGGGCGGCACGGTTTTCACGCTCAGGCAGGGCAGCAAAACCGGCTCATGCCCCATGGCTTCCAGGCGCCGCGCGGTGGCGCTGGCCCCCGGCTCTGGCCTGGTCACCAGTAATTTCACGGCGCGAAAATATCCGCCGGGCTGTCAGCCTTCAGTTCGCGCCCCAGCTCATTGCCCAAAGCCGCCGCATCGGCCACCGCGCCGGTTATGCTGCGCTGGAGTAAAAACGTGCCATCGGCCCGCGCCACCAGCCCGGTTAAGTGCAGCGTGCCATCCTCCATCAGCCGCGCATAGCCGCCAATGGGCGTGCGGCAGGAGCCGTCCAGCGCCATCAGCAGCGCGCGCTCGGCGGCGGAAACCGCCTTGGCCTCGGGGTCTTCAATCGCTGCCAGCAGCTCCCACAAATTCTCATCCGCCTTGCGCACGGTAATGCCCACAATGCCCTGGCAGGCTGATGGCACCATCTGCTCCGGGCTGAGCACCACGCTGGCCTTATCCGCCAGCCCCAGCCGCCGCAGCCCGGCATAGGCCAGCAGCGTGGCATCCACCTCGCCGTTTTCCACCTTGGCCAGGCGCGTGCCCACATTGCCGCGCAGCAGAGAGAAATTGAGGTCCGGCCGCGCATATTTAAGCTGCGCCTGCCGCCGCACGCTGGCCGAGCCAATATTGGCGCCATTGGCCAGCGCGCCATACGGGTCCGCCGGGTCCACCTTGGCGCCGGGGGGCAGAATCAGCACATCCCGCGCATCCTCACGCTTCAGCGTGCAGGCCAAAGCGATGCCCTCGGGCAGCACTGTCTCCAGATCCTTCAGGCTGTGCACCGCGAAATCTATCCGCCCTGCCGCCAGCGCCTCGTGAATTTCCTTGGCGAACAGCCCCTTGCCGCCAATCTCGGCCAGGGGCCGGTTCTGCACCGCATCGCCGGTGGTGGTGATGAGATGTTCCTCGAACACTTCCGAGCGGCCAAGAACAGGGCAGACCTGGCGCAACAGGGAGAGAAAGGTGGCAGTTTGCTGGCGGGCCAGGGGCGAGCCGCGCGTGCCGGCTTTAAGCGGCAGCCCGCGGGCGTGCGGGGGAGTTACGGTTTTCACGAAGCTGGTCTAGAGCGGGACGCATGGAAAGAAAAGACGGAGACCCTGAAAGGCGCGCGGCCGCCCAACCAGCCCCGCGCGCGCCCATCCTGGGTATAGAAAGCTCCTGCGACGAAACCGCCGCCGCGATTCTGGCGCCGGATGGCACGATTCTGGCCGAGCGCGTGCTGAGCCAGATTGCCGACCATGCCGCTTTTGGCGGGGTGGTGCCCGAAATTGCCGCCCGCGCCCATCTGGCCGCGCTCGATGCCATGGTGAAGGACGCGCTGCGCGAGGCCGGGCTGGGGTTTGCGGACCTCGCCGCCATTGCCGCCACCGCCGGGCCGGGGCTTATCGGCGGGCTGCTTGTGGGCACGGCCTATGCCAAGGGCGCCGCCATTGCCGCCGGGCTGCCCTATATCGCCATCAACCATCTGGAAGCCCACGCCCTCACCGCCCGGCTGCCCGGCCTGGCGCCGGAACAGCCCGCTTTTCCGTATCTACTGCTGCTGCTCTCCGGCGGGCATTCGCAATGCGTGGCGGTGGAAGGGCTGGGGCGCTACCGGCTGCTGGGCACCACGCTGGACGATGCGGTGGGCGAAGCCTTCGACAAATCCGCCAAACTGCTCGGCCTGCCCTACCCTGGCGGCCCGGCTTTGGAGGCTCTGGCACTTGAAGGCACACCCAGCATTGCGCTGCCCCGCCCGCTACGGGGGCGTGAGGGGTGCGATTTCTCTTTCTCCGGCCTTAAAACCGCCATCGCGCAGTTGGTGGCCGAGGAGCCGCCCGGCGCCATTGCCCGCGCCCGCGCGGCGGATATTGCCGCGAGCTTTCAGGTGGCGGTAACCGATATTCTGGGCGACCGGCTAAGCCACGCGCTGGCCATGTGCCCCAGCGCCACCGCCATTGTGGTGGCGGGCGGGGTGGCGGCCAACAAGGCCATACGCGCCCGGCTGGCGGGGGTGGCGGCGCAGGCGGGCAAGCCGCTCATCGCCCCGCCGCTGCGCCTGTGTACCGATAACGCCGTAATGGTGGCCTGGGCCGGGCTGGAGCGCCTGCGCGCGGGCATAACCAGCCCGCTGGCCGCCCCCTGCAAGCCGCGCTGGCCGCTGGACACGCTGGCATGAATTACCGGCACATCTACCACGCCGGCAATTTCGCCGATGTGATGAAGCACGCTTTGCTCATCCCGCTCATCCGCGCCATGCAGCGCAAGGAAAAGCCCTTCCTGCTGCTCGATACGCACGCAGGCATCGGCCATTACAATTTGCAGGCTGGCGAGGCCGAAAAAACCGGCGAATGGCGCGAGGGCATCGGCAAAATCCTCGATAACCCGCCCCCGGCCCTGGCGGATTACGTGGCGCTGGTGCGCAAACTGGGCCTCTACCCCGGCTCCCCCGCCATTGCCGCCGCGCTGCTGCGCCCGCAAGACCGGCTGGTGGCCTGCGAGCTGCACCCCGAGGACGCCGCCACGCTGAAACGCACCATGCGCGGCCATAGCAACGTGGCGGTGCATGAGCGCGACGGGTACGAGGCGCTGAACGCCTTTTTGCCCCCGCCGGAGCGCCGCGCGCTGGTGCTGATCGACCCGCCTTTCGAGCGCCCGGACGAATTTTCCACCCTTGCCGCCACGCTGGCGGCGGCGTGGCGCAAATTTCCCTCCGGTGCGTTCGTGGTGTGGTACCCCATAAAACACCGCGCCCCGGTGCGCGCGTTTTTCGAGAGCCTGAAACTCACCCCCCTGCGCGACGCCATCGCCCTGGAATTTTTACGCCGCCCAGACACGAACCCCGCCGCGCTGAATGGCTGCGGCCTGCTCGTCATCAACCCGCCTTTCGGGCTGCAGGATGAAGCCGCCCCCATACTGGCCGCTTGCGAAGCAGCCTTGGGCGAGCCAGGGTGCAGCGCCGTGGTGGAGCGGCTGATTGATGAATAGGCATATAGGCGTGATCGGCGCCGGGGCCTGGGGCACGGCGCTCGCCATGCTCTTCGCCGGGGCGGACAAGAACGTGACCCTTTGGGCGCGCAGCCCGGATAAGGCGGCACAGATGCGGGCCACGCGTGAGAACCCCCGCCTGCCCGGCGCGAGGCTGCCAGACAATCTCGCCATCACGCACCAGATTCCGGCGGCGGATATTCTGCTGCTGGCCGTGCCCATGCAGCATTTGCGCGCCATTCTGCCCGCCTTGCCGCCCGGCCCGCACTTGCTGCTATGCTGCAAGGGGCTGGAGCGCGAAACCCTGCTTCTGCCGCCGGAAATTGTTGCCAACCGCCCCGCCGCCATGCTCACCGGCCCCAATTTCGCGCATGAAATTGCCGCCGGCCTGCCCGCCGCCGCCGTGCTGGCCATGCCGGATGCCGCAACCCGCGCGGAACTGATTGCCGCCTTGCACACCAGCACGCTGCGGCTTTACGGCAGCGCCGACAGCCTGGGCGCGGCCTTGGGCGGGGCGGCCAAAAATGTCATCGCCATTGCCGCCGGGGCCGTTATTGGCGCCGGGCTGGGCGAGAATGCGCGCGCCGCCCTCATTACGCGCGGCCTGGCGGAAATCGCCCGGCTGGCCCATGCCATTGGCGGGCGGGCGGAAACCATTTCCGGCCTCTCGGGCCTGGGCGATTTGCTGCTGACCTGCACCGGCCCCAGCAGCCGCAATTTCTCGCTGGGGTATGCGCTGGGGCAGGGCGAGCGGCTGGAGGCCATCCTCGCCGCGCGCGAGAGCGTGACGGAAGGTGTGGCCACCGCCCCGGCCCTGCTGGCCCGCGCCACGGCGGCGGGGGTGGACATGCCCATTACGCAAGCCGTGACGGAATTGCTCTCCGGCGCCAGGAATATCCCGCAAACCATGGCCTCGCTCATGGGCCGCGCATTGAGGGATGAGTGAGATGATTGAAGGCGGCTGCTTATGCGGCGCGGTACGGTATCAGGCTCAGGTTGCGCCGCTCGTCTCGCGCCTGTGCTATTGCCGCGCCTGCCAATACATCGCCGCGGGCAATGCCACGGTGAATGCCGTTTTTCCCAGCGCCGCCATTACATTCATGGGCGAGATGCGCGAATTTATCCGCACCGCCGATAGCGGCAACATCATGCACCGATCCTTCTGCCCTGTCTGTGGCACGCATATCTGCAGCCGGGGCGAGGCTCTGCCGGAATTCGTCATCGTGCGCGTGGGCACGCTCGACGATCCCAACATCATCCAGCCCAGCGCCGCCATATGGACCAGCAGCGCACCGCGCTGGGCCTGCATAGACCCGGCGCTGGAGCATGTGGCACAACAACCCTCGCCGCTTAAAAAATCTACCTGAGATTGCAAACGCCACCATACCCGCTACCATGGCGGCATGAGGCTTACCGGGTTTTTCGTGCTGGCCGCCGCGCTGCTTGCCGCCATCGCCTGGGCGCGGGCACCGGAATATGACGAGGCTTATTCCATCTTCCTCACCGCCGGGCATGCCCGCCCGGCCTGGCCCGGTGGGGTATTCACCGCCGGGTCGGTAAGGTGGCTTTATGCGGGCCATGCCGGTTTTGGGCATATCGCGCAGAGCCTGCGCGCGGGCGATGTTCACCCGCCGCTTTATTTCTGGGCGCTGGAGGTTTGGCGCAACCTTATAGGCCCGTCCTGGTTCGCGGCCCGGCTGCTTTCCGTGCTGTTTACCCTGGCGGGGGTTTTGCTTTTGGCGCGGCTGGCGGAGGCAGCGGATGTGCCGCTCTACCCGGCTTTGTTTCTCACGCTGTTTTCCTACGGGTTTGCCTATACGGGCATTGTGGCGCGCGATTTTGCCTTGGCGCAAACCCTTACCCTTGCCGGCGTGCTGCTGGCATTGCGGGCGCGGCGCTGGGGGCGGGCTTGCGGGGCGGGTATGGCGTTTGGCGCGGCGTGTTTCACCAATTACCTGGCCTTGTTCCCGGCCTTGGCGGCGCTGGCCTGGCTGGTGCTGCGCCGCCCCCGGTTATTGCCCGCCGCGCTGGCGGGGTTTCTGCCTTTCATGCCCGCCTGCGCCTGGTTTTTTCTGGCCCAGCGCGGCTCGCGGCCGGGGCAATTCACCGCCTTCTCTCTGCCCCACGCGCTGGCGCTGCTGGCGCGTGATTCCGGCGCTTCCCTGTTTGGCGGGCTGCCGCTTTATGCCGGGCGTTTTGCTATGCCCGTGGCGGGCGCGCTGGCCTTGCTGTTCGCGGCCTGCCTGCGCCGCGTGGCCCGGCGCCGCCACCCCAGCGCCCCGTTTTTCGCCGCGCTGGCGCTGGCCACACCCTGCGGTTTGCTGGCACTTGGCTTCATCTTCGGCAACACGCCCATCGAAATCCGCTATCTCGCCTTCGCCACGCCTTATGTTGCGCTGCTGCTGGCCCCCGCCTTGCCACGCTGGCTGCTGGGGGTGGTGCTAACGGCGCAGGCCGCCGCCATTGCCGGGCTGGCGCTGGCGCCCTCCACCATGCAGCCGCAAGCACAAGCCGCGCGCCAGGCCGCCGCATACCCCGGTGCGCTGGTGCTGTTGCCGTTTGGCAATGATGGCGTGGGCATACCCGGCCCGTTCATTGCCTCGGCACCCGATGATATGCGGATTTTGCTGGTCCACCCTGGGCATATTCCAGCCGGGCGGGCCGTGGCGGTTACGCTGCGCGTGGACCATGCCAGCCGCGCCGTGGCGGCGCAAACAGGCTGCCCGGCAGGCGTGGCGTGGTGCAGCCCGCGTTAAAGCGCGATGACTTGATACCAACGGTCATGCTCAATGGCCGTTGGTATCAGGCCCCGGGCAGCGGATTCAACCGGGCAGCGGCGCCCTTGCCGCGCCCCGCGCGCCGCAGCAGGCGCTGGATGGGCTGGTCGTAAAAAAACGTCACCAGCGCGGCCAGGGCCAGAATGGCCGCCGTAATGGCCGCGAGCAGCAGATACAGCCCCAGCCCCTGATAGCGCCCCGGATGCAGCGCATTGGTTATCACCAGCAGTGCGGGTTCGTGGAAGATATAGAGAGGATATGAAATGGCCCCAAGCCACCCGGCCCAGCGCCCAAGCCTTAACCCGCCCGCGCGCTCCAGCCCGGCCAGCCCCAGCATGGCCACCGCCAGCACGCAGGCCATGCGCAGCGCGAAGGCCGGGCTTGGGCCATAGGTCACGCCCCATTGCTCGTGCGGCAGCAGCAGCGCCAGCAGCACCAGCCCGCCCGCCAGCACACCGCCCCACGCCTTGCGGCCAAAACGGCATTTTACATAAGCGCAGCCCGCCGCCAGCCCGGTGAAAAAATAGAACAGCGCAAAGGCAACAAAAAGCCCCCCATGCGTGCCGATAAAATTATAAACCGGCAGAATATGGCGCGGTGAAAGAACAGGCCCCAGCAGCCAGAAGCCAAGCCGCCAGAAGCAGTGCCAAACCGTGGCGGCAACCCACAGCGCCAAAACCGGCCTGCCAACATAAGGCAACATGCACAGGCCGAACATGATGTAGAACGCCATCTCGTAACGCAGCGTCCAGGCGGCGGGAATATATTCCAGATCATGCCACGGGCTGAGCGTAACCAGTTGCAGCGTAAGCCGCGGCGTCATGGCGCCAAACAGATAATAGGCCGGAATACATAAAGCCAGCCAATAAGCCGGGTAAATGCGGCAAGCCCGGCGCCACCAGAATTTAGGCACGGATGAAATTTTGCCAAAATCGGCATGATGCGTGCTGGCCATCACGAAGCCGGACAGCACGAAAAAATACTGCACCCCCAGCGGGCCGGGAAACAGCATATTGCCAAAAACCGGCCTGGCGCCAGGGGCGGCGTGCCCGTTTACATACGGCGCCACATGGCTCAGCATCACCATGGCGGCGGCCATAAAACGCCCCAGCTCCAGCGATAGCAGCTTGGTCTTGCCGTCCTGCCCCGCGCTCATGCCGCCCCGCCTACCGGCCGGCCATGCGGGCCAGGCTGCGCCGCCGGGCGCCAGATGCGCCGCGTGAGGCGCCGCAACAGGCGCTGCACCGGCTGGTCGAACAATACGGTAATAAGCGCGGCGATAAGCAGCGTGCCGCCCAGCAGCAAGGCAAAATGCAGATACAGCGCAGCGGTGCCGTAATGGCCCCAATGCAGCGCGTTATCGGCCAGCAGCATCAGCGGCATGTGGATGATGTAAAGCGGGTAGGAGAGCATACCCAGCCACGCCGCCCAGCGCCCAAAGCGCAAATGCCCCAGCCTTTCCAGCCCGGTAAGCCCCAGCATCACCCCGCCCAGCGCGAGCGAAACGGCGAGGTCGAATTCCGAATTGCCGCCGTAATGCTCGCCCCAGTTTTCCTGCGGCAGCATGTAAAACAGCAGCGCCGCCGCCGCCGCAACCGCCAGTGCCGCATAGGCCCGCGCGCCCCAGCGCCAGCGCGTAAACGCATACCCCGCCGCCATGCCGCCAAAAAAATAGATGTTGTAAATATCGACAAATTTATAAGCATAAGTCACCGCCAGCCCGTTGGGAAAAAGCAGCAGCTTGGTGTGGATGGCAAGGGCGGGGATATTGTTCCAGCGCCAGAATGTAAGCACCATCCAATAGGCCATGAGCGGCTTGCCCACATAAGGCAGCATGAACAGGCCGAACATGATGTAGAAGGCGAATTCGTACCGCAGCGTCCAGGCGGCGGGGATGAATTCCTTACTATGCCACGGGTCAAGCAGAAACAGCGAGGCCGCGCTGCCAGGCGTGAGCGCGCCGTACAGGTAATAAACCGGAATACACAGCGCCAGCCAGTAAGCCGGGTAGATACGGCATACACGCAGCCACCAAAAGCGCGGAATGGCGGCGATGCGCCCGAAATCGCGGTAATGCGCCGCAACCATGACAAACCCGCTGAGCGCGAAAAAATATTGCACACAAAAATGGCCGGGCAGAATGATAAAAGCAGGGGCAAAACCAGCCGGGTTAACGGCATGGCCCTGCATATAGGGCTGCATATGCACCAGCACGATGGTGAAAGCCGCCAAAAAACGGCCAATTTCCAGCGAATAAAGCCGCGCTTTGTCCGCCGCCTGCTGTACCGCCAAGCTGTTTTCCCCGCCGCTAAATACGGCAGCCTTACCGGCCCGCCCGGCGCGGCGTCAATCCTGATGAGGCGGCGGGCAGGAGGCCTGCCCGCCGCCTTGGCTTAATACATATGCTGCCCGCCATTGATGGAGAGGGTGGAGCCGGTGATGAAATCCGCCTCATCGGCCGTGAGAAAGACCACGCTGCGGGCAATATCCTCGGCGGTGCCCAGGCGCCCGCGGGGGATTTTGGCGATGATCTTCTCCAGCACATCGGGCGGCACGGCACGCACCATGTCGGTATCCACATAGCCCGGCGCCACGGCGTTGACGGTAATCGAGAAACGCGCCCCTTCCTGCGCCAGAGCCTTGGTGAAGCCGTGAATACCCGATTTGGCGGCGGCGTAGTTAACCTGCCCGTATTGCCCGGCCTGGCCGTTAATGGAGCCGATATTGACGATGCGGCCGAATTTATGCGCCTTCATGCCATCGAAGGTGAGCTTGCACAGGTTGAAGCAGGCGCCGAGATTCGTATCGATCACCGCATCCCACATCTCGCGGCTCATCTTGCTCAGCACCGCATCACGCGTGATACCGGCATTATTCACCAGAATTTCAATCTTATCGTGTCTGGCCTCAATCTGCCGCACCGCCTCGGCGCATTGCTCATAACTGGCAACGTCGAATTTAACCACCTCGATGCCGGTTTCCTTATGGAATGCCGCCGCCGCCGCGTCGTTGCCGGCATAATTGGCCAGCACGGTCCGCCCGGCATTTTTAAGGGCGACGCTGATGGCGGCGCCGATGCCGCGTGTTCCGCCGGTGACCAGTGCTACTCGGGACATTGCCGTTCCTCCAGGTTACGCTAGACGTTGGACGTGTTCGCAGATGGGTCTGCGCCATTCATGCGCTTGCGCCAGGCAGTCTGGCGGCGGCACACAAACCCATCCGAACAAGTTTTCACAGCAAAATCAACCGGGCCACCATGCGTTAAGTCAAACAATTACGCACAATATGCAAAATGGCGCCCTTCAATGCCCGCCGGGCGCGCCCGGCCCTTTTAGTCTGGCCAGAAACAAGGTGCTGAGGCACGCCGCCGTCATTGCCGCGCCCAGCATGGCGAAGGCATCGCCATAGGCCAGATAGCTGGCCTGCAAATTCACCAGCCTGCCCAGTGCCTGAATCGCCTGCGCGCGCGCGCCTTGCGCGCTGGTCATGCCATGCGCCTCGAAATAAGCCTGCAAATCCGCCAGCCGGGTGCGGGTGGCCTGGTTGAGCAGGCTGACCGAGGCATTGATGATGGAGGAATGGAATTGCGCGCGGTTGGTGACGAAGGTTTGCACCGTGGCGATGCCAATAGCCCCGCCCAGGTTGCGCAGCATGTTGAACAGCACCGAGGCCGAACCGGAATCCTGCTGCGCGATGCCGGCGGTGGCGATCATGGTAATGGGCGGAAACACGCAGGCCTGGCCCACGGCGCGGATAAGGTTGGGGATGAGCATTTGCGGCCCGGAATCATTGGGACCCAGATTCATGTTCATGAACAAGCTCACCGCGAACAGCCCGAAGCCGAAGCCCAGCAAATAGCGCGGGTCGATGCGGCGCATGAGCAGCGGCATGAACGGGATAATGGCCAGTTGCGGCAGGCCGATCCACAGCATCACCATGCCCGCCTGCCGCGCGCTATAGCCATGCGCCTCGGCCAGATAAAGCGGGATGAGGTAAACCGCCGAATAAAGTGTAAACCCCAGCAGCCCGTTGGAGATGCTGACCACGCCAAAATTACGCCGCGCAAACAGCCGTAAATTAACCAGCGGCGCCTTGTTGCCCGGCCTGAATTCCTGAATGAGGAACAAGGTGAGCGCCACGGCCGAAATGATGCTCAGCTTCGTGATGAAGGGTGAGCCGAACCAGTCATCCTTGTTGCCTTCCTCCAGCACCACCTGGAGCGTGCCCAGCCCCACGGCCATGGTCAACACGCCAAACCAATCGCCACGCCAGAACTCCCCCAACCGCATGGGCGCGGGCGCCAGCGCCCAGAACAAGGCGGTCAGCATCACCGCGCCGGGCACGAGATTGAGGAAGAAAATATAGCGCCAGCCGTAAAGGTCGGTAATGGCCCCGCCTATGGTGGGGCCTATGGCCGGGGCAAACGTGGCGGTCAGCGCAAACGCCGAGAACCCGATGGGCCGCGCCCGCTCTGGCAGCAGGATGATAACGCATAACAGCGCCAGCGGAATAAGCACCCCGCCCGCGAACCCCTGCAACGCGCGCAGCACCACCATCTCGGTAAAATTGGTCGCCAGCCCGCACGCCACCGAGAAGAACAGGAACAAGGCGGTGTTGATGATAAGGTAGCGCCGCAGCGAAAACACGTTGGAAAGCCAGCCCGAAAGCGGGATGACGATGATCTCTCCCACCAGATACGAGGTGGAGATCCACCCGCCATTATCCAGCCCGGCGCCGATGCCGCCCTGAATATCGGGCAGCGAGGTATTGACCACCTGGATGTTGAGCACCGCCATGAAGGCGCCAATCAGCGCGCCGAACACCGCGATGCGGTTTTTGAGCGGTATTGGCGCCGCCTGGCTCGCCTGGCTCATCGGCGCGTATCTATCTCGGGCTCCACGGACATGCCCGGCCTGAGCTTGCCAATCAGCGCCGGTGTGAGATTCAGCATGATCTTCACCGGCACGCGCTGCACGATTTTGGTGAAATTGCCCGTGGCATTATCCGGCGGCAGCAGGGCAAATTCCTGGGCCGCGGCCGGGAAAATACTGTCCACATGGCCCGTTACCCTCAAGCCGGGATACGCATCCACGGTCACGCTCACCTTCTGCCCGGGCCGGATATGGGTAATCTGCGTCTCTTTATAATTGGCGATGACATAAACCTGAGAGAGCGGCACGACGGCCATGATCTGCGCGCCGGGCTGCAAATAATCGCCCACCGCCACGGTCTTGTCGCCCACCACCCCGCCAAACGGCGCCACAATGCGCGTATGCGAGAGGTTCAGCCGGGCCTGGGCCATGCGCGCCTCATCCCGCGCCAGCGCCGCCCGCAGCACACCCAGCTCCGCCCGCGCCGCTTGCAAATTGGCGGCATCCGCCGCGTTCTGGGCCTTTGCCTCGGCCAAATCCGTGCTGGCCTGCTCCGCCTGCTGCCTGGTGGAAGCCCCCGTGGCGGTCAGGCTGGCGTAGCGCTGCTCGTTGCGCGCCGCATAGGCCTTACGCGCCGCATCGCCGCGCAGCATGGCCTGGGCGGCGGCAATCCTCGCCTGTTGCAGCACCAGGGCCGCGCGGTCATTGGCCACGGCGGCGGCGGCCTCCTTCAGCGCGTTCTCGTAATCGCCCGGGTCGATCACGGCCAGCAACTGGCCTTTCTTCACCGGCTCATCCTGCAGCACCGCCACTTGCGCGGTATAGCCGCTGATTTTGGCCGCGATCAGGCTCGAATCCGCTTCCACATAAGCATCATCGGTTTCAACAAAATATTGGCCAACAAGAATATAATGGATGAGCCAGACAATAAGCGCGGCACCAGCCAAAACCGCGGCGGCCATACCCAGCCGCCGCTTCGTGATATTTGAAATAGCCAAACTAGACACCTTATTCTTCGTCCGCAGCACGGCTGCAGATAAGCGGGCGGGCGCCAATTACAAGCGCGTCAGAGCTTCTCCACCTGCGCGTATTCCAAATCCACCGGCGTGGGCCGGCCGAAGATCGAGACCATCACCTTCACGCGGGCCTTGTCTTCGTCCACATCTTCCACAACACCGTTGAAACTGGTGAACGGCCCATCGGCCACGCGCACCTGCTCGCCCACCTCGAAGATGACAGCCGGGCGGCGCGTTTCCGTGCCTTCCTGCTGCTGCTTCATAATGCGCTCGGCCTCGGCATCGGAAATGGGGCTGGGCTTGTTCTTGTTGCCCAGAAACCCGGTCACCTTCGGCACATCTTTCACAAGGTGCCAGGCATCGTCGCTCATTTCCATGTGGATGAGCACATAGCCGGGGAAGAATTTGCGCTCGGTATTCACCTTCTGGGCGCGGCGCACCTCGGTCACCTCTTCCGACGGCACCACAATCTCGCCGATCGCGTCCGAGAGGCCCTTCAGCCCGGCCTGTTCCTTAATCTGCTGCGAGATCTTCTTCTCGAAGCCCGAATAGACATGCAGCACGTACCAGCGCTTGGCCATCAATAAATTCCCTAAGAACCAACGCCGAACAGCAGGCGCATGCCAGCGCCGATGATCTGATCGACCGCGAGGAAGAACATGGCCGTGACGAACACCATGGCGAGCACGAGCCCTGTGGTCTGCAGGGTCTCCTTGCGCGACGGCCAGGTGGTCTTGCCCGCCTCGGCCCGCACATCGCGCGCAAATTTCACCAGGTTGAACGTCAAAACCGAACTCCGAGACAGAAGCCATGCACATGCTGGGGGGATGGCAGGGGCGGAGGGTCTCGAACTCTCAACCTCCGGTTTTGGAGACCGGCGCTCTAGCCAATTGAGCTACGCCCCTAATCCGTACCAGCACGGAAAGCGCCTTCCACACTCTGGCGCGCCCAATGTCAAGTGCCGGGTATCGCGCCGGGCCATTCCGGGCATGGCATTTCTGCTTGACGTACATAAATCTGTACCTTACTCTCAGCAATCAGGTCAAGCACACATGGCACACGTATCCTATACCGAATTGCGCCAAAACCTTTCCCGCTACCTCGACGAGGCGGTGAAAACCCGCGCGCCCATCACGGTGACGCGCCAGGGCGGCAAGGGCAATGTGGTGATGATCTCCGAAGAAGAATTCGCCGGCTGGCAGCAGACCGTGCATCTGCTCTCCAGCCCGCGCAATGCCGAGCGCCTGCTGCGCGGCATTGCGCAGGCCGAAGCCGGCGAGACAAAGCCGCGCGAGCTTTTGCCTGGCGCGTGAATATTTTCTTCAACGGCGATAGCTGGGAAGATTATCTGCATTGGGCGCAAGCCGCGCCGGATATTCTGCGCCGCCTCAACGAGCTGATCGAAGACGCCCGCCGCCATCCATTTTCCGGCCTCGGCAAGCCCGAGGCACTGAAGGGCGACCTCTCTGGCTGGTGGTCCCGCCGCATTACCGGCGAGCACCGGTTGGTGTATCGGGTAAAGGGCAAGCCCGGAGAGGATCAGCGGCTTGAGATCATCCAGTGCCGGTATCATTACTGAATAAATTTCACTGAAAATGATAATAAAAATAACCGTTTCAGGGCCGCCAGGATGCTTTCCCGCTTCATCCGCGTGGAAAACCAAAGAGTTTGACGTCAGCACTCGGGCCGCGGCACTGGCCGAATTCAGGAATGCCCCCTATTTGCCCATGGGTCTCTCCGCTAAAATCAATAGCGGCGCTTTGCCGGGCGACGCCTTTAGAGAACTGGTTTCGCTCGGATTTCCGCTATTCGAGCACCTGCATGGCCACTCTTTCGCAACGCAACTGGAGCGGGTGACGGGAATCGAACCCGCACAGCCAGCTTGGAAGGCTGGGACTCTACCATTGAGCTACACCCGCAGCATTGAGCTGCACCCGCGGCGCTACGCCGGTGCGCCGCCTACCGATACGGCAAGCCCCGGGGGGAGTAAACCCTGGCCACCCGCACGGGTGAAGGGGCAAGGCGGAAAAACTTTGCCGAACGGCCAATACGCGCCGCAACCTACCCGCCCTCCTGCGAACAAACCGCCATATTCCGCCCCCCGCGCTTGGCGGCGTACAACTCCCCATCCGCCAGCGCCACCAAATCGCGCATAACCGCGCCCCGGTGCGGGGCAATGCACGCATAGCCCAAGCTCAGCGTTACAATCCCCGGCGGCGTCAGCCCGTCATGGGCAATGCAAAGCGCCTCCACCCCAGCCCGCACGCGCTCCGCCACGCCGCGCACGGTCTCCGGCGTGGCGCCGGGCAATAAAATGGCAAATTCCTCGCCCCCGTAGCGCGCCAGCACGTCCTGCTCGCGTATCAGCCCGGCAATGCGCCCAGCCACCAGGCGCAGGCAGTCATCCCCCGCCTGGTGCCCGTAATAATCGTTATAGCGCTTAAAATGGTCTATATCCGCCATAATCAGCCCCACCGCCCCGCGCGTGGCGGCGCCATCCTGCCAGAACACCGCCAGCGTATCGTCAAAACAGCGCCTGTTCGCCACGCCAGTCAGCTTATCGGTCAGCGCCTCGCGCGTCAGCCCCAAATTGGCCGCTTCCAGCAGCCCGCGCATAATGCGGTCGGCGCTGTTCAGCAAAAACATGCGCCGGTCGCGCCATTCCAGTTGCAAATTAAACCCCGCCGCCGCCACGGCTATCGCAACCTCAATCAGCGCCAGCGCCGCCACCTCGTTCCGCGGCACCACACGGCAAAAAAACAGCGAGCCGATGTAAAGCAACGGAACTGTAACGGTGTTGACCAGAAACTCGCGCGGCGGCATCCGCACCGCCAGGCATGTGCCCAGCAAAATCAGCGGCGTGGCCCTTATATCCAGCAACGCGCCGGGCGATGTGGTGCGCAGGCACACCAGCGCCGAAATTAACGCCGGCGCCAGGGTGAGCAGCAGCAGCCAAAACCCGTAGCGCCGCCCCACCCGCTTTTGCCGGTCCAGCGCCAGAAACAAAATCACCGCCGGCGTCATCAGCCCAAAGCGCAACAAGCCGGAGAATCTCACAATCTCGGGCGCGGTAACAAATTCTCCCACCCAGTAAAAATCGAAAACCAGGGTCAGCACCATCAGCAGCCGCCGGTTGAACAGCCTGCATTGCTCCAGCCGCTCTTCGGCATAAACCGCCCGCGACGGCGCCGGAATGGCCGGCAGCCAGCCAGGGTCCGCCAGCGCGCGGTCAATCAGCGGAAGCAGGTTCCGGTCAAAAACGCTTGTCATCATCATCCCCGCAAACGGCAGGCGCAGGGCTAAGCCAAATTCGTAAACAACCAGTTTCCACAGCCGGATTTTGTTACAAACCTGTTTACGAATTCACGCTCGCGCAACATGAAGAAACCGTTAATTTGTACACGATTGACGCAAATCAACGCCATATCCAGCCTATTCAGCTTAATGGTCGTTAAACTTAATGGTCGTTAAACATTGTGAAGGATGAAGTGCCGTGACTGACAAACCCGCCCCCGACCCGCTGGATCTGTTTCAGATCTCACGCGAGATGCTTTCCGCGCCGCAAAAATTCATGCCCTCCACCCGCATCTATTCCCGCATGGGAGAGGTGATGCGCGATGTGGCGCAGGCCAATGCCACCTATGTGCAAGAGCTTATGCGCGCCAACGCCGCCCTGCTCGCCGCCATTATGGAGCGCCCAATACCCGGCACCCGCGACCGCCCGGCGCAGGACGTGCACAAGCCGGAGCAGCGCCCCGCGTGAACAGCGCAGCCCCGCCGCGCCTGTTCAGCCTGCAAGGCCGCCGGGGCCTCGTCCTCGGCATCGCCAACGAGGAGAGCATCGCCACGGGCTGCGCGCGCGCCTTCGCCGCCTGCGGCGCCACGCTTGGCGCCACCTGCCTCAACGAAAAAGCCCGCCCGTTCGCCGCCGCGGTAACCAGCGCGCTGCCCTGCGAGTTCCTCGTGCCCTGCGATGTGCACCAGCCCGGCGCGCTGGAATCCGTCTTCGCCGAAATCCAGCAGCGCTGGGGCCGGCTCGATTTCCTGCTCCATTCCATCGCCTTCGCCCCGGCGCCAGACCTGCACGGCCGCGTTATCGACAGTTCCGCTGAAGGCTTCGCCCTGGCCATGGATATTTCCTGCCATTCCTTCCTGCGCGCCTGCCGGCTTGCCGCCCCGCTCATGCCCCAAGGCGGCACGCTGCTCTCGGTCACGTATCTGGGTTCAGAGCGCGTGGTGCCAAACTACAACATCATGGGTCCGGTAAAGGCGGCGCTGGAAAGTGCCGTGCGCTACGCCGCCGCCGAGCTTGGCCCGCAGGGCATCCGCGTCCACGCCATCTCGCCCGGCCCCATCGCCACGCGCGCCGCCGGCGGTATCGCGCATTTCGATAATCTGCTAACCGCCGCCATGCGGGAATCCCCCGCCCGCCGCCTCGCCACCATCGAGGATTGCGGCGGTCTCGCCGCCTTCCTGGTTTCCGATGCCGCGCAAATGCTCACCGGCACCATCATACCCGTCGATGGCGGCCAGCATCTGCTCGCCTGACTCAGCATCTGCTCGCCTGACTTAAGGAGCCGCCATGACCGAAGAAACCGACCTGCGAGATTTCGACCGTTCCCTCAACGCCATCCAGGCCCGGTTCAGCGGCGGTCTTTCTCCCGCCGCGCTGCCCTTGGCGATGGCCGACTGGCTCATGCACCTGTCCAGCCAGCCTGGCCGCCAGCTTGCCCTTGGCCGCCAGCTCGGGGCCGGCTGGGCAGCCCTCACCCGGCAGATTCTCGGCCTGCCCACGGAAACACTCACCCCCGCGCCTGGCGACCACCGCTTCACCGATCCGGGCTGGCAATATGGCCCGGCCGCCATCGCCATGCAGGCCTTCCTGCGCGCCGAGCATTTCTGGGACAAAGCCACCACCAACACCCCCGGCGTTGCGAAAGTCAGCGAGCGCATCGTCAATTTCGCCGCCCGCCAGGTCATGGACATGCTGGCCCCCTCCAACATTCCCGCCCTCAACCCCGAGGTCCGCAGCAAAACCCTCGTCAGCTACGGCGATAATCTGCGCGAGGGCGCCCGGCATTTCATCGAGGATCTGCGCGTGCTCGGCGGCTCGGCGGCACAGCCGCTTCCCATGCAGCCGGGCACCGATGTCGCCCTCACCCCAGGCGCGGTGGTTTTCCGCAACAGCCTCATCGAATTGCTGCAATACAGCCCCGCCACGGAAACCGTCCGCCCGGAGCCTATCCTCATCGTCCCGGCCTGGATCATGAAATATTACATTCTCGATCTTTCGCCGCACAATTCCATGGTGCGCTACCTGGTGGCGCAGGGCTTCACCGTCTTCTGCATCTCCTGGCGCAACCCCGATGCCTCGATGCGCGATGTGGAGCTGGACGACTACCGCCGCCTCGGCGTCATGGCCGCACTCGATGCCATCAAGGCCATTTGCGGCGATACTAAAATCCACGCCACCGGCTATTGCCTTGGCGGCACGCTGCTCGCCATCGCCGCCGCCGCCATGGCGCGCGATCGTGATGAGCGCCTGGCCACCATTACCCTGCTCGCCGCGCAAACCGACTTCACCGAGGCTGGCGAGCTGCAACTCTTCATCAACGAATCCCAGTTGGCGTATCTTGAAGATGTGATGTGGGAACAAGGCTATCTCGATTCCTCGCAAATGGCCGGCGCCTTCCAGATGCTGCGCGCCAACGACCTCATCTGGTCGCACCTCGTCCGCCGCTATTATCTGGGCGAGGACGACCACCCGAACGACATGATGTCCTGGAACATGGATGCCACACGCCTGCCCTACCGCATGCACAAGCAATATCTGCGCCGCCTGTTTCTCAACGACGACCTCGCCGAAGGCCGTTACGAGGTCGAGGGCCGTAAAATCTCGCTCGCCGATATTCACGCGCCCTTCTTCGTCATCGGCACAGAAACCGACCACATCGCCCCGTGGCGCTCGGTCTATAAACTGCAACTCTATAATGCGGGAGACTTCACCTTCGTGCTCACCTCCGGCGGGCATAATGCTGGCGTGGTCAGCGAGCCGGGCCACCCCAACCGTCATTTCTGCGTTATGCGGCGCAAACCGGGAGACCTGCATGTGCCACCCGATGAATGGCAAAGCCATGCCGCCTGCACGCAAGGCTCCTGGTGGCCCGGCTGGGTGGAATGGCTCCACACTCACGCCGGGCCAAAAATCAACCCGCCGCAGCAAGGCGCGCCAGCCGCAGGCTACCCCATAACCGGCCCCGCGCCCGGCACCTATGTTCTGCAACGCTAAGCGGGAGACGCACGATGGACATGCCAACCGAGCTGCTGGAAAACCGTGTTTTCGATGAAATCAAACCCGGCGATTCCGCCAGTGTCACGCGCCAGATCACGCAGGACGACATCGTTCTCTTCTCCACCATTTCCGGCGACGTAAACCCTGCCCATCTCGACCCGGACTATGCCGCCACGGATATGTTCCGGCACATCATCGCCCAGGGCGTACTTACGGCTGGCCTCATTTCCGCCGTGCTCGGCACCAAGCTGCCTGGCCCCGGCACCATTTACCTCGCCCAGGAGCTTAAATTCCGCGCCCCCGTCAGCCCTGGCGATACCATTACCGCCACCTGCACCGTGACCAGCCTGATTCCAGAGAAACACCGCGTCATCCTGGATTGCCACTGCACCAACCAGAACGGCACCGAGGTGCTGAGCGGCACCGCCACGGTGCAGGCGCCCACCGAAAAGGTCAGCCGCCCCGCCATTGCCCTGCCCGAGGTGCGGCTGCTGCGCCATGAGCGTTTCCGCGCTTTGCTCACCCGCGCCACCTCCGGCGCGCCGCTGCCCACCGCCATCGCCCATCCGTGCGATGAACCCTCGCTCCGCGCCGCCGTCGAGGGTGCGGCGCGCGGCCTCATCGAGCCCATACTGGTCGGTCCCACGGAAAAAATCCGCGCCTGCGCCGCCAGCTACCAGCTCGACATCTCCAAATTCCACATCGAGCACGCGCCCCACAGCCATGCCGCCGCCGCCCAGGCCGTGGCCCTGGTGCGCGCGGGCCGGGCGGGGCTGCTGATGAAAGGCGCCCTCCATACCGATGAATTGCTGCACGAGGTGATGCAGAAAAACACCGGCCTGTGCACCGGCAGGCGCCTCAGCCATGTTTATGCCATGGATGTCCCATCCTATCCCCGCCCGCTTTTCATCACCGACGCCGCCATCAACATCGCCCCCACGCTTGAGGACAAGATCGCCATCGTCCAGAACGCCATCGATCTCGCCCATATGCTGGGCATCGAAACCCCGCGCGCCGCCATCCTCGCCGCGGTGGAAACCGTAAACCCCGCCATGCAGGCCACGCTGGACGCCGCCGCCCTGTGCAAAATGGCCGATCGCGGCCAGATCACCGGCGCCATACTCGACGGCCCGCTCGCCTTCGACAACGCCATCTCCCCCCTCGCCGCCGCCCGCAAGGAGATAAACTCCCCCGTCGCCGGCCAGGCGGACATCCTCGTCGTGCCCGGCATCGAGGCCGGCAATATCCTTGCCAAGCAGCTCACCTTCCTCTCCGGCGCCGATGCAGCGGGCATCGTCCTTGGCGCCAAAATCCCCATCATCCTCACCAGCCGCGCCGACAGCACCCGCACCCGCCTGGCCTCCTGCGCCCTGGCCGTCATCGCCGCCGGGGCGCGGCAAGCGGTTTAGGCCTGCCTTATACCAACGGTCATTGAGCATGCCCGTTGGTATAAGGCTCATGCTTGGCGCGTGGCCGCCCCGCCAGCCCCACGCGTGATACCAGCGGGCATAAAACCCCAAACCACCCATTCCGTCATCCTCGCGCAAGCGGGGATCTCCTCACGCAAGGCTTGCCGCACCCTAAACATCCGGCACCCCGCACGCCGCCGCCACAATAAACCGCTTATCGCGCGCCGTGGCCCCGGCCGTCAGGGTAATGGCGGCTGGCTTGGCGCCCAGCCAGGCGGCCAGGGCGGCAATAATGGCCTCATTGGCCCGGCCATCTTCCGGCGGCGCGGTCACGGCAATTTTCAGCCGCGCATCAGGCCAGCCCGGGGCAGGGGCGGCGGGCAGAACCGGGCCAATGGCGGCGCGCCTGGCACCTGGCTGCGCCTTCACGGCCACCACAAGCCCCTCTGGTGTTTGCTGGTAAAAGCTCATCCGGCCCTTGCGCGCATAAAAAAACCCGCCGGCACCTAATGGGCCAGCGGGTCAAGTCAACAGGGAGGCTTCACGTCTGGGAGACGTTGGGACCGAAGTCCCAATCTGGCCCAAGAGAACCAGATGATGTCCGGCTCGCACCGGACAATGTTGTATATACGCCACAGGGAGAATTTTTTAAGGGGGGTAGACGCATTTTCTGTTGATTTTTTGTATCGCCATGTTCCAGCGGCGCGCTGGACTCAAGGCAAACCGCCGCGTTCAGCGCGGCAGCCCGTTACGGTCTGAAATGGAATTCACCAAAAAGTCACGAAAAACCGAGACACGCTTGCTGTTCCGCAGCTCTTCCGGGTACACAAAATACATGTCGATGGCGGGTTTCTTCACCTCGGGCAGCACGGGCACCAGCCCTGTCTGGTCCAGCACCAGGTAATCCGGCACGGTGCCAATGCCGATGCCAGCGCGCACGCAAGCCAGCACCGCCTGCAGCGAGTTCACCTCCAGCACCCCGCGCCGCGCCGTGCCATCCTTGCGGCCAATCTCACCCAGCCAGTTCACATCCGGCACGGGCGGCTTGCGGTCGCCAAACAAAATGAGCTTGTGGTTATCCAGCTCCTCCACCGTATGGGGCAGGCCGTATTGCTTGGCATAATCCGGCGAGGCCCAAATCTGGCTGCGGATTTCGCCCAAATGGCGCTGCACCAGGTCTGGCTGGCGCGGCGGGTGCATGCGTATGGCCACGTCGGCCTCGCGCATCGCCAGGTCCAGGTCGGTATCATCCAGCAGCAGCGAGACGGTTACATCCTGGTGCTGTGTCAGAAAATGCCGCAGCCTTGGCGCCAGCCACGCCACGCCAAAGCTGTGCGTGGTGGTCACTTTCAGCCGCCCGGCGGGCTTTTCCTTGCTTTCCGCCAGCAGCGCCTCGGTCATGGCCAGTTTGGCGAACACCTCGCGCACCGTGCGGTTCAGCGCCTCGCCCTGCTCGGTAAGGATAAGCCCGCGCGCATGGCGGTGGAACAGCGGCACGGCCAGCGCTTCTTCCAGCGCCGAAATCTGCCGCGAAACCGCCGATTGGCTGAGGTTCAGCGTATCACCCGCATGGGTGAAGCTGCCGGCCTCCGCCACGGCGTGGAAAACCCTCAGCTTGTCCCAATCCATTTTCTGTCCGGTCATTTATGCCGCCTCGCTGACATGCAGCGGTATGTTGCCCAGGAATTTTTCGGCCTCCAGCGCCGCCATGCAGCCCGTCCCGGCGGCGGTCACCGCCTGGCGGTAAATCTTGTCCTGCACGTCTCCGGCCGCGAACACGCCGGCAATGGAGGTCTCCGCCGTCCCTGGTTTGGTGATGATATAGCCTTCGTCATCCAGCTTCACTTGGCCCTGGAAGATGGCCGTGGTCGGCGAGTGGCCGATGGCGACAAACACGCCCTCCACCGGCAATACCTGCGTCTCGCCCGTCTTCACGTTTTTCAGCCGCACGGCATTCACCACTTCGGGCGTGCCGCCGCCGAGAATCTCGTCCACATTATGGTCCCAGATCACCGAGATCTTGGGGTTCTCGAACAAACGCTGCTGCAAAATGCGCTCGGCGCGCAGGGTGCCGCGCCGGTGTACCAGCGTTACGTGGCTGGCATGGTGGGTCATGTAAATGGCCTCTTCCACCGCCGTATTACCGCCGCCAATCACCGCCACGCGCTTGCCGCGGTAGAAAAACCCGTCGCAGGTGGCACAGGCGGAAACCCCGCCGCCCTGGTATTTCTGCTCCGATTCCAGCCCCAGCCAGCGCGCCTGCGCCCCGGTGGAAATAATCACGGCCTCCGCCTCAAACACCACCCCGCCATCGGTGGTGGCTTTGAAGGGGCGCTGCGAGAAATCAACCTTGGTGACAATATCGTAGAGAATTTCCGTGCCCACATGCTCGGCCTGCTTGGCCATCTGCTCCATCAGCCACGGCCCCTGTATGGGGTCAGCAAAGCCCGGGTAGTTCTCCACATCGGTGGTAATGGTCAGCTGCCCGCCCGGCTGCAGCCCCGCCACCAGCACGGGGCGTAAATTGGCCCGGGCCGCATAAATGGCGGCCGTATAGCCCGCGGGCCCGGAGCCGATGATGAGAACCTTGGTTTTCTTGACTTCAGCCATGGAACGCGAATCTTCCTGAATGCTTGCACTGAGCTACATATCCGCCGTCTGCGCGCCGTTACAAGAGAGAGTTGCGGTAAGCGCATGGCGCAATATGGATTTTCCTCACCGGCCCGCGTGCCATTCAAAAGCCATCGCGCATCTCCATATCGGTATTCATGGCATTTCCTCCCTCCAATCACTTCAACGGCACCCATTTCTTCAACCCCGAACCCACCATACGCCCAGACAACGCCCAGCGCGGCGGCATCTGGCGCCTGCTTCTGGCCCGTTTGCGGCGCGACCGCTCCGTGTGGGCAAAATGGCCCGAATGGGTTGAAAACACACAATATCCCCCGCCCGAGGGCGAAACCAGCATCACCTGGATCGGCCACACCACCTTCCTCATCCGCCTGCCCGGCCTTACCGTGCTTACCGAGCCGGTGTTTTCCCAGCGCTGCTCACCCGTCCGTTTCGCCGGCCCCAAGCGTGTGCGCGCGCCGGGCATCGCCCTGGCGGATCTGCCGCGCATCGACCTGATTTTGCTCTCGCACAACCATTACGACCACATGGATCTGGACTCGCTGCGCGCCCTGCACCGCCATTCGCCCGGCGCGCGCATCGTCACCCCGCTGGGCAATGCCGCGTATCTGGCCAAAAACGGCATCCACACGGCCATCGAGCTGGATTGGTGGCAGTCAGCCACGGTGCATGGCGCGCATGTCACCATCACCCCCGCCCGGCATTTTTCCGCCCGCACGCTATGGGACAGAAACGAGATGCTCTGGGGCGGGCTGTATCTCACCTACAAGGGCCATAAAATCTACTTCGCCGGCGATACAGGGTACACGAAGTATTTCGCCGAAATCCGCCACCGCCTCGGCGCGCCAGACCTCGCCATGCTGCCCATCGGCGCTTACGAGCCGCGCTGGATGATGGGCCCCGTCCACATGGACCCGGCGGAAGCCGTGCGCGCGATGCTGGATTTGCACGCCACCCGCGCCGTGGGCATGCATTTCGGCACGTTCCAGCTCACCGCCGAACCCATGGACGCCCCGCTGCACGAGCTGAAAGCGGCCATGCGCGCCGCCGAACAGCCTCTGGAGCGCTTCTTCACCCTCGATGTTGGAGAGAGCGCGCCGCTGGTTTACAGCGAGCCATGGCAAAACAGCGCGCCGATCTCCTGCTCGTAAATCTCGGCCTGGTGGAGTCTCGCGCCAAGGCGCAGGCCCTCATCATGGCCGGCCTCGTCTATGCCGGCACGGCGCGCGTGGCCAAGGCGGGAGACATGCTGGCGCAAGACGCGCAACTCTCCGTCAAGGGCCAGGACCACCCCTGGGTCTCGCGCGGCGGCATAAAACTCGCCCACGGCCTCACCCATTTCGGCCTCTCGCCTGAAGGCTGCATCTGCCTTGATATCGGCGCCTCCACCGGCGGCTTTACCGATGTGCTGCTCACCAACGGCGCCGCCAAAGTGTACGCGGTGGATGTCGGCCATGGCCAGCTCGCCTGGAAGCTCCGCTCAGACCCGCGCGTGGTGGTGCTGGAAAAAACCAATGCCCGCCACCTTAACGCCGAAATCATCCCGGAACCCATCGGCGCGCTGGTGTGCGATGCCAGCTTCATCGGCCTGCAAACCGTGCTGCCCGCCGGGCTTGCCCTCTGCGCGCCGGGCGCCTTCGCCATCGCCCTCATCAAACCGCAATTCGAGGCCGGACCCGGCCAGGTCGGCAAAGGCGGCGTGGTCCGCGACCCCGCCATTCACCAGGACGTCTGCGCCCGCATCGAAGCCTGGTTCTCATCCCTCCCGGGCTGGACGGTGCTCGGCATCACCCCCAGCCCCATCAAGGGGCCGGAAGGCAATATCGAATTCCTCATCGCCGCGCGGCGGGGCGATGAGCGCGCGATGACTTGAGATGCGCGCGCCTTGCGCGCGATTCGAAAGTCTGAATCGCGCGCTCCCTCATTGATTGAGAGCTGGATTCAGATTTCAGGCCGGATCACAACGTGATCCGATCACAAATCATCCGGCGCTAAGGCGCGTGGTTGGGCCGGCTCGGGCGGCCGGTTTTCTGCGCCCATTCCTCAACCAGCCCGTCATAAAGCGGGTGGCCCAGCAAATCGTATTTTTCGGGGAAGGCAAAATTGGCACTCGTCACCTTGCCCGTCTCCATCAGCTCCTTCGCCATCTTCAAATGGTTGGCGGCAGCGCTCACCCAGCCCCAGCCGGTGGAAAGCGTAAAGGCCGTGCCAGGAATGTTGAAGCCCAGCGTGCAAACGGGAATCCTCATCGCCTTGGCAAGCTCCGGAATCGGGTCGGGCCGTGGCACGAACACAATGGCATCCGCCCCGGCCTCGCCATAGGCATGGCCGCGCCGTATCGCCTCTTCCATGCTGCCCGTGCCGCCGCCGCCCATTTCGCTAGAATACATTTCATCGCACCGCGCGATGAGGAGAATATCCGCCCCCATATCGCGCCGCGCGCGCACCGCCGCGTCAATCCGCGCCTGCATATCCTCAATCGAGCACAGCCCGTTCACATATTTCGAATGTTTCGGGTTGCGCTCATCCTCGATATGAATGCCCGCAATGCCCTGCTGGATGTAGCGCCGGGTAAAATGATACGCATCCGCCACCGTTTCGCCCAGCGTGTCCGCATCGGCAATCAACGGTATATTCATCGCCTGGGCGATGCGCGCGGCCTGCTCAATCTGCTCAACCTGGCTGAAAATTCCATTATCGGGCACCGCATAATGGAAGGCGCTGCACGCATGCCCGCCCAGATACGCGGCCTTGAACCCCACGCTTTCCACAATCCGCCCGGTCAGCGCGCTATAGGCCTCGGCGGCCACAAAATGCGCGCCGCTTTCAACAAGTTTGCGTAGCTTCTCACCCTGTCCTGGCATCTGGTTTCTCCCTTTAATGGCTGATTCCGCCGTATTGCCACCCCACCCTATAGGCAGCCCCGGCTGAAATCCACCACCCGCGCCTTCAACCCCCTTCCGGGAGCACGCTCTCCAGCGCCGCATGCACGCGCGCATAAAACGCGCCCATATCCGTCAGCCGCGCCGTTACCGCCTCATCGCGCCGCGCCCGCGCGGCATCCCGCAGCAGCGCCGCCATCGTGCCGATGGAGCGCATCTGCTCCAGCAGAAACCCGGCGCAATGCGCGGTCACCCCGTAGCGCACGCGCTTCGTTCCGCGCGCGGTGTAGCAGCGCAAAATCCCGTACCGCTCCAGCAGCCGCGCGGCGACCGAGGCGCTGCTCTTGCTCACCCCCAGCCCGTCCACAATCTCATCCAGGCTCACCGGTTCCTGGCACAGCATGATATAGCCCTGCATCCGCGCCGCGATGGGCGGCATGCCCATGGGCACAATCAGCCGTTCCAGCGCCGCGATAAACGGGTCGTTCCGGTCAGGGCGCGCTTTGTCCGTCATGTCATTCATCATGTTTCGCAATCCCTGCAAAGCCGCCGCATCAGGGCAAATAACGTCCAGCCCCGTGGCCTGCCAAGCGTTTTGACATATTCGGCATCTATCGAATATGATTCGGCCGGGGGAAAACCAGATAAAACGCTCACACGCCCCGCAGCCAGAAGGACAACGCATGCCCACACAGCACCCCCAGCGCGCCGCCATCATCACCGGCGCCGCGCGCGGCCTGGGCCGCGCCATTGCCGAGGCCCTGGCGGCCCAGGGCGTGGCCCTGCTGCTGGTGGATATTCTGGCGGACCGCCTGGAAGAAACCTGCGCGGAGCTGAAACAAACCGGCGCCCCGGCCACCGCGTTCGCCACCGATATTTCGGCAAAAGCCAACTGCACCGCCGCCGTGGAGGCCGCCATCGCCACTTATGGCAGGCTGGACATCCTCATCAACGCCGCCGGCCTCATGCGCTTCAACCACGCCACCAATGTGCCCGAGGACGAATTCTGGCGCATCATGCAGGTCAACGCCGCGGCACCGTTCTGGCTGTGCCAGGCCGCCATTCCGCATCTGCTGCAAACCCAGGGCAACATCGTCAACGTGCTCTCGCAAAGCGCGCTCATGGGCGCGTCCTATATCGTGCCCTATTCCATGTCCAAGGCCGCTCTGCTGCAACTCACCAAATCGCTCGCCATGGAATATGCGGACAAACCCATCCGCATCAACGCCGTCGCCCCTGGCGCCATGATGACCGAAATTTCCACCGGCACGCGCCCGCCCGCCGATGCCGATTTCGCCAAAATCAAGCGCTATTCCGGCATCCGCCCGCCCGCCCAGGCGGCCGAGGTGGCATCTGTCGTCGCCTTCATCGCCTCGCCCGCCGCCAGCGCGGTGCATGGCGCTGTCTGGACAGCGGATTGCGGTGTGACCGCGGGCTGACTACGCTGCCCTGGAAGAATGACGGAGGAAGACATGAGCACCGCGGATAAAAACCGCCTCGGCAAAATCGGTATCTGGTCTATGGAGCTGCGCTTTGGCGCCCGCGCCGAGGCGCTGGAAGCCACGGCGGAGCTGGACGAGCTGGGCTTCGGCGCCATCTGGGTCCCCGGCGGCATTGGCGGCGATATTCTGGGCGACCTCGCCCAGCTGCGTGACGCGGCGAAAAACACCACCCTCTGCTCCGGCATCCTGAATATCTGGAAGCACACCCCGCAGGAGGTTGGCAGCTGGTGGCGTACCCAAAGCCCCGCGCAGCAATCGCGCACCCTGCTCGGGCTGGGCGTCAGCCACGGCCCCATCATCGGCGAAAATTATGGCAAGCCCCTCACCGTCATGCGCAATTTCCTCGACGGCCTGGCCGCCGAGGGCGTGCCGTCCTCCGCCCTGTGCCTGGCTGCCCTGCGCCCCAAAATGCTGGAACTTTCCCGCGACCGCACCTTGGGCGCCCACCCCTACCTGGTTACGCCAGAACACACCGCCATGGCCCGCCAAGTGCTGGGGCCAGCTGCGCTGCTGGCCCCCGAGCAAGGCGTGATTCTGGACACCAACCCGCAAACCGCCCGCGCCGCCGCCCGCACGGTCATCGGCCATTACGGCCGCCTGCCCAATTACGTGAATAGCTGGCTCGCCCTCGGCTTCACCCAAGCCGAGATCGACAGCGCCGCCGACCGTCTGGTGGACGCCCTGTTCGCCTGGGGCAGCCCCGCGCAAATTGCCGCGCGGGTGCAGGCGCATCTGGCCGCCGGGGCGGACCATGTCTGCGTCCAGCTCATCACCGGCGCCGAGCGCCCCACCGTGTCCGCCGTCCGCCCCGGCTGGCGCACCCTTGCCGCCGCCTTGCTTTAATCAAAACCGGAGTATATTCGGTTATCGTCGAATATGCTGGAGCAAACGCCATGATCGGAAACGACCCTTTTGACCTGCAAGGCCGTATCGCCCTTGTTACCGGCGCTGGCCAGGGGGTCGGGCGCGGCATTGCCCTCACCCTCGCCCGCCATAATGCGGGCGGCATCGCGGTAAACGACTTCGTGCTGGAGCGCGCCGAGGCCGTGGCCGGGGAAATCCGCGCGCTGGGCGTAAAAGCCGCCGCCGTGCAGGCCGATGTGGGCGACCACGCCTCCGTCTCCGCCGCCTTCGCCAAGGCCAAGGCCGAGCTTGGCGCGCCTGCCACCATATTGGTGAACAACGCGGGCAATGCCGGCCCCAACGTAACCATGGGCATGTCTCCGCCCTTCTGGGAAACCAAGCCCGAGGAGTGGGACCGCTTCTTCCGCACCAACGCCACCGGCGTGCTAAATTGCTGCCATGTGGCAGTGCCAGACATGGTGGCCGCCACTTTCGGCCGCATCATCACCATCGTGTCCGATGCCGGGCGTGTGGGCGAGCAGCGCCTGGCCGTTTATTCCGCCGCCAAGGCCGCCGCCGCCGGGTTCATCCGCGCCTTGGCGCGCGAAACCGGGCGCTACAACATCACCTGCAACGCCATCTCCCTGTCCTCCATCGCCCACCCGATGACCGAGGAAGAAGAGGCAGCCTTCATGGCCCGCGACCAGGTAAAGGCGCAGCTCGCCCGCTACGCCATCCGCCGCTACGGTAAGCCGGACGATGTGGCGCTGATGGCCCTGCTGCTCGCCGCCCCCGCCTCATCCTGGATCACCGGCCAGACCTACCCGGTCAATGGCGGCTATTCCTTCGCACAATAGGGGGCCGTCCCAAACGCCTGCTCTGGTGAGTCGTCAAGCGGCGATTTTCTGCGCTCCGGTGCTTACGTACTGGAATACGTTCCGCTCCGGTGCTCAAAAATCACCGCTTGACGACTCACCAGAGCGGCTTCTGCAACACTCCCTAAGGAGGCACCCGATGACAGACAAAGCCCTGCAAACCCTGCTCGACAAAGAAGCCATCCGCGAGCTTGGCCAGCTTTATTCCCGTGGCGTGGACCGCAAGGACGGCGCCCTGCTCCGCTCCCTCTACGCCCCCGGCGCTACCGACACACATGGCGACAGTTTCGATGGCGATGCGGAAGCCTATGTGGATTTCCTGGAAAAATCCTTCCCCTATATGCGCTATAGCGGGCACCATATCTGCAACCATCTCGTCAGCGTCGATGGCGATACGGGTGAAGGCGAAATCTACGCGCTCGCCTTCCACATCATCCCCGACGGCAAAGGCGGCTGGCTCGAAGACCTGCGCTTCGTCCGCTATATCGACCATTACCGCAAGGATGGCGGCAAATGGCGCTTTGCCAAGCGCGTCGTCACCTACGATTATTCCAGCAAGCACCCCGCCCAATACCCGCAAGGCGACAGCGCCACCGTCCCCCTCAACCCCGCCACCTTCCCGCATGAGACCAGCTACGGCGTACTCGCAACCCGCCTGTTCCAGCGCGGCCCGCGCGCCTGACGGCGTATACGGCAAGCCGAGAGGGTTGAACCCCCTCTCAGGCCATGGCCCCGGGCTGCCGCAAGGGGGCTTTCTGGCTGGCCGCCGCCACATTCTCGGCCTGGCGCAGCAGGCGCAGCACATTGCCGCCCCATATCTTCGCCAGCTCCTCGCGCCCATAGCCGCGCCGCGTTAGCTCGGCGGTTAAATTGCGCGCCTGGCCTATGTGCATGAAGCCCTTTACGCCGCCGCCGCCGTCGAAATCGGTGCCGATGCCCACATGGTCTATGCCCATGCGCTGCACGCCGTAATCGATATGGTCGGCAATGTCGGCCACGGTTACATCCGCCGCGCGGGCGCGCGGGCGCAGGAAGTTGGAGACCATGGTAACCTGCACCAGCCCGCCCGTGGCGGCGATCAGCTCCAGCTGCTCGTCATCCAGGTTGCGCTTATGGTCACACAGCGCCCGCATGCAGGAATGCGAGGCCAGCACCGGCGCCTTGGAGCGTTTTACCGCCTGCATCATGGTGGTTTTAGCGGCATGGGAAATATCCACCATCACCCCCAGCTCGTTCATGCGGTCCACCACGCTCTGCCCGAAATCGGACAGCCCGCCATATTGCGTGTCGTCATCGCCAAGGTTGCGTAAGGGTATGGCGGCGTCGCCAATTTCGTTATGCCCGTTATGGGTGAGGGTGATGTAGCGCGCGCCCAGCCCGGCGAATTCCTCCAGCAATGTCAGGTCACGGCCAATGCCGTAGCCATTCTCGATGGCGGGGACGATGCCCGGCTTGCCCGCGGCGTAAGCGGCCTCGATCTCATCCGCCGTGCGGGCGAGCACGCCGCCGGAGCCATCGGGCGGGGCCATGCCGGCAATGGCGTGCAGCATGGCGCGCGTGCGCCCGGCGGCGGCCAGATGCCCCGCCGCGTCGCGGTGGCCTTGCGGCACATAGGCCACGAAGCACACCGCCGCGATGCCGCCCTGCTTCAGCTTGGGCAAATCCACGCAGCGCGGCCCATCCTCAAACGGGCTGGGGCCTTCGGGCCAGGGAATATCAACATGTGTGTCGATGGCCAGCAGGCCATTATGCAAATCATTCTCCATTGGCGGCATGGTTGAGCGCCCGGCGCCCCGCGTCAAGCGCCTTTCGCATCACGCTGGGCAAGGGCGCGGTTGCGGCCGGGGCGCGCAGCGCGCCATCGGGCAGGGTTTTGCGCCGCGCCGCCTTAACGCCGAGGGTGAGGGTGAAATGGGTGAATACATGCTCGATACTGCCCGCGTCGCGCCATTTCGCGGTTATGGGCGGCTCTTCGGGCAAAGCCAGCATACCGCCCAGCAGCCCGCGCGCGGGGCGGCGCAGCAGCAGCACATCGCCCGCCGCATCCAACAGCACATAGGCCGTGCCGGTGCGGTGCGGGCGCGCGGCCTTGGGCGATTTGGCGGGCAGGGTGGCGGCAATGCCTTGCGCGGCGCCCTGGCAATGCGCCGCCCAGGGGCAGGCGGGGCAGTTGGGCGATTTTGGGGTGCAGATGGTGGCGCCGAGGTCGAACAAGGCCTGCGCGAAATCGCCCGGCGCCTGTTGCGCGTGTTTGTCCTGAATGAAGGCCTGCGCCGCCGTTACAATCTGTGGCTTGGCTTGCGGCAAGGGCGCGGTAATGGCGAATATGCGCGCCGCCACACGCTCTATGTTTCCATCCACCGGCAGCACGGGCAGCCGGAAGGCGATGGCGCCAATGGCATTGGCCGTATATGGCCCTATGCCCGGCAAGGCCCGCAGCCCCTCGATGGTTTGCGGAAATGCCCCCAGCGCCGCCACGGCCTGGGCGCATTTATGCAAATTGCGCGCGCGCGCGTAATAGCCGAGACCCGCCCAATGCCCGCAAACCTCCTCCACGCTCGCCGCCGCCAGGTCTTCGATACGGGGATACGCGGCCAGAAATTTGGCGTAATAGGGGCGCACGGTGGCCACCACCGTCTGCTGCAGCATGATCTCGGACAGCCAGACATGGTAGGGGTTGGCAAGCTGGCCGGGGGCGGCGCGCCAGGGCAGATGGCGGCGATGCTTCGCGTACCAGGAAAGGAGTGTCCGTGCCGGGGGTGAAGAAAAAGACTGTCGCACAGGCGCCAAGTGTGCCCGCCCGCGCGAATGCGCGCAACCTGGTGGAGGCAGAGGCGCCGCGCAACTACGCGCCGCGCCCCATTGCCGCCGTGCTGGCGCCCATTACCCGCCCCGTATTCCGCCGCCGCGCCCCCGCCGCCGCGCAATTACTGGCCGACTGGGCGCAACTGGCCGGGCCAGAGCTGGCGGCACGCGCCGTGCCGGTAAAATTCGCCGGCGGCACGCTCACTTTGGGCTGCACCGGCCCCACCGCCATGGAGCTGCAATTCGCCGAGGCGCAGATTATCGCCCGGCTCAATTTGGGGCTGGGCCAGGCCATGGTGGAGCGGCTGCGCTTCGTGCAGCAATCGCCGCGCCTGCCCGCCGCGGCCGCGCCGCGCCCAAAACCGCGCGCCATGGCCGCGCCGCAGGATTTGCCGCCCGGCGCGCTGGGCGAGGCACTGGCCCGGCTATACCAGGGGCTAAAAACCCGTGGATAACTCAAAATCCTCGTTAGACTTTGCCGTGAAATTTTGTCTACACTACATCTAGGAGTGAAAATGCCGATTACACGCCGTACACTACTACCTGTTGTGGGTATAGCCGCCGCCACGGCGGGTTTGCCATGGCTTGGCCGCCGCGCCATGGCCGCCACCGCCGCGCCAGCCCCGGCGCCCGCCGCCACGCCATCCGGCCCGCAATACGCCCCGCGCACGCTGGGCTCGGCCTCCGCGCCGGTAAAGGTGCTGGAATATTTCTCTCTCACCTGCACCCATTGCTCGCATTTTGGCACCACCATCATGCCCGAGGTGAAGGCCAAGCTGGTGGATACCGGCAAGGCGCAGTTTGTGTACCATGATTTTCCGCTGGACCAGGTGGCGCTGAAGGCGGCGCAGGTGGCGCGTTATCTGCCCCTGGACGAATATTACCCGTTCATCGAGGCGCTGTTTGCCAGCCAGAATGACTGGGCCTTTCAGCCGGGCGAGAATTATCACGACTCCATCTTCAAATACGCCGCGCTGGCGGGCATGGACCAGGCCACCTACAACAAGGCCTGGAACGACAAGGCGCTGGCGCAGTGGATTCTGGATGGCCAGAAGAAGGATGAGACCGCCTACCATATCGACGCGACCCCCACCTTCATCATCAATGGCAAAATCTACCCTGGCGAAATGGATTACCCCACTTTTGCCCGCCGGGTAGCGCAAGCCACCGCAGGAAGCTAAGCCACATGCCCGCCCGTTTCGCCCGTCTGCGCATCGCCGGCTTCAAAAGTTTCGCCGACCCCACGGTGGTGGAGATTTTACCGGGGCTGACGGGCGTGGTGGGGCCGAACGGGTGCGGCAAATCCAATGTTATCGAGGCGCTGCGCTGGGCCATGGGCGAGGCCAATGCCCGCAACATGCGCGGCACCGAGATGGAGGATGTGATCTTCGCCGGTACCACCGGGCGCGCGGCACGCAATCTGGCGGAGGTTACGCTCTCGCTGGAGGAAACAGCAGGGCTGGCGCCGCCACCCTTCCACGAGGCGCCGGATTTGGAGATTTCGCGCAAGATCGAGCGCGGCGCGGGCAGCGCCTACCGGGTGAACGGCAAGGAGGCGCGCGCGCGCGACGTGCAGACGCTGTTCGCCGACCTGGCCTCCGGCGCCCGCGCCTCGGCCATGGTGAGCCAGGGGCGCGTGGGCGCGCTGGTGAATGCGCGGCCCGATGAGCGGCGGGCTTTGCTGGAGGAAGCCGCCGGCATTACCGGGCTGCATGCGCGCAGACACGAGGCGGAGCTGAAGCTGAAAGCCGCCGAAGCCAATTTGCTGCGCGCCGATGATTTGCAGGGGCAGATTGAAGCCCGGCTGGAAGCGCTGAAAAAGCAGGCCCGGCAGGCGGCGCGGTACAAAAATCTCTCGGGCATGATCCGCCAGGCGGAGGCGGAGCTGCTGTCCATCCAGCGCGCCTTGGCCGTGCAGGCGCGCGAGAAGGCGCAGGCGGAATTCGCCCTGGCCGAGGCGCTGGTGGCGGAAGCCACCGCTGAATCGCTGGCCGCCAGCGCCAAGGCCGCCGAAACCGAGGCCACCTTGCCCGCCTTGCGCGCGGAAGAAGGCGAGGCCCGCACCGTGCTGGAGCGCGCGCGCATTGCCGCCGAGCAGATGGCCGAGGCCGAGGGCCGCGCCCGCGCCGCCCTGGCCGAAGCCAAAACACGGCTGGAGGCCGTAACCCGCGACCATGCCCATGCCGCCAGGCTGGTGGCCGATGCTGAAGCCGCCAAAACACGGCTGGAGCAGGAGCAACACCGGCTGCTGGAGGAAACCGTTTCCGCCCCCGCCGCGCTGGAAGAGGCCGGGCAGGCCGAGGATGCGGCGCTGGAAGCGGTGCGCGAGGCCGAGGCCCAGACCAGCCGCGCCACCGAGGACGCGGCACGAATCTCGGCTGAGGCAGAAGCCGCGCGCCGCGCCTTGGCCGAGGCCGAGCAGCGCGCCCGCCGCGCCAGCCTGCGCGCCGCCGAGGCCGCCGCCGAGTACCAGAAAATTGCCGCCACCCTGGTGCCGCCAGAGCGCGTGGAAGCGGCGGAAACCGCGCGTGCCACAGCCGAAGCCGCCCTGGTGGCCGCGCGCGAGGCCGTGACCGAGGCCGAAGCCGCCCGCGTGAAGGCCGAGGAAGACGCCGCCACCACCCGCGCCGGGGCCGAGGCCGCCCTTGCCGCCGCCCGCGCCAAAACCAGCGCCGCCGATGCCGCCGCCACCAAGGTGGCCACCGAGTACGATGCGCTGGCCGCCCTGCTGGCGCAGAAATTCGGCCGCGAGACCGCGCCGATTTTGGACCAGATTTCCGTGCCGCCAGGGCTGGAAGCCGCGCTGGGTGCCGCGTTGCGCGAGGAGCTTTCGGCCTCGGCCGACACGCAGGCGCCGCGCCATTGGCGCAAGCTGCCGGAGCTGGATTTGGCCGTGGTGCCGCTCAAGAGCTTCGCCAGCCTGGTGCAGGGGCCGGAGGCGCTGAAGCGCGCGCTCTCGCATATTCTGCTGCTGCCGGAAGGGGCGGATGGCGATGTGCACCAGGGCAACCTGACGCCGGGGCAAATACTTGTATCGCGCGAGGGCGGGGTGTGGCGCTGGGATGGCTACACAATGCGCGCGGGTGCGGCATCGGAAGCCGCGGTGCGGCTGAAGCAGCGCAACCGGCTGGCGGCGCTGGAGCGCGAGCGCGACACCACGCGCGCGGCCGCCGCCGAGGCCCGCAAGGAACGCGAAACCGCCGAAGCCGCCGAGCGCCAGGCCCGCGCCGATGAGGGCAAGACCCGCGAGGCACGCCGCGCCGCCGAAGCCGCCGCGCGCGAGGCCCGCCGCGTGGCCGAGCAGAATTTCGATAAGGCGCGCAACGAGGCTATCCGGCTGACCGCCGAGGCCGAGCGCGGCGCCAGCCGTGCCGCCGCCGCCGCGGCGCAACGTGACCAGAGCGCCGCCGAAGCCGCCGAGGCGGAGGCCGCGCTGGCCCAAATGCGCGCCCAGGCCGCTGATATTCCGGATGTGACCGTGGCCCGCGCCATGGTGGACAAGGCCCGCACCGCGCTTAACCTGGCCCGGCAGGCGGAAAATGCGGCGCGCACGCGCTTTTCGGCGCTTAAGGCGGCGGATGCGCAGCGCAATTTGCGGCTGGAGACGCTGCAACGCGAGATGGAGGACTGGCGCGAGCGCGGGCTGGATGCCGCCGACCGGCTGGCCGACCTGACCGCCCGGCTGGGCGAGGCGCAGGCCGCCATTATGGCCCTTACCGCCGCGCCGGACGAAGCCGCGCAGGCACGGCGCGCGGCGCTGGATAACCTTAGCAATGTGGAAGCCGGGCATAAACGTGCCGCCGCCACGTTGGATGCCGCGCAGAAAGCCGCCGAGGCCGCCAGCCGCGCCGCCCGCGCCGCCGAGGCCGCGGTAAGCAGCGCGCGCGAGGCCCGTGCGCGCGAGGAAGGCAACATAACCGCCGCCAACCATGCCTGGGGCAGCGTGGCGGAGCGCATTTTGGAGCGGCTGGGCGCCAGCCCGGCTTTGCCCGACCCGCCGGCGGAGCTGACACCGGAAGCCGAGGACAAGGCCCGCAAGCGCTGGGAGCGGCTGACGCGCGAGCGCGAGGAAATGGGGCCGGTGAATTTGCGTGCCGAAATAGAGGTGGGCGAGGCGGAAGAGGCCATTGCCACCATCGGCCGCGAGCGCGACGAGATTACCTCGGCCATTGCCAAATTGCGCGGCTCCATCGGCCACCTTAACCGCGAGGGGCGCGAGCGGCTGGGCGCGGTGTTTGCCGAGGTGGACAAGCATTTCCAGACGCTGTTCAGCCGCATGTTCGGCGGCGGCAAGGCGCATCTGGCGCTTGTTGGCTCAGACGACCCGCTGGAAGCCGGGCTGGAAATTTACGCGCAGCCGCCGGGTAAAAAACTCAGCACGCTCTCGCTGCTTTCGGGCGGCGAGCAGGCGCTGACCGCGCTCTCGCTCATCTTTGCCGTGTTCAAATGCAACCCCGCCCCCATTTCGGTGCTGGACGAGGTGGACGCGCCGCTGGACGATGCCAATGTGGAGCGCTTCTGTAATTTGCTGGAAGACATGGTGCGCGAAACCGGCACGCGGTTTTTGGTGGTGACACACCACCACCTCACCATGGCGCGCATGGACCGGCTGTACGGGGTGACGATGCAGGAGCGCGGCGTTTCACGCCTGCTCTCGGTCGAGTTCGCGCGCGCGGTGGAAATGATCGATCCGGGGCACACCGCCATGGCGGCGGAGTAGGGCGGTTTAGCGGCGGGTTCGTGCCAGTTTCATAAAAGCACCACCCTGAAAACCCCGTCAGAGGGTGAATTTGACGGGCATAGCGGCATAACAAAATGCAAAAAAGCGACATGTTCTGAAAAATTACCGGCGGCCTGGTCAGCTATAATGCCGCCGTAGAATTCAGGATATATTGCATGGGCAGCATCTCACAATGACCTGGCGGCTCGGGTTTTCCAGCCCGGGGCTTGTTTACCGGCCCTGCCTGCTCGCGCGATGCCTGGCGGAAGCTCAAAACGGCTAAAAATGATGAAACGCGGAATTGCACAAAGGCGCGGCTTCACGCGCCGGGCCATGCTGATCGGGGGGGCGCAGGCGCTGACCTTCGCCATGCTTGCCAAACGCCTGTACGATTTGCAGATTCTGCAATTTGGGCATTACAGCAAGCTGGCCCGCAGAAACGCGCTGGTGGAGCGCCTGCTGGCGCCCAAGCGCGGCATCATCACGGACCGTTCAGGCATTCCCCTGGCGGATGATCACCAGCGCTGGCGCGCCCTGCTGATGCCGGTGGATTGGGCCAGTGCGCCAATTGCCGTGGCCCGCGTCGAGCGCCTCTTATCGCTGTCAGCCGCCAACCGTGCGCGATTGATGAAAATCGTCCATGGCCCCAGGCAATATGTGCCCATCGTCCTCAAGGATAATCTCCCCTGGGATGAAGCGGCGCGGCTTGAGGTCAACAAGCCCGATTTACCGGGCGTGATCGTCGATCGCAGCTTTATCCGCCATTACCCGCTGGGGGCCGGTACGGCGCATACCGTCGGGTATGTTGCTCCCCCCAGCGCGGCGCAAATCAAATCAAATCCCGTTCTGGGCCTGCCCGGAATGCGTGTGGGAGGGGCGGGGATTGAGTACGCGCATAACAAGGCCTTGTTTGGCAAGCCAGGGCTGATTGAATCCGAGGTGAACGACCAGGGCGCGGTGGTACGGGTGCTCGACCATATGGCGGGGCAGCCGGGCGGCACCGTTACGTTATCGCTTGATTCCGGGTTGCAGCGCCATGCCGCCAATGTGTTGCGCAACAGGCCCGGCGCGCTGGTTTTGGTGGATACGCAGCAAGGCGCCATCCGCGCCATGGTCAGCGCCCCTTCGTTTGATCCCAGCTATTTCGATAACGGCGTGCCCAACGATGTATGGTCGCGCTGGGTGAACGACCCCCGGCATCCATTGCTCGACCGTAGCACGCAGGGGCTGTACGCGCCCGGTTCCTCATTCAAGCCAACCGTGGCTTTGGCCGGGCTGGGCGCTGGCGCCATTTCCGCGAAAACAAAATTCTTTTGCCCAGGACATATGAAAATTGGCGACAGGACATTTTATTGCTGGCTGCGCAGCGGCCATGGCTGGATGGATACGGTATCCGCCCTGCAACAGAGCTGTGATGTCTTCTTCTACCATGTGGCCCTGCGTGCGGGCATCGATAAAATGGCCGCAATGGGCGCGCGGCTTGGCCTGACCGGCGTTCCAGCACTGGATTTTCCCGCCCTTGCGCCGGGGTTTTTGCCCACCAGGCGCTGGGCCCGCAAGCGCGGCATCCGCTGGACACAGGGCCACACGGCCATTCAGGGTATTGGGCAGGGCTATACGCTTTTAACACCCTTGAATCTGGCCATAATGACGGCACGCCTCGCAACCGGCCGCGCCATTTCTCCATATTTGGCCGAAGCGGTGGGTCAGCGGCGGGCCGTGCATCCGCAAGCCGGGTCATTAGGGCTTAACCCGGCACATCTTGCCCTGGTGCGGCAAGGCATGGATGACGTGGTCAACACCCCGCTGGGAACCTCCTGGGGCGCGCGGCTGGAATTGCCCGGTATTCGCATGGCGGGAAAAACCGGCACGGCGCAAGTGGTGAACGATAGCGTCGAACGGGAGGAAGCCAGCCGCAATCATTCAGATTTACCTTGGAAGTACCGTCCAAACGCTCTGTTTGTCGGGTATGCCCCCTTAAAAAACCCTCGTTTCGCGGTGGCTGCCGTCATCGAACACGGCACCCTTCTCGACCCTGTTGCCGCGGCCAGGGATGTATTTGCGCGGGCCTTCGAGGACATGAAGGCCTGATACCAACGGTCATTGAGCATGACCGTTGGTATCAGGCTTATGCCTGGCGCGTGGCCGCCCCACCAGCCCCACGCGCGATACCAACGGCTAAAGGATGAGTCATCCTTTATAGCCGTTGGTATTAGCTAGAATATCCGATCAGCTTGAATCGAAGATTTAAGCTGATCGGATGGAATTGCTCGCCCAAGCAAATTTAGCGTTTCCGATTGATCGGATACTCTAACTGCGCCGCAGCGCCTTGGGCAGCGCCGTGCCATAAGGCCGCCCGCGCGGGCAGCTGGCCGCGGCGTGGCGCTGCGCCTGAGACAGCGCCACATACCGCCCCACCGCCCAGGTGAGCAGGCTGGCAAGGGTGAAAACAACAAAGGGAATAAACGTGAACTTGACCATGAAAGGCTCCCGCAACTGCGTTGTGCAAGCTGTTTCTAGGGTCCCGGTTCTGAAATCCGTTGGATTTCAGAACCATGGTGGACACTAGAAAAATCAATAAGCTAGTGTGATGGTTCTGAAATTCGCGATATTTCACATCACGAATTTCAGAACCATCACACTAGGGTCCACAGGTTAACACCCCATTTGCCACCAGGCGGTTTTTTACCGCGCCGTTAATACGGCTTTTGCCTGCCAGCCATGTTGCGGCGGCGCGGCGCGGCGGCAATTTGAGGCATATCATTGACTCTGCCCCCCAGGCGGGGTTTTGCTGGCCGCGCCACGCCACATAATGGTTCAGAATGCACAAGTTTCTTGTAAAATGCGAAGAAGCCCTGGCCGAGATTTCCGCCCAGGGGCGCTACCGCCGCTTTGTGGCGCTGGAAAAACTGACGGACCGCTTCCCGTATTATTCGGTAACGATGGAAGGCCGCACGCGCGACATTCTCGTCTGGTCCACCAACGATTACCTGGCCATGGGCACAGACCCCACGGTCATCGCCGCCTCGGTGGAGGCAGCGCAGCGCTACGGCGCGGGGGCTGGCGGCACGCGCAACATCGCCGGGTCATCGCCCCTGCATGTGGCGCTGGAGCAGGAGCTGGCCGATTTGCACGGCAAGGATGCGGCACTGCTGTTCACCTCCGGCTACGTGTCCAACCAGGCTTCGCTCAGCGCCATTCTGCGCGCCCTGCCCGATTGGCATGTGTTCTCCGACGAGCAGAACCATAATTCCATGATCGTGGGCATCAAGGATGCGCGCGAGGCCACGGTCCATGTCTTCAAGCATAACAGCATGGCGGATCTGGAGCGGTTGCTGGCGGCAGCGCCCAAGGACGCGCCCAAGCTCATCGCGTTCGAGAGCGTGTATTCCATGGATGGCGACATCGCGCCCCTGCAGGAGATTTGCGATCTCGCCGATAAATACGGGGCGCTCACCTACCTGGACGAGGTGCATGCCGTGGGCATGTACGGCCCGCAAGGCGGCGGTGTTGCGGAGCGCGACGGGGTCGCGCACCGCATCACCATCATCGAGGGCACCCTGGCCAAGGCCTATGGCTGCCACGGTGGCTATATCACCGGCGATTTCAAGGTGCTGGACTATATCCGCTCGGTTGCCGCCGGGTTCATCTTCACCACCGCCCTGCCGCCGCCCACCGTGGCCGCGGCACTCGCCTCCATCCGCACGCTGCGGGCCGATCATGCGCGGCGCGCGCTTCTGTTCAACCGCGCCGAAACGCTGAAAGCCAAATTCGCCGCCGCCGGGCTGCCGGTCATGCCAAGCGAGAGCCATATCGTGCCGCTGATGATCGGCGATGCCGCCAAGGCCACCGCTGTTTCCATGCGGCTCATCCGTGAATTCGGCATGTATGCCACGCCCATAAATTACCCCACCGTGAAGCGCGGCACGGAGCGGCTGCGTTTTACCCCCGGCCCCAGCCATACGGACGAGATGATGGACGAGCTGGTGGCGGCGCTGCGGCAGATTCTGCTGGAAGACAAGGCGCCCGCTTCCGCCGGGCCGGTATTGTCTTGCCCCGTAACCGGGCAAACCGGCTCTCAATCAACGCGGTAGAGCGCGATTCAGACTTTCGAATCGCGCGCAAAGCGGGCGCATCTCAAGCCATCGCGCTAATTTCACCCTCCGTCTCAAACCTGGTGCTATAATACCAACGGTCATGCTCAATGACCGTTGGTACAAGCACGTTGCGGCGCAGCTTGCGCACGGCACCCTAAAAACCAGAATTACCGGAGGACCGGCATGAAACTTGCAAATCCAGCCCCGCTGGGGCTTTTCGGCTTCGCGCTCACCACCTGGCTGCTCAGCATGGTCAATGCCCGGCATATGCATTTATATTTACCGATATTCTTTCAACCTAATTGTAGCGTTTGAAATTTCTACGGTTTAATGTAACGAACAGATGCATAAGATTAGGGAATGAAGATGGCATTAGTGCGGTGCCGTGAATGCTCCGGGCAAATAAGCAGCCAAGCGAAGGTTTGCCCGCATTGTGGTGTGACGAAACCTGCTAGAAGCAAGGGAACTCAACTTTCCGGGCGGCAAATTGTGTGGTTTTCCGTGGCTGGAATAGTTGGATTGATGATCCTAATCGGCGCATCCGATACTGGCGGCCAAGGTGCACCGGCGGCGCCGGCAACGCCTGATCTGGCGCTGCTGGCAAAATGCAAAGGCCTCATAAATACAGCAAAAAATGCCGGGTTGGTCGATTCTTTGACTTGGCGCCAAGCACCGGGCCTTACCTCGTACAGCATGGTGGTGGAAAACGACTTATGGGCACCGCTGGATTTTACCGCCAAGACGGGATTTGCTAGGGCCGCGGCATGTGTAGCCGGTTCAGCGGATACCTCGATTCCGGTGAGTGGAACGATATATGACTCGGAAAATCATAAAGATATTGGGGAGTTATCGGCTTTGACCGGCGAGTTTACCTCAAAAGAGAAGCCGTTAGGACAATAGATCCTGGCACGGGCGTTTGGCGCCCGGGCCGGTCAGCGCGTATCGAGGTATTTCTTGATGGCCCGCAACTGGCCCTGGAAGCTGCGCGAGAATGTGTGCCCGCCCGTGCCATTGGCCACAAAGTAAAAATCATCCGTCTGGGCCGGGTGCAGCACGGCATTTAGCGCCGCCAGCCCTGGCGTGCAGATGGGGCCGGGCGGCAGCCCGCCATGCATGTAGGTATTATAGGGCGAGGGGTTGGACAAATCCGCCGGCTGCAAATCTACCCCGCCCACCTTGGCGCCATTGGTTATGGCATAAATCACCGTTGGGTCGGCTTGCAGCTTCATGCCCTGGTTCAGCCTGTTCTCATACACGCTGGCAATACGGGGCATCTCGGCGGTCAGCTTGGCCTCGGCCTGCACAATGGCGGCCAGGTTCACCGCCGCCGCCTTGCTGTGCAGGGGCAGGCCTGGCGCGCGCCCGGCCCAGGCCGCATGCAGCGCCGTGTGCATGGCCGCCTGGGCGCGGCGCAGCAGGGTGGCGCGGGGGGTGTTCCATAAGTAATTATAGGTTTGCGGCAGCACGCTGCCTTCTGGCGGCGGCGCCACCTTGCCCGCGGCCAGGGGGGCGGCGTTTATCAGCGCGGCAATCTGCTGGCTGGTCAGCCCCTCGGGAATGGTGAGCTGGTGCTCTACCTGCTTGCCCTGGCGCAGCAAGCGCAAAATTTCCGCCACCGAGGCATGGGCCGGCACCAGATACTCACCCGTGCGCAACGGCCCCTGGCCGCGCGTGAAAAATTCGGCGGCGCGGAACACCGATGTGTATTTGATGATCCGCGCCTTGGCCAGCGCGTCGGCCACATCGCGGCTGGTGCCCGCCTGCACGAAAAAATCCTGGCTCTGCTGGCCTATGCCCGGCGCGTGATACGCCTGATACACCGCCCGCTCCCCAACCCTTAACGTGACCAGCAGGGTCAGAAGCAGCAGGAAAATGCGGCCGGAACGGCGCAAGGCGGCTGGGCTTAGGCGCGCTTGAACAGAATGGAGGCGTTGGTGCCGCCAAAGCCGAAGCTGTTGGACAGGGCCACGCCAATCTTCCGTTCCTGCGCCTGCAGCGCCACGCGGTCTATCGCCGAGGCGCGGCTGGGTTCATGCAAATTCAGCGTCGGCGGCGCCACATTGTCGCGGATGGCGAGGATGGAGAAAATGGCTTCCACCGCGCCCGCCGCGCCCAGCAAATGCCCAATGGCCGATTTGGTGGACGACATGGCAACCTTGCTGGCATGCGCGCCGAACATATTCTCCACCGCCTCCAGCTCCAAATCATCCCCCAGCGGGGTGGAGGTGCCGTGCGCGTTAATATATTGCACATCCGCCGGGCCAAGCCCGCCATTTTTGAAAGCCGCCTTCATGGCGCGGAAAGCGCCATCGTGGTGCTCCGCCGGGGCGGTAATGTGGTGCGCGTCGCCCGACATGCCATAGCCGCCAATCTCGGCGTAAATCTTCGCGCCGCGCTTTTTGGCGTGCTCGTATTCCTCCAGCACCACCACGCCAGCACCCTCGCCCATCACAAACCCGTCGCGGTCCTTGTCCCAGGGGCGCGAGGCTTCGGCGGGGCGGCCGTTGAAGTTGGTGGAGAGAGCGCGCGCGGCGCAGAATCCGGCTATGCCCAGCGGGTTCACCGCCGCCTCGGCACCGCCCGCCACCATGATGTCGGCATCGCCATAAGCGACCAGCCGGGCTGCGTCGCCAATGGCATGCACGCCGGTGGCGCAGGCCGTAACGGCGGAATGGTTGGGGCCTTTCAGCCCATATTTAATGGAAACCTGGCCCGAGATGAGGTTGATGAGCGCAGCCGGGATGAAAAACGGCGAGAGGCGCCGCGCGCGGCCCTCATGCACCGTAATCGCGCCCTCATAAATGGTCTGCAGCCCGCCAATGCCAGAGCCGATCATCACGCCCGCCGCGTATTTGTCTTCTTCCGTGCGCGGCGCCCAGCCGGAATCCTCGATGGCCATGGAGGCCGCGACAATGCCCAGATGGATGAAGCGGTCCATCTTCTTGAGTTCCTTCACGGGAATCCACTCGGCAAGGTCCAGCCCGCCATCCGCGCGGGAGCCCGCGGGCACCTGGCCCGCGATTTTGGCGGTCAGCTCCGTGGTGTCGAACTGCGTGACGGCTGAAATCCCGGATTCTCCGTTAATCAGCCTCTTCCAGACATGATCGGCGCCTAGCCCAAGCGGGCAGGCGATCCCCATTCCGGTTACGACAACACGGCGCATGGCAACTCCTCGGACGGCTCAATCTACCTGGCGGACCCAAAAACTGGATTAAAACGCGCTCTGGTGAGTCGCACAGGGGCGAATTTCGAGCACCGGAGCGGAGTGTACATCAGTACATGAGCACCGGAGCGGAGATTTTCGCCCCTGTGCGGCCACCAGAACGCGTTTTAACCAGTTTTTATTCGGCCTTCTGCTTCTCGATATACTCAACCGCATCCTTCACGGTCGCGATCTTCTCGGCGGCATCCTCGGGGATTTCCACGCCGAAGGCTTCCTCGAACGCCATCACCAGCTCCACAGTGTCCAGCGAGTCAGCGCCCAGATCGTCGATGAAGGAGGCTTCGGGGGTCACCTTGCCTTCGTCCACGCCGAGATGCTCGACAACAATTTTTTTAACTTTGTCGGCGATTTCGCTCATAAAAATTTACTTTCCTGCAAACTGGTTTGGTGGAGATACGGCGCAACCTTAGCACCGTATGGGGTTAAGCGCTAACCTTGGGGCCGGTTTGGCCCCAGCCCAGATGTAAGCCGGGGTGGCGCTTAGCATGGTTTTTTGCGCCACGCCAAGCCGGGGGCGCATGGCTCAAATCCTGGCGCTCAAACCATCGCCATGCCGCCATTCACATGAATGGTGGAGCCGGTGACCCAGCCCGCCTCATCGGCGGCCAGATACACCACGGCGGCGGCGATGTCCCCCGGCTGGCCCAAACGGCCCAGCGGGATTTTGCCCGAAAGGTCAGTGCGCTGCGCCTCGGTCAGCGCATCGGTCATCGGGGTTTCGATAAAGCCGGGGGCGACCAGGTTCACCGTAATGCCGCGCGAGGCGACTTCCTGCGCCAGAGATTTGGTCATGCCCACCAGCCCGGCCTTGGCGGCGCAGTAATTGGCCTGGCCCGGGTTGCCCGTGGCGCCCACGATGGAGCCGATATTGATGATGCGCCCGGCGCGGCGGCGGAGCATGAATTTAAGCACCGCCTTGGTCAGGCGGAAGGGCGCGCCGAGGTCCACGTTCAGCACCTTGTCCCAATCGGCGTCGGACATGCGCAAAACCAGCCCGTCCTTGGTCAGCCCGGCATTGTTCACCAGAATATCCACCTTGCCCATGGCGGCTTCGGCATCGGCGATCAGCCGCGCCGCTTCTTCCGCCACGCCAAGGTCGGCGGGCAGCACATGCACGCGCTCCCCTAGCTCGGCGGCCAGGGCATCCAGGGCCTCGCGCCGCGTGCCAGAGAGCGCCACCACCGCGCCCTGGCGGTGCAGCGCGCGGGCAATTTCCGCGCCTATGCCACCGGAGGCGCCGGTAACCAGTGCGGTTTTACCAGTCAGGTCAAACATTTACAGAACCTTCAGCAGAGCTTCGATGTCGGCGGGGGAGCCGGCGGAGATGGCATTGGCATCGGGCACGATACGCTTCACCAGCCCGGACAGCACCTTGCCCGCACCCAGCTCGATGAAGCTGTCCACCCCAAGCGCCGCCATTTCCTGCACGCTCTCGCGCCAGCGCACGGTGGCCGTTACCTGCTGCACCAGCAGGTTGCGTATTTCCGCCGGGCCGGTCACTTTTTGCGCCGTAACATTGGCCACCACCGGTACAATGGGCGCGCGCGGCGGCGTGCTGGCGAAGGCTTCCGCCATGGCATCCGCCGCCGGGGCCATGAGCGCGCAATGGAACGGGGCGGAAACCGGCAGCAGCATGGCGCGCTTCACGCCCTTGGTCTTGGCAATTTCAATGGCGCGGTCCACCGCCGCCTTATGGCCAGAGATGACCACCTGCCCGCCGCCATTATCGTTGGCGCAACCGATCACCTCACGCCCATCCGGGCCTTCCGCGGCTTCGGCGCAAATTTGCTGGGCCAGCGCCATTTCGGCACCCAGCAGCGCGGCCATGGCGCCCTGCCCGGCGGGCACGGCCTTCTGCATGGCCTGGCCGCGCAGCTTCAGCAGCCGTGCCGTATCGGCGACGGAAAACGCATCCGCCGCCGCCAGGGCGCTGTATTCGCCCAGGCTATGCCCGGCCACCAGCGCCACCTTGTCCTTCAGCGTAATGCCGCCCTCCGCCTGCAGCACGCGCAGCACGGCCAGAGACACCGCCATGAGCGCGGGCTGCGCGTTCTCCGTCAGGGTCAGCTCATCAGCGGGGCCGTCAAACATCAGCTTGGTCAGCTTCTGCTTCAACACTTCGTCCACTTCCTCGAACACCTGGCGCGCCGGGCCGAAGGCCGCCGCCAGGTCGCGCCCCATGCCAACGGCCTGGCTGCCTTGCCCAGGAAATATGAAGGCGTGAACCGCCATTAGATGCGTCTCCTGCGTGAATTTGGGCCGGGCGATAGCATGGCTCCGGGCAGACGCAAAATTTGCTTATACCAACGGTCATTGAGCATGACCGTTGGTATAAGGCTTATGCTTGGCGCGTGGCCGCCCCGCTAGCCCCACGCGCGATACCAACCAGTTAAGCCATAGCTCGCGGTGACGGCAATCCGGGTTCTTACAACAGCCCCAGCGCCGCCAATTGCCGCCGCATCTCCTCGGGCATTGCGGCATCGCCGCCATCCGCCCCCAAATCCGGCGGCGCGTCCTGCGGCGCCAAATACCGCCAGCCCTGGAAGGCCCGCATGGGCCGCGGCGCCACCTGCACCAGCGCCGGGTTAAGCACCAGGGCGGTGCAGGGCGTGCCATCGGCCTCCGCCGCGCGCTCCACCCCCGCCAGCAACTGCCGCGCGGAAATAAGCCCGCCAATCACCCAGTAAATAGACCCGCCGGCCAGCAGCTCTTCCGTCCGCTTGGGAAAATTGCGCGTTAAATGCCGCAAGGGCGGCGTTGCCGCCGCCCTTGCTTGCTGTATGGCCGCGAGATGCGCGAAATCGCGCACCCCCACGGCAAGTTTTATGAGATGCACGCGGGGCTGGTGGGGCGGCCGCGTGCCATCCATGGCAATCAGTTCTTCGCCTTGTCCACCAGCGCGTTCTTGGAAATCCACGGCATCATGCCGCGCAGCTTGGCACCCACTTCCTCAATGGGGTGTGCCGCATTACGGCGGCGGATGGCCTTGAAGCTGGCCTGGTGCACCTTGTTCTCCAGCATCCAGTCGCGGGTGAAGCGGCCGGTCTGGATGTCTTCCAGCACGCGCTTCATCTCGGCCTTGGTCTCGGGCGTAATAATGCGCGGGCCGGTCACGTACTCGCCATACTCGGCGGTGTTAGAGATGGAGTAGTTCATGTTGGCGATGCCGCCTTCATAAATCAGGTCCACAATCAGCTTCACCTCGTGCAGGCACTCGAAATACGCCATCTCGGGCGCGTACCCGGCTTCCACCAGCGTCTCAAACCCGGCGCGGATCAGCTCCACCAGCCCGCCGCACAGCACGGCCTGCTCGCCGAACAAATCGGTCTCGCATTCTTCCTTGAAACTGGTCTCGATGATGCCGCCCTTGCCGCCGCCATTGGCCGACGCGTAGGACAGCGCGATTTCCAGCGCGTTGCCGCTATGGTTCTGCGCCACGGCCACCAGGCTGGGCACGCCGCCGCCCTTAAGGTACTCGCCGCGCACCGTATGGCCGGGGCCTTTGGGCGCCACCATGAACACGTCAATATCCTTGCGCGGCTCAATAAGGTTGAAATGGATGTTCAAGCCATGGGCAAAAGCCAGGGCCGAGCCGGGGCGCAGATTGGGCGCGAGGTCGGCATAATACAAATCGGCCTGGCCCTCATCCGGGGTCAGCACCATCACCACATCGGCCCATTTGGCGGCCTCGGCCGGGGTCATCACCTTCAGCCCCGCGCCCTCGGCCTTGGCAATGGCGGCGGAACCGGCACGCAGGCCAACAGCCAGCTCCTTCACGCCGGAATCCTTCAGGTTGAGCGCATGGGCATGACCCTGGCTGCCATAGCCGATAATGGCCACCTTCTTGCTCTTGATGAGGTTAACATCGGCATCCCGGTCGTAATAAACGCGCATGATTTCTGGTCCTGCTCTGCTTTTTCAAAAAATACTGGCGGCTCCCTATTCCTTTTTCGCCATTCTGTCACCCTGCGGGGGCAGTTCAGGCCGCGAAACGGGCCAGCCATGCGGAAAAGCCGGGCTCATCCAGCCCCCCTTCGGCCAGCGCTACCATGGTTTCCACCACCGCCATGGCCGGGACGGTCAGGTCTATCCCGTTGATCTTAAGAAAAGTGACACAAACCGCCCAGCCCGTGCGTTTATTGCCGTCCAAAAACGGGTGGTTCTTGGCAATACCAAACGCATAGGCCGCGGCAAGCCGGAAGATGCCGCACTCAGGCTCATAGGCAAACCGGTCGCGCGGGCGGTGCAGCGCGCTTTCCAGCAAGGCCGCATCGCGCACCCCATGGTACCCGCCCCATTCACGGACGGAAAAATCATGCAGGTACAATACGGCATCCGGCTCAATAAACGCCGGGGCGCTCACCTCTTGGCCAACTCCTGCAACGCATCCGCCTGCTCACGCAGCACGGCGCGCGCGGCGGCCAACTGGCGTTCCAGCTCAAGGTTGCGCTTCACCAGCTTTATGCCGTCGGACAGCTCGACGAGGGTAAGTTCCTGCCCGGCTTCCAAGCCCAGACGGATGCGCGTGTCTGAAGGGAGGGCGATGCCGACGGAATTGCCGGTTTTGCGGAGGGTGACGGTGGCGGACATGGCTGAGCGGCTCCTTGTATGACGATTTGTAATACGTCCACCTTGGGCTGTCGAGCAAAAAGCCCGTGAATAGCAGTTTGGCTTTCGGATTACCAAGGTAGGGCACAAAAGCGGGCAGCTCTACGCTTATCGACCCCACACCGTATCACCAAAATCATCAATTGCATCATTGGTAATATTGGTGTATATGGTGATTTAAGATGCAAGGAGTTTGCTAATGTCATCCCCGCAAAACGCGGTTTCACGTAAGACCGTCACTCTTCCCGATGAGCTTTGGGATCGGATTGCGCAATATCGTCATTTCCATCAGATACCGACAGAAACAGAAGCGGTTCGTCGTCTTCTACAAAATGGTTTGCAATCCGATCCGACTATCAAAGCAATCGCTCAAATCGTCACAAAAAAATCCAAATACTTTCCTGGTATTTTTTCGTCAGCATACAATTCAGATGGCCGGCGCAATGTTGTTGCTGTTATCGAACGATTAGTGCTCGAAATTAGCCGCCGCAATAAAGCTATGACCCCCGAGCAAGCGAATACCCGTGCTAACGAGATATGGAACGATGCACATAATGTTGGTGACACCGATTCAGCCGTTTCATTCCTTAATTTGGCATGGGAGGCGCTAATCTGATCTACCGCATGGCATAGCAAATATGGGGAGAGTAAGCGACACGTAATCCATTTTGTTGCGTTGTCCTCGAATTGATAGGTTTCGCTGACTCCCCTCACTCAATCGTCCCAACCCCCCGCGCAATCGCCGCAACCCCCGTCCTGGAAACCTCAGCCAGCCCCACGGGCCGCATCAAATCCAAAAACGCATCCAGCTTATCCGTCGCCCCGGTCAGCTCAAACGTAAAACTCTCCGTCGTCGCATCAATCACCCTGGCACGAAAAGCATCCGCAAGCCGCAGCGCCTCGGCGCGTTTCTCGCCCGTGCCCAACACCTTAATCAGCGCCAGCTCGCGCGAGAGGTGCGGGCCTTCGGTCAAATCCAGCACCTTGTAAACGGGCACCAGCCGGTCCAGCTGCGCCTTTATCTGCTCAATCACCATCTCCGTGCCTTGCGTCACAATGGTAATGCGGCTCTTGCTGCCATCGCGCTCCACCGGCGCCACGGTCAGGCTGTCGATATTATATCCACGGCCCGAGAACAGCCCGATAACACGGGCCAGAACGCCGGATTCATTCTCAACCAGAACCGAAATCGTCGCGCTACGCATGTTTTTGGTCTCCATTAGACGAGCGCCATCCCCGCATCGGTCACACCCGGCTTGTCGTGCCCCTTATGCTCCGGCCCCAGCAGCATCTCGTTATGCGGCGCGCCAGAGGGGATCATGGGGAACACGTTTTCCTTCTCATCCACGCAAATATCGGCAATCACCGGCTTGTCCACCGCCAGCATCTCGGCAATCACGCGGTCCAAATCATCCACCTTCTCCGCGCGCAGGCCAACGGCATGGAAGCTCTCGGCCAGCTTCACGAAATCCGGCAGCGCCTCGCTATAGCTTTGCGAATACCGGCTGCCATGCAGCAGCTCCTGCCATTGCCGCACCATGCCCATATAGCGGTTGTTAAGGATGAAAATCTTCACCGGCAAACGGTACTGCGCCAGCGTGCCCATCTCCTGAATATTCATCAAAATGCTGGCCTCGCCGGCAATATCGATCACCAGCGCATCCGGGTGCGCCACCTGCACGCCCATGGCGGCAGGCAGCCCATAGCCCATCGTGCCCAGCCCGCCGGATGTCATCCAATGGTTCGGCTTCTCAAACTTAAAATATTGCGCCGCCCACATCTGGTGCTGCCCAACCTCGGTGGTCACGTAAGTATCGCGCCCGCGCGTGGCCTTATAAAGCTGCTCGATGGCGTATTGCGGCTTTATAATCGCGCCCGTATCGCGGCTTTGCGTATAGCGCAACGAATTTTTGCTCCGCCACACGTCAATCTGCTGCCACCATTGCGCCAGCGCGCCACGGTCCTGCACCGTGCCGTCCTGCTTCCATGCCGCAATCAGCGCCTTCAGCACCGCCAGCGCATCGCCAATAACAGCCACATCCACCGCAACCGATTTATTCACGTTGGATGGATCAATATCCACATGAATTTTCTTCGAGCCAGGCGAGAACGCATTCAGCCGCCCCGTCACCCGGTCATCAAACCGCGCGCCGATATTCAGCATCACGTCGCAATCATGCATGGCCCAATTGGCCTCGTACGTGCCGTGCATGCCCAGCATACCCAAAAACTGCCCGTCACTGGCCGGAAACGCCCCCAGCGCCATCAGCGTATTGGTGCAGGGAAACCCCGTCATCCGCACAAACTCAGCCAGCAGGCGCGAGGCTTCCGGCCCGGCATTTATAATCCCGCCACCCGCATAAACCACGGGCCGCCGCGCGCGCTTCAACAGCGCCACGGCCTCTTCAATGCGGCGCGGGTCCGGCTCGGTACGCGGCCGGTACGAGCGATGCTGCACATGGGCAGGCTCGCGGTACGGCGCCGGGCCAATCAGAATATCCTTCGGCAAATCCACCACCACCGGCCCCGGCCGGCCCGTGCGCGCCACATGGAAGGCCTCGTGGATCACCCGCACCAGATCATCCGCGCGCTTGACCAGGTAATTATGCTTGGTCGCGGGCCGGGTAATGCCGGTGGTGTCGGCCTCCTGGAAGGCGTCGTTGCCAATCAGGTGCGTCGGCACCTGCCCGGTCAGGCACACCAGCGGCACGGAATCCATCAGCGCATCCACCAGCCCGGTAACGGCATTGGTGGCGCCAGGGCCAGAGGTAACCAGCACGCAGCCCACCTTGCCGGTAGAGCGCGCATACCCCTCCGCCGCATGCACGGCCGCCTGCTCGTGCCGCACCAGAATGTGCCTAATCTCGTTCTGCTGAAAAATCGCGTCGTAAATAGGCAGCACCGCGCCGCCGGGGTAGCCGAAGATGGTATCCACACCCTGCGCCTTCAGCGCCCGGAGGATCGCCTCCGCGCCCGAATTCATCATCTCAGCCGCCTGTATCGTGCCGTCCATGGTCTCATCCTGCCCAGTGCGATGGTTGGAAGGGCAGGCCTTACGCGCTGCAGCGCAGCGGGTCAACGGGGCTGTTTTATGAAATTACCTAAATTATTCAAAAAACTTTCCGAAAGTTGCGCAAAACCGCCTATTCGTGACTGAATTATTTGCATGGCAGGTTTCTCCACCAGCTTCTGGTGCCGGAACCACGTCATCTGCCGCTTGGTATATTGGCTGGTTACCAGCACGGCACGGGCCTGCGCCTCGTCCAGCGTGGCCGCGCCGCGCAAATAGGCCGCCAGCTCCGGCACACCATGGGCGCGCATCAGCGGCAGCGCCGGGTCCAGCCCCAGCGCCAGAAATTGCTCCCCCTCCGCCAGCGCGCCCCCCGCCAGCATGGCGGCAAAGCGCGTGGCAATGGCCTCGCGCAGCGCCGCGCGCGGCGGGTCCAGCAGAATCATCCGCACATCCCACCCTTCCAGCCGCAGCACGGGCTGGGCCTGCCACCAGGCCAGCCCCTTGCCGGTGGCCAGCAGCACCTCATAGGCGCGGGCTATGCGCTGGGAATCCCCGGGCTTCAGCTTCGCCGCCGTCTCCGCGTCCAGCCTTGCGTGCAGCGCCTCCGGCCCCAGCGCCGCCAGCAGCCCCCGCGCCTCGGCCCGCGCCGCCGCGCCCGGCTCGGGAATATCGGCAATGCCCTTCACCAAAGCCGAAAAATACATGCCCGTGCCGCCGCATAATATGGGCAGCGCCGCCTGCTCCATTTCCGCCAGCGCCGCGCCGCGCCACCAGGCGGCATTGGCTGGTTCCGCCGCCGCGCGCACGCCATAAAGCCGGTGCGGCGCCAGCGCCTCGTCCTCCGCACTGGGCCGGGCGGTTATAATCCGCAGCTCGCGGTAGCATTGCATGGCATCGGCGTTAATAATGGTCCCGCCCAGCCGCCGCGCCAGCGCCAAGGCCAGCGCCGATTTGCCGCTGGCCGTCGGCCCCGCCAGTATTACCGCGGCCTTATTTTTATGCGCGGCCGCCCCACCAGCCCCGCGCATGCGTTGCCCGCCGCCTGTGTCTGTCCTATCCGTCGCGCCCATGTCTCATATCGTCATTTTGTGCGCCAACCGGCAAGCCGGTACCCTCACCCAGGCGGATGCCGCCCGCGCCCTCACCTATTGCGCCGGGCGCGATGCCAACTGGCTGGCCGAGGGCCAGGCCGTGGAATTCACCGTGGCCCATGTGCCAGACCGCGCCGCCCTTGCCGCCGTGCTCACCCATAAGCAGGTGGACATCTTCATCACCAAGGCGCGCGGCCGCCGCAAGGCCGTGCTGGTGGCGGATATGGACAGCACCATCGTCACCACCGAAACCCTGGACGAAATCGCCGCCTATGCCGGCATAAAAGAGCAAATCGCCGAGATCACCCGCCGCTCGATGAATGGCGAGCTGGATTTCCCCAGCGCCCTGCGCGCGCGCGTTTCCATGTTGAAGGGCCTGAGCCTTACGGCGCTGGAAAAAACCTGGGCCGAAACCCGCTTCTGCCCCGGCGCGCGCGCGCTGGTGGCCACCATGAAGAGCTTTGGCGCCACCACCGCGCTGGTTTCCGGCGGCTTCACCTATTTCACCTCCCGCGTGGCGGCGGAATTAGGGTTCGACGAGCACCGCTCCAACATTCTGCTGGATGACGGCACGGCCCTCACCGGCTTCGTCGCCGAACCGATTCTGGACAAGGACGCCAAGCTGAACGCGCTGAATGAAATGGCCGCCAAGCGCGGGGTAAAACTCTCCGCCACCATGGCGGTGGGCGATGGCGCGAATGATCTGCCGATGCTGCAAGCCGCCGGGCTGGGCATGGCCTATTACGCCAAGCCCGTGGTGGCGGCGCAGGTGGCCAACCGCATCGAGCATACAGACCTCACCGCGCTGCTCTTCGCCCAAGGCTACCCCGCCTCGTCCTTCAAAGGCGGCGCGGACTGACCCAAGCCGTCATCGCGGGGGCCGCGATGACGAAGTTATTCTACCCCGCGAAATCCAGCCCTATATCCAGCACCTTCGCCGAGTGGGTAAGCCACCCGGCGGAGATCAAATCCACCCCCGTCTCCGCAATGGCGGGCGCTGTTTCGGCGTTAATCCGGCCAGAGGCTTCGGCCACGGCGCGCCCGCCAATCATCCCCACCGCCTCGCGCAACTGCGTTGTGCTCATATTATCCAGCAGCACCGCATCGGGGTTGTGGGCCAGCGCCTCGGCAAGCTGGGTCAGCGTGTCCACTTCCACCTCTATCTTCACCAAATGCCCAATCGCGGCCCGCGCCGCCTCAACCGCCTTGCCCACCCCGCCCGCGATGGCGATGTGGTTGTCCTTGATGAGAATCGCATCATCCAGCCCAAAGCGATGATTCGCCCCGCCGCCCGCGCGCACCGCGTATTTTTCGGCAAAGCGCAGCCCCGGCGTGGTTTTGCGCGTGCAGGAAATTTTCGCCCGCGTATGCGCGATGGCATCGGCAATGCCGCGCGTGGCAGAGGCTATGCCGGAGAGATGCCCGAGAAAATTCAGCGCCACCCGCTCGCCGGTTAAAATTCCCCGCGCCGGGCCTGTAATTTCGGCCAGCACGGCGCCGGGCGCCAGGCGCGCGCCATCTTCCAGCTTCGGCGTAAAGCGTATGGCGGGGTCCACCAGCGCGAAGGCACAGCGGCAAAAATCCAGCCCCGCGGCCACGCCAGGCTCGCGCGCCACCAGCGCCACCTTGGCCTGGGTGCCTGCGGGAATCACGGAATCCGAGGTTATATCCCCGGCCCGCCCCAAATCCTCCAGCAGCGCCGCGCGCACGGCTTGTTCAATCATAATGGCGGGAAGAGGTGCCAGAGTCATTACGCTGCCTTGCTCATTTGGTTCTTATCAATACGGGCATGGGCGCCCACGGATTCCTTGCGCGCCAGCGCCGCCTGGGCCACGCGCAGGGCCAGCGCGGCGGCCGGGTTTCCGCCCAGCGGCGCCAGCGCCCGTATGGCGCATTCCAGCCCCGCCGCATCGCGCAGCACGCCTAAATGGGCCGACATTATGGGCCGCACCGGTGCCGCATCCGGCATTGGCGGCGCGGTGTAAACGCCCGCCCGCACCTTGCGCGAAGCCTGCGCCGCCATGGCGCGCCCCGCGGCCTCGCCGCAAATGGCGGCTTCCAGCAGAGAGTTACTGGCCAGCCTGTTGGCGCCGTGCAGCCCGGTGCGCGCCACCTCGCCCGCCGCGTAAAGCCCGGGAATATTGCTGCGCCCTGCTTCATCCACCACCACGCCGCCCATGTGGTAATGCGCCGCCGGGCGCACCGGTATGGGCTGCATTGCCGGGTTTATACCCGCTGCCGCGCAAATGGCGGCAATGGCGGGAAAGCGCGTGGCAAACCGCGTGCCCATATGCCGCGCATCCAAAAACACCCTATGCCCGGCCTGCAAATGCGCGAACACGCCGCGCGCCACCACATCGCGCGGGGCAAGGTCTTGCCCGTGCATAAAATGCGCGCCGGTTTCGTCCACAAACCGCGCGGCCTCGCCGCGCACGGCTTCCGAGATCAGCGGCAGAGAATTTCCCGGTACATCCAAAGCCGTTGGGTGGAACTGGATAAATTCCAAATCCGCCAATGCGGCGCCTGCATCTTGCGCCAGCATAAGCCCGTGCCCAATGGCGCCCGCCGGGTTGGTGGTGTGCGTAAACAACCCGCCAATCCCGCCCGTTGCCAGCAGCACGCGGTCATTTTCCAGCACCATTGCTTCCAGCGCCATTGTCTCATCGCCGCGTTCCACCAGCACGCCGCACACGCCCGCATCATCCAGCAAAATCCGCCGCGCCACGGCATCCACCACCGTAATGCTGGGTGTGGCGCGCACGCGCTCCATCAGCGCGCGCATTATCTCCGCACCTGTCTGGTCGCCATTGGCGTGCAGAATCCGCGCGCGGCTATGCGCCGCCTCCAGCCCCAAAGCCAGCGCGCCGTTCTGGCCCTTATCGAACCGTACGCCCAGGCGCAGCAATGTTTCCACAAGCTCTGGCCCGGCGCCTATAATACGCTCCACGGCGGCGCGGTTGCACAGCCCGGCACCGGCCGCCAGCGTATCGGCAACGTGCAAGGCCACATCGTCATCAATGCCAACAGAAGCGGCCAGCCCGCCCTGGCTCATGGCGCTTGCCGCGCGCGCGCCCAGCGCCCCGGTATTCAGCAGTGTTACCGGGCGCGGGGCGGCGGCCAAAGCCGCCATCAACCCCGCAACGCCACCGCCGATGATAATCATTTAACCGCCAGCATCCGCTCAACCGAGCGCCGCGCCGGCGCGAACAGTTCCGCCGGAATCGTTACCTCGGTTTGCATGTTTTCCAGCGCGCGCCTTATGTTTTTCAGTGTAATCCGCTTCATGTGCGGGCATAAATTACACGGGCGGATAAATTCCGTGCCCGGCGCGCCTTGCGCGATGTTATCGCTCATCGAGCATTCCGTAATCAGCGCCACGCGCGCGGGTTTTTGCGTCCGCACATAATCGGCCATCACCGCCGTGGAGCCGGAGAAATCTGAAACCGCGACAACCTCCGGCGGGCATTCGGGGTGCGCCAGCACCACAACGCCAGGGTGGCGCGCCTTCAAATCCAGAATCTCTTCCGGGGTGAAACGCTCATGCACCTCGCAATGGCCCTTCCAGGCGATAATCTTCACGCCCGTTTCCTTGGCCACGTTCTGCGCCAGAAACTCATCGGGGATCATGATGACTTCGGGAACGCCCAAGGATTCCACAACCTTCTTCGCATTGCCCGAAGTGCAGCAAATATCGGATGCCGCCTTCACCTCGGCCGAGGTATTCACATACGCCACCACCGGGCGGCCCGGGTATTTTTCGCGCAGCAGCGCCACATCCGCCGCCGTAATGCTCTCAGCCAGAGAACATCCGGCCTCGGCATCCGGGATAAGCACGGTTTTGCCCGGGTTCATCAGCTTGGCCGTTTCGGCCATGAAATGCACACCGGCCAGCAGAATCACATCCGCATCGGCTTTCTCGGCCTCGCGCGCCAGGGCCAGGCTGTCGCCCACAATATCCGCAACACCGTGGAAAATTTCCGGCGTCTGGTAATTATGCGCCAGAATCACCGCGCGGCGCTGCTTCTTTAGCTCCAAAATGGCCGCGGCGTCTTCCGCCATGGTGGCCCATTCCACGGGCGGGATAACGCGGGAGACGCGGTCGTACAAATCAAGCGGCATTGTGTTCATTCCTTATTATACTCAATTTGAGTATAAATTCCTCGCGCCGGTTATACTCACGTTGAGTATAAAAGGGCAAGCCCTTATTTCACGGCCCCCTATTTCACGAGTGGCAGCTTGGTGCCCGCGAAGCTGCGCTCCGCCAGCACCGAGGCGCGGAAGCGGAACAGCTTGGCCGGCCGCCCCGCCATGCCCGATGTGGCGCGCCCGGTTTCCTCCACCAGCTCCAGGCTTTCGATAAACCGGCGGAAATTGGGCTTGTGCAGGGTCTGGCCGGCCAGCGCCTCCATGGTCTGCTGCAATTCCAGCAGGGTAAATTCATGCGGCAGCAGTTCGAACACCACGGGACGGTACTTAATTTTGGCGCGCAGCCGGGCCATGGCGGTGGCCAGAATGCGCCGGTGGTCGTGCAGCATCTCCTTGCCTGGCACGGGGGTTGCCGCCGCCAGCGCGCTGCGCGTGGCCTCGGGCACCAGCCCCGCCTCCCACAACAGCTCGTAGCGCTGCAGCACCAGCTCCTCGTTCCAATCCTTCTCCGGCGTGCCGAACAGCCCGGTAATGCGCGCCCGGCGCTGGTTATCGCGCGCCGCCCAGGCCTCCAGCCGGGTTATCAGCCCGGCGCGCAGCGGGGGCGCCGTGCGCTGGTCCTCCCACGGGAAGTAATGATACCAGCTTCGCCATGTGGCGCCGGGGTATTCGGTGGCGGCCTCGCGGCTTAGCGCCAAATACGAGATGGAAATGCCCCGCGCCCCGCCGCGCTGCTGGTCGGCAAAGGTATAAAGCTGCTCGATATAGCCGATGGGATGGTGCGTCTGCCGCTCTACCCAGGCACGCAGGCCGGCCTGCAGCGAGCGGTGGCCGGGTTCCAGCGGGCCAGAGGGCAGGGCGTAGCCGTTTTCGATGGTGAGCACACGCGGGTCGCCATCGGTGACGGCAACCAGGACGGCGATGAGCTCGGTTTCGGCCATATGCGTGATATTGCTTGAATTTTGGGCGGATGGGAAGCCGGAGCGGTGCGCTTATTCCCGCCGCGTAATCTCGTACAGCGCCACGGCCCCGGCGGCGGAGACGTTCAGGCTTTCCATGCCGCCGGGCATGGAAAGGGCGCAAACCTCGTCGCAGGTTTCGCGCGTTAAGCGGCGCATGCCCTCGCCCTCGCTGCCCAGCACCAGGGCGATGCGGCGCTGCTGGAAGCTGGGGCCGTTGAGGCGGGTGGTGGCATGGCCGTCCAGCCCCACCACCCAGAAATCGGCCGATTTCAGCACGATAAGGGCGCGGGCGATGTTGACGGTACGCAGCAGCGGAATGGTTTCCAGCGCGCCCGAGGCGGCCTTGGCCAGGGCCCCGGTTTCCTCCGGCGCGTTGCGGTCTTGCGCGATGACGGCGCAGGCGCCGAAGGCCTGGGCCGTGCGCATGAGCGCGCCCACGTTGCGGGGGTCGAAAATCTGGTCCAGCACCAGCACCGGGCCGGGGCGCTTTACCGCGTCCAGCAAGGCCGGGGCCTGGAGCTGGCCGGCCAGCAGGGCAATGCCCTGGTGCACAATGCCCGAGCCGGGGCGCGCGCCCAGAAGCTGGTCGATTTTATCGCGCGGGGTAATTTCCGGCGGGACGGGCCAGGGCTGCGGGCATTCGGCGGCCAGGGCGCTTTGCGCGTCCTCAGTAATAACCAGGCGGCGGAACAGGCGGGCGGGGTTTTTAAGCGCCGCCGCCACCGCATGGGTGCCATACAGCCACACCGTGCCAGCGGGGGTGGCGGGCGCGCGGTTTTGGCCGCGCCCGGGCTCACGCTGCGGCGGGCGGGGGCTGCGTTCCGGCCTGGCCGCGCCGCCGGGCAGGCTGAGGCGGTTTTCGCTGTGCGGGCGCTCGCCATGCGGCTTATCCTGGCGCGGTTTGCCCTCTGGGCGGCCAGATTTGTTGCGGGGCGGGTGGTTGCGGCTCATGCGGCTTCACTATCCGCCTGGCCTTACGTTGACAACCGCGCCGGATTCGGGGCAAACGGGCGCCGATGCGGAAGGGTGCCCGAGTGGCTAAAGGGGACGGACTGTAAATCCGTTGGCGTGCGCCTACGTTGGTTCGAATCCAACCCCTTCCACCATTGCCCCGCCTGTAAGGCCTGGATTTCCTCAGAAAATTATTGTTTGGGTTTGTTGGGCATGCGCTTGGGCCAGCATTTGCCATGCGGCTTGGGGCGTAGCGGGGCGGAATATGGCGGTTTGTTCGCAGGGGGTGGGGTAGGGGTGCGCCCGTTTCGGGCATAGGCTTGCTCAGGTGGCGATCTCAGAAGCAGGCGGGCGACCCATTCGCTGCATAAACGGCATGGCAAACTTTGCCATATCTTTTGACAAATTTCGGCGCTTGATGATAGCATCCTCTGGCAGGGAGAACCCCATGGCGACGATGAATGTATCACTACCCGAAGTTATGAAGGCATGGGTCGAATGCCAGGCTGAGGGTGGCTTATATGGCAACGCGAGCGATTACATCCGCGACCTGATCCGTAGGGATCAACAGCGGAAAGAGGCAATTGCTACCTTGCAGGCTGCCATTACTGAGGGTTTGGACAGCGGTACACCAGCGCCTTTTGATGCGGCCGAATTCAAGCTCCGGATGCGGGAGCGTCATGTCGTCCGGTGACACCGGACGCTACCGCCTTTCGCCACGAGTACTCGAGGATCTCGACGACGTTTGGAGATACTCGGCGGAACGGTGGCCGATTGAGCAAGCTGACAAGTACATCGACGAACTGGTTCTAATCTTCGAGATGATAGCATCCGTGCCAACGCTGGCGCGCGAGCGTAGTGAATTTACACCGCCAGTGCGGATACATACGCATGAGAGCCACCTGATAATTTACACGATCTCAGCCGGGAGCGTGGTTATCTTGCGCCTCCTGGCTGGGCGCCAGGATTGGGTTTCTGTCTTTAAAGCAGCGGATTTGTGATATGATTAGAAAGAATCAACCGGATATTGGGCGGAGCCAGCACGACAAGAGAAGCCAGGTGCAAACACAGCCAAAACCGATCAGCTGCAGCTCGAAGGAAGGTGATTCCAAGAGCGAGGCGTTCACTGCGGGCATGTGCACCGGCAGCAACGCGCCCGATTTGGTCGTTCCCTAGGGTCAGGAGCTTTCCCGAAAGCGGTCCTTCGTAGGATGGGTGGAGCGTAGCCCCTCAAACGGCCGGGCACCGGAACAAAGCGATGGGTTACGCTACGCTCCCCCCCTTGCTACGGCTTGCTGAATTTTAGACAATGATTGCCCGGATACGGTTTAATAGTTTGCGCTGAAGGTCGTTCGGATCAGTCCAAACAATATGATTATATTGGCGCGTGTCAAAGTGAACGTGGTTGATGGAGTCAGAGCGGCACGTCCAAATTACCGGGATACCTAAGCCCTGTGCAAAGCCAGCTTCATAATAGACTCCACCACGTGCGACTGCGATTTGCCCCTTATCACCATTTATTGTTTCACATGTGAAGTCAGCGACCACGAAACGAGATTGGCGTATTGCCGCAATTATTTCGTCATCAATTTTGTTGTTGTGCTCTTTCTGATCTACTCGGAAAGGCTGGTATCCAGAAGCCAGAATTGCCAATTCGATACCCTTACGATAAGCGTCGTCCATTGACGAGTCAAACCACATTGCAACAAAGGCTTGCGTCGTCGGAGCACCACGTGATTCCAGACTTTCAAGAAATTCAAAGCCTTTGTTGGTCAACGAGACATTTTCTGAACCGCCGTAGTTGACCAGACCCTCTTCTTTTAGCAACCGAAGCAAACTGCTCCGATCATCGTCCTTGCGGCACTCTGTCCAGGCCGATATCGCCCCCAAATCGCGAAACATTATTTCAGTATGCGCGCCAGAAATCTTAAAAACGCTACTGGGTTGAAAATCTCGTGATTGTGCGAGAAGAAAGAAACGCCGTTTTCGCTGGCTTATACGGAGTGGACGCATGGCGGATACGCGCTCAAGAACGGCGTCATCAATCACGGGCGCATCCACGCCATATCTATGTTGATCAACAATCCAAGTCGTCAACAGCACCTTTTTATCAACCGACATTTGTTGGACCACCGGTCGCGCTGCATCCGTAATCTGATATAACCCGTCTGTATGCCAAGAGCAGACCTGAGTAATTCCATCGCCTGCTGGAGCCAGATGTTTAGCATCTTTATTCCAGATCACGCACTTGGGCATCATTGTCATAAGTTGGGCTTCTTTCGAACAATCATGGCGATCCTAGTCAGCCCAGGATTGGTGAGCGTTGCGTCGCTCGTCCACCCTACGAATTCCGCGTCTCCTGGGCAATAACCGTTTTTCCGAACTGACCACCCAAACCCGTCAGTCCGCTCCCGGCTCAAACAAAACTTCCCCTACCTGAACTCATACGGGCTGGCACTCGTCTTGCCTGGGTCGATGTTCAGCCTATGCGCCAGCGGGGGGAAGGCGCGGGAGCGGCAGTCTTGGCGTTCGCAGAGGCGGCAGGAGAGGCCGATGCCGACGGCGGCGGTGGACAGGTCCAGGCCGTCGCCATAGGCCAGCGCGCTGGCGTGGGACACGTCGCAGCCCATGGCGACGACGTGGACGGGCGGGGGTTCGCCCCAGCGCGCGGGGCGGCCGGTGATGGCGCGGGCGAAGCAGAGGAAGGTTTCCTTCTCCGACAATTGCGCCACTTGCACGCGGATGGTGCCGGGGGTGGCGAAGGCGGAATGGACGATCCAGCGCGGGCAGGTGCCGCCAAAGCGCATGAAGGGAAAGCCGGCGGCGGAGAAACGCTTGGAGACATTGCCCGCGGCATCGGCCCGCAAAAAGAAGAAGGGCACGCCGCGCTGGCCGGCGCGTTGCAGCGTGGCGATGCGGTGGCAGGCTTGCTCGTAGGACACACCGAAGCGCGCGGCGATGGCATCGACATCGTAACGGCGTTCACGCGCGGCGTGCAGCGTGGCCTGGTAGGGCATGAGCAAGGCGGCGGCGGTGTAGTTGAGCAGGCCGATGCGCAGCAGCTCCGCCGCATCGCGCGAGGAGGGGCTGGCGCGCTCGACAATGGCTTCCACCGGGGCGCGGGCTTCCAGCAACGCCAGTTGGAAGGCCATGTGGAAGCCGCGGCTCTCGCGCGGCAAGTCTTCCGACAAGGTGAGGATGCGGTTTGCGGCGTCGAACACGCGCAAGCTGCCGGGGAGTTGCTGCACGCGCACCACCAGCCCGTGCTCGCGGCGCAGGCGCTCGGCCAGAGCGTGGCTGCTGCCGGAAGCGGCGTCCAGCTTGGCGCCTATGGTTTCGGCGGCTTCCTCTAAGGCGGGGAAGTGGTTTTCGTGGTCGTGGAAGAAGTCGCGCACTTCCTCGTTGGGCAGCAGGATTTTGCGGCCCGAGGGCAGGGTGATGCCGGAGGATTCCTCGCGCGCGCCGGCCAGGGCCTTGTGCAGCGCCAGCACCGCGCGGGCCGCATTGGGGGCGGCGGCGAGGGTTTTGATCTCGGACTCCGGCACGGTTTCGCCGCCCAAGGCGGGGTCGGAGAAGGCTTCGCGGAGCTGGACCTCGAACTCGCGCTCTTGCGTGCCGGAGAGGGCGGCGAGGTCGACCTTCAGCAGGTCGGTGAGTTTGAACAGCAGCGAGGCGGTGACGTTGCGCTGGTCGTGCTCGACAAGGTTGAGGTAGGAGGTTGATATGCCGAGCTTTTGGGCAAAGCCCTGCTGGGTGTAGCCTTGCTCCATGCGCAGGCGGCGGATGGTTTTGCCAATGGCGGTTTTTGAAATTGACACGTTTTACAAATAGCAAAAATTTACAGTAAAGTCACGCACGTATTTCGGGGGTTTCCGCCGATTTTATGCTGTACGCGGCGGGGTTTTGTAAATAGTTTCACTCCATGCCCGGGGTGCCGGACGAAGTATTGGGTATGAAGGAGATTACCATGCGTCAGTTGAATGTTCCCTGCTCTCCCGAAGGTTTTGGCGGTGCGTTTGCCCCGCGCCAGCGCGATGTGGTGGCTGATGCGTTCTCCACCATTGTGAGCCTGGCGGAAGCCAGCCGCCTGGCGCGCACGGTGCCGCCCAAGGATTACAGCAATGCCTATGATGACGGGCTGGTCCATGACCATGGATGGGCCCGCGCGCCCCGCTAAAACCAAGAACAAGTTCCACCCTACCCTGCCCCGGGCCTTACAGCCCGGGGTTTTTTATTTGCGCGCGGGCGGCAACATGCCCATGGTTTCACTTGGCAGGTAACGGGCGGCCATGCGATTTGATGCGCATGTCCGCACGGCCTTTTCAGCTTACGCCGGATTTGCTGCTCCGCGCCTACCGGCTGGGGCTGTTCCCCATGGCGGAAGCGCGGGGGGCGAAAACGCTACATTGGCTGGACCCGGAAGCGCGCGGCGTGCTGCCGCTGCATGGGTTCCATATTCCGCGCAGCCTGATGAAAACACTGCGCGGCACGCGTTTTACCGTTACCGCCAATGGGGATTTTGCCGCCACCATCGCGAATTGCGCGGCCATGCGCGCGGGGCGGCCGGAAACCTGGATAAACCCCGAGATAGAGCGGCTGTTTACCGAGCTGCACAGGATGGGCTTTGCCCATAGTGTGGAAACCTGGGAAAATGGCACGCTGGTGGGCGGGCTTTATGGCGCGGCGCTGGGCGGGGCGTTTTTTGGCGAGAGCATGTTTTCCACCACCACCGATGCCTCGAAAGTGGCGCTGGTGCATCTGGTGGCCCGGTTGCGGCTTTCGGGGTTTACGCTGCTGGATACGCAGTTCATCACCGGGCATCTGGCGCGGTTTGGGGCGGTGGAAATTCCGCGCGCCCAGTACCATGTACGGCTGGCCGAGGCTGTGGATGTGCCGGCGCGGTTTAGCGCCAGCCCTGATGCTGCCTTATTGATGCGCGAGATAGAGGCCATGCGACAGGAAATGCCATGAGAATTTTACTTGCCGCCGCTTTAGCGGCCCTGCCCGCCAGCGCGCTGGCCACGCCGGTTTTTCTGCCCGTGCGCGATGTGGCGGTGACATACCAGCTTGATGTGCCAGGCCGCACGCCCGCGCAATATGAGCTGCATTATAGCGCGGCGGACCAGATGGTGCGGGTTGATTCCGCTGCTGGTTATTATGTGCTGGGCAATCTGCCCGCCGGGCAGGCGGAGCTGATTATACCGAACCTGCACGCGCTGGTGCAGGCGCCGGATTTTTCGGCCTATACCGCACAGATTTACCATGCGGATGGGGCAAGTTTCACGCCGCTGGGGCAGGGCCATTATGCCGGGCTGGATTGCGAGAATTATCTGGTGCTGGACAAGCACGCCACCGGCACGGCGTGCCTTACAAAATCGGGCGTGGTGCTGCATTTTTCCGGGCATAACGATAGAGGCTCGGCGGAGGTTACGGCGCTGGCGGTGAATTATGCGCCGCAGCCGGCGGATTTGTTCAGCCCGCCCGCCGGGCTGACGCCGCTTAATTTGCCGCCGGGGGCGCTGGCGGCGCTGCTGAACCAATAGAACAGGCTGTAACCGGAAGCGGGGCTGGCGGGGCGGCCAGCTCGATTGTTTTGTTGCGGTAGAGGATGGCTGGCGCGGCGGCGCGGAAGAGATGCGCGAGCGGGTTGCTCTGGCAGGATGTTGCCGTGCTGGGCAATTCGGCGGCAATGATGGCGCGTTGATTGACGGCTTCTTGCAGGGCCGTGGCGTTGCCGGTTTGCAGAAAGCGCTGGCCGTACAGGAAGAAATCGGCGCTGTAGGGTTTTGCGGCCCAGTAGCAATAGGCGAGGTTGTCGCATGCCACATTACCAGGCAGGGCGGCGATATGCGCGATGGCGCCGTGCCAGCTGGCGAGGTTGCGGTTGAGATTATGCAGCGCCGCGATGGATTGCGCGGCGGCGAGCGGCACGAGGATGATGAAGGGTGCGAGGAGCCAGAGCCGTGCGCGCTTGCGTGCCGGGGCGGCCAGGGCGATGCCTGTGCCGATGCTGGCGGCGATGAGGGTTTCGAAATGGGCGTTAATGTCCACCCCGATGCCGCCGCGCTGGATGATGCCGGTGATGAGGCAGATGATGACCGCGACGGGGAAGAGGGCTGCCTGCTTATTTTGGCGCGGCAGGCGCAGGCTTGCCACCACCATGGGGGAAAGTGCGGCCAGGATGGGGAGAGATTTGATGATGGCGCGGGCGGGTGAATAATGCCGGGCGGAGAATAACAGGTCTGGCAGGAAGGATGCGCCGTAAAGCAGGCGGCAGAGCCAAAGCCCGGCGAGGGTGAAGAAAACGCCTGTGAGCAGCCAGAGCACGAAATGGCGGCGATGCATGATGAGCAGCCAGAGCGTGATGGCGGCGGGAAAGCCTATGAGGTTCTGTTTTACGAAACCTGCTGCCACCAGCAGGAAAGATGATGCGATGACGCGCACGCGGGTGAGTTGTGCGGGTTCTGCCGGGAGTAATGTGGCGATGCCGCAAAGGGCCACGGCATGGGCCAGCCATTGCGGGTCGTTGAGGCAGAAATAGGAGCGGAATAACGTGACGTTGTAGGCCAGGAACAGAATTGCGGCCCAGGCAGCGGCAATTTTGTTGCGGGTTATGTTTGTTACGATACGCCAGATAAGCGCCGAAGCGGCGAGGGTTGAGACAAGGGAGATGAGGCGCCCGGCGATGATGGCATCGCCCGTGAAATGGGTGATGAGGCGGGCGGCGTAGAAAGAGAGCGGCGGGTAATTATTGCCGGTGAGCGCGCCGGGGGGCGGGTAGAGCGTGGCGCGAGATGCGGCCATGAGCGCGTGGAAGGCGTTCCAGCCCTCGTTAGGGTCTGGCGCGTAATGCAGCGGGATGAGGATGAGGCGCGGGAGTGCCAGCAGGATGAGTGCGAAAATGGCCAGAGGAAAAGCGGCCATTTTTAACAATGGCGGCTTTTGCTCTTGGATGTGGGGCAGGGTTGTACCTTGGCTCACGCGAATTCGACGAGGAGGTCTTTGGCGTCCACCTGCTCGCCGGGGCGGACGAGGATGGTTTTCACCACACCGTCCCGGGGTGCGGAGATTTGTGCTTCCATCTTCATTGCCTCGATGCTGAGCAGCGGCTCGCCTTGCTTTACCGCCTGATCCTCGCGCACCAGAATGGCGGCGATGGCGCCTGGCATGGGCGCGCCGAGCTGTTTGGCGTCGTCCTCATCCGCCTTGCGGCGCACGGGGCGGGTGGAAACAGCGGCGCGGTTGGGTACGGTGATGACGCGGGGCTGGCCGTTCAGCTCGAAGAAGACATTGACATTGCCATCCTCATCAGCCGCCGAGATGGTTTGCAGGCTGACGATCATGGTCTTGCCGGTTTGCAGGCGGATGGAAATTTCATCGCCCGGTTTCATGCCGTAGAAATAGACCGGGGTGGGCAGGACCGAGACCGGGCCGTATGTGCGCAGGAAGGCGTTGAATTTGGTGAACACCTCGGGGTACATGAGGTAGGAAGCCAGGATACGGTCATTCATCGGGATGCCGCAGGTTTCTTCCGCCTGTTTGCGCGCGGCTTCGATGTCTTCATCCTTCATCAGCGCGCCGGGGCGCATTGTTATGGGCGCAGCACCTTTCAGCACTTTCTTCTGGATGGCCTCGGGCCAGCCGCCGGGAGGCTGGCCCAGATCGCCATGCATCATCTCGACCACTGATTGCGGGAAGGAGATTTCCTTCGCGGGCTCCAGCACCATTTCGGGCGTGAGATTCTGGCTGACCATCATCAGCGCCATATCGCCAACCACCTTGGAGGATGGTGTGACTTTGACGATGTCGCCGAACAGATCATTCGCGTCGCGATAGGCGCGGGCGACTTCGTGCCAGCGTGTTTCCAGCCCCAGGCTGCGGGCCTGCTCGCGCAGATTGGTGAATTGCCCGCCGGGCATTTCGTGCAGATAGACTTCAGACGCGCCGGATTGCAGGTCGCTTTCAAACGCCGCGTATTGGGCGCGCACGGCCTCCCAATAAAAGCTGAGCTGGCGGATGGCGGCAGGGTCGAGGCCTGTATCGCGCCCGGTATGGCGCAGGGCTTCCACCAGCGAGCCGAGGCAGGGCTGGGCGGTGAGGCCGGACATCGGGTCCATGGCGGCATCGAACGCATCGACCCCCGCATGCACGGCGGCCAGAACCGTGGCGGCGGAAATTCCGGATGTGTCGTGCGTGTGCAGATGGATGGGCAGGCCCACGCTTTCCTTCAGGGCTTTTACCAATACGCTGGCGGCGGCGGGCTTGAGCAGCCCGGCCATGTCTTTGATGGCGATGATGTGGCAGCCGGCGGCCTCCAGCTCTTTTGCCAGATTCACATAGTAATTAAGCGAATATTTGGCGCGGCTGGGGTCGAGAATATCGCCGGTGTAGCACAGCGCGCCTTCCGCCAGCTTGCCGCATTCGGCAACGGCGTCGATGGCGACACGCATATTCTCGACCCAGTTGAGACAGTCGAAGATGCGGAACAGGTCTATGCCCGCCTCCGCTGCCTGGCTGACGAAGAATTTGACGACGTTATCGGGGTAATTTTTGTAGCCCACGCCATTGGCGCCGCGCAGCAGCATTTGCAGCAATATATTGGGCGCGCGCTGGCGCAGCAGGCTCAAACGGTCCCATGGGCCTTCCTGCAGGAAGCGCATGGAAACATCGAACGTGGCGCCGCCCCAGCATTCCAGCGAGAAAAGCTGCGGCAAGGCAACGGAGGTTGGCTTGGCGGCGGCCACAAGGTCGTGCGTGCGCATGCGTGTGGCGAGCAGCGATTGATGCGCGTCGCGCATCGTCGTGTCTGTCACCAAAGCGCGTTTTTGTTCCAGCATCCATTGCGCAAAGCCCTTGGGGCCGAGCTTGTCGAGGAGCTGCTTGGTGCCATCGGCGCGCTCATCGCCGAAATAGGGCGCTTGCGGGGTGCGGGCGTTGGGGGAGGGCAGCGGTTTGCCACGCGTTTCCGGGTGGCCGTTGACCGTGACATCGGCGATGTAGCGCAGAAGTTTGGTAGCGCGGTCCAGCCGGCGCTTGACGGCGAAGAGCTCTGGCGTGTTGTCGATAAAGCGCGTGGTGTAGTTGCCGGAGCGGAAATCGGGGTGTCCCAGCAGGGTTTCCAGGAAGGTGAGGTTGGTGGCCACGCCGCGTATGCGGTATTCGCGCAAGGCGCGGTCCATGCGGGCGATGGCTTCATCCGCCGTGGGCGCCCAGGCAGTGACTTTTTCCAGCAGCGCATCGTAAAACCGCGTGACGACGGCGCCGGAATAGGCGGTGCCGCCATCTGTGCGGATACCGAAACCATAGGCGCCGCGATAGGCGGTGATGCGGCCGTAATCGGGGACGAAATTGTTTTCGGGGTTCTCGGTGGTGATGCGGCATTGCAGGGCGTGGCCGGAGAGGCGGATGTCCTGCTGCTCCGGTACGCCGGTTTCGGCGAAATTGCCGGCATGGCCGCCTTCGGCGATGTGGATTTGGGCTTTTACAATGTCGATGCCGGTGACGACCTCTGTAACGGTGTGCTCGACCTGGACGCGGGGATTGACCTCGATGAAGTAGAATTTGCCTGTGTCGCGGTCCATGAGAAACTCGACCGTGCCGGCGTTGCAATAATTTGTCGCGCGGCCAATGGCCAGGGCCGCGTTGCATAATGCTTCACGGGAAGCATCGTCCATGTACGGGGCCGGGGCGCGCTCGATGACTTTCTGGTGGCGGCGCTGGATGGAGCAATCGCGCTCGAACAGATGCACGAGGTTGCCATGGGAGTCGCCGAGGAGCTGGACCTCGACGTGAAAGGCGCGGCGGACGAGTTTTTCGAGATAGACTTCATCGTTGCCAAACGCCGCCTTGGCCTCGCGCCGTGCGGCGGCGACGGAGTCCAGCAGCGTGTCCTCGCTCTCGATGGGGCGCATGCCGCGCCCGCCGCCACCCCAGCTTGCCTTGAGCATGACCGGGTAGCCGACTTCGGCAGCGAGATGTTTGATTTCGTTATCGTTATAGGGGAGCGGGTCCGTGGCGGGCATGACAGGCACGCCGACGGAGATGGCGAGGTTGCGCGCGGCCACTTTGTTGCCGAGCTGGCGCATGGTTTCCGGGCGCGGGCCGATGAAGGTGATGCCGGCTTGGGCGCAGGCTTCGGCGAATTCGGGGTTTTCTGACAGGAAGCCGTAGCCGGGATGGATGGCATCGGCACCGGAGAGCTTGGCGGCGCGGATCACCTCGTCGATGGAAAGGTAAGCCTCGATGGGGCCTTTGCCGCGGCCGATGAGATAGGCCTCGTCCGCCTTGAAACGGTGCAGGGAGAGTTTGTCGTGCTCGGGGTAAACGGCGATTGTGGAAATGCCCAGCTCGGCCGCGGCGCGCATGACGCGGATGGCGATTTCGGACCGGTTGGCGACGAGAAGGCGCTTGAATTTTTGCACGTTTTTTACTCCCGAAACGCCGGGGCGGTGGCCGCCCCGCTGCTTGCACGATACTTATGGCTATTAATTAGCCTTATTTGTGCATTGCAGCAAATCTCTGATGTTACCGCACCACCACCGCCAGCACGATGATGATGAAGAGGATCGTCGGTACCTCATTCGCGATGCGGTAGAATTTCTCGGGCCGCGTGTTGCGGTCGTTGAGGAAATCCTTGCGCCAGCGCGACATGGCGCCGTGGAAACCGGTCATGAGGAACAAGGCGGTGAGCTTGGTCCACCACCAGGGGGCATGCCAGTTCACTGTGCCGGGGGTGAGGATGAGGAGGATGCCGAACAGGAAAGTCGCGATCATCGCCGGGTTGATGATGATGCGCATGAGCTTGGCTTCCATCACCTTGAAGCGCTCGGATTCCGCCGTGCCGGGAATGGTCTGGCAATGATAGACGAAGAGCCGGGGCAGATAGAACATGCCGGCCATCCAGGCCGTGAAGCTGATGATGTGGAAGGCGAGGAACCAATGGAACCAGGGCGTGAAGGCGGCGATCGTCATGCGAACACTCCGAGAATCTCATCGAGGCGGGTGAAGATTTGCGCGGCCCCGGCGGCGAGCAGATACGCGCCATCGCCATGCGGGGCAAAGCCGTAGCAGACCATGCCAGCGGCAACCGCGCCGGTGACGCCCAAAACGCTGTCTTCCAGCACGATGCAACGCTCCGGCGCCACATTGGCCGAGGCGGCGGCGGCGAGGAAAAGATCGGGTGCTGGTTTGGGGCGGCCGCCTTGGGCGATGACGCTGGCGGCGGAATAGGCGCGCCCGGCGGTGAGGTGGGAAATGCCGGTGCGGGTGAATTTGACGTGCATTTCCTCATCGGAGGAATTGGAGGCGATGCGCCAGTTTATGCCGCGTGCTGTAACCTCGTGCAGCAATTCCGCCGCGCCGGGGATGAGCTTGGACTTTGTGCCGAGCGCCTCGACCAGTTTTTGCGCCAGATCCGGGCGCCAATTTTCCGGCAATGCGCGGTTTAGCCGGGTTTCGATCATCGGCACCATGTCGGTGATCGACATGCCCATGAAGAGGCGCATGGCCTCAGGCGCGTCCATGGCCCAGCCAAGGGCGGTGAGGTTCTCGGCGACGACGCTGGAGGCAACGCCTTCGCTGTCGATCAGGACACCGTCGCAGTCGAAGATAATCAGGTCAGGCGGCATGGCTGGTCCATGGGCAGTTTTTATGCCCCTGGCAAGCCGGGCCGGCGCGGCACAGGCCGGGTGCTGTGGCACGTTGCACAATGCCCGCCAAGGCGGCGATGAAGGCGGGATTGCTGTTGGCGGCGCGGACGCGGAAATAGCCGGGCACACCGCATTGCGCCGCGAGATGGCGGTTTTCTATGTCCAGCTCGACCAGGGTTTCGATATGGTCTGAGACAAAGGCGATGGGGACGATGATGAGGGCGGTTTTATCGCGCCCGGCTTGCTCTATGGCCTCGACGGTGCTGGGGGAGAGCCATTTTTGCGGGGTGGCGCGGGATTGGTAGGAAATCTGGTGCTCGATGCCCGGTTGTTTGAGGCGGGATTGGATGGCGGCGGCGCTGGATTCGATTTGCGCCTGGTAGGGGTCGCCGGATTTGACGATGCTCTCCGGCAGGCCGTGGGCGGAGTAGAGGATGCGGTGTTTTGCACCGGGCAAGGTGGCTTGGGCCTCGGCGATTTTTTCGTCCACCAGGGTGGCCATGGCGGCGGCGTAGGCCGGGTCATCGTGCCAGCAGCAGATGGTGGTGGTGGGTATGGCAAGGCCCGCCCTGGCGGCTTCCTCGCGCCAGTTATTGAGTGAGGAGCCGGTGGTGGTTGTGGAAAATTGCGGATAGAGCGGCAGGAGGAGGATGCGGTCCGGGTTCCAGAGCTTTACCTCTTTGGCCACCTCGTGCGCGAAAGGGTGCCAGTAGCGCATGACGGGGAAACATTTATGCCCGGGGCCGAGCGCTTGTTCCAGCGCGCTGGCCTGGGCTTGGGTGTGCGCGAGGAGCGGTGATTTGCCGCCCATGAGCGCGTAATTGGCAACGGCGGCCTTGGCCGATGACGCGGCGATGAGGCGGGCCAGCCAGAAGCGGATGAAGATGGGGGCGCGGATGATCGCCTTGTCGGAAAACAGATTGACCCGGAAGGGTTTTATGGCTTCCGGCTTATCTGGTCCGCCAAGGTTGAACAGGATGATGGCTGTCCGCATTATGCGCCCCGTATAAGCTCCATGAGCCGTGCCACGTTTTGCTCCGGCACATCGGGCGTGATGCCGTGGCCCAGATTGAAGATATGCGGGCGGGTTTTGAGGCTGGACAGCAGGGATTGCACTTCTTCATCCATGGCCTTGCCGCCGAGCTTGAGCAAAAGCGGGTCGAGATTGCCCTGGAAGATGGTGTTTGGCGGGCAGGCGGCTTTGGCTTCCGCCAGGCCGGTGACGGTATCCAGCCCTATCGCGTCCACCCCGGCCTCGCGCGCATATTCGCCCAGCATGAGCCCGGCGAGGCGGGGAAAGCCGATGATTTTGACCCCGGGATTTTTGGCCCTGAGGGCGGTGGTGATGCGGCGCGTGGGGGCGATGACATATTTGCGGAACTGGGCAGGCGGGAAAATGCCGGCCCAGCTTTCGAACAGCATCAGGCAATCGGCCCCGGCATCGAGCTGGCCCTGGAGATAGGTGATTGTGGCCTCGGCCAGTAATTCGATGACGTTATCCATAAAACCCGGCTGCTCATAGGCAAGCTGGCGGGTGCGGGGGAAACCGCCGCCGCCTTCGCCATCGAGCATATAGCAGGAGACGGTGGCGGGGCTGCCGGCGAAGCCGATGAGGGCGGTTTGCGGCGGCAGGCTGGCGCGCAGATTGGCGACGGTTTGCAGCACCGGCGCGTAGATGCCGGGGGCTTTGGCCAGGTTGAGCTGCTGGATGTGCTGCAAGGGCGGCAGGCGCGGGCCTTCACCCTCGGTAAAGCGCAGATCCTGGCCCAGCGCCATGGGGAGAATCAGGATGTCGGAAAACAGGATGGCCGCGTCGAACCCGAATTTGCGGATGGGCTGGAGCGTGACCTCGGCGGCCAGGGACGGGTTGAGGCAGAGCGAGATGAAATCTCCCGCCTGGGCGCGGGTGGCCCGGTATTCCGGCAGATAACGCCCGGCCTGGCGCATGAGCCAAACCGGCGGCGGCCAGACAGGCTCGCCATTCAGGACCTGGAGAAGTTTCATCAACACCGCCTAAACCATAATCACTCTTTTATAAAAGAGGAGGGGTAGGTGTTTAACCCTGTGAGTTATGGGGGTTAAGGCTATTGGGGAGAAAACCCACAAACTTATCCACAGAAAGAAACCAAGGATAAGCTGCTGATTTTGAGGTATCCACCGCAGTTATTCACATGGTTGAGAGGGGGTTGCCGGAATCTGTCCCGCGTTCTTGAATTGTTAATTTTATCCCCGGCTTGCCGAAAATACCGGGCGCGGGGGAGAGTAATCCACGCTATTAAGACATTTATGGAGAGTGATAAGCTGAATTTACACCTGATATCCGACGCCACTGGGGATACTTTGACCGCTTTGGCGCGGGCCGCCGTGGCGCAGTTTGATGAGACGCAGATTTCGTACCATCGCTGGTCGCTGATACGCTCAAGGCTGCAACTGCACCGTGTTCTGGAGGGGATTCAGGCCGAGCCGGGGCCGGTTTTATGCTCGCTGGTGGATGATGCGCTGCGGCATGAGCTGGATTCCGCCTGTGCGCGCATGGGCGTGCCGCTGATACATGTGCTCGACCCGATATTGGGGATGCTGCAGGCGCAGATTGGCGCCCCGGCCAAGCACAGGCCAGGGCGGCAATATGTGCTGGATGCCGATTATTTCCGCCGGATAGATGCCATGCATTACGTGATCAGCCATGATGACGGGCAGGCCAACCGGGGCATTGGCGATGCGGATGTGGTGCTGGTGGGGGTTTCGCGCTCTTCCAAAACGCCGACCTGCTTTTATTTGGCCAACAGGGGCATAAAGGCGCTGAATATACCGCTTGTGCCGGGGGTGGAGCCGCCGGACGAGCTGAACCATGCGCGCTGCCCGGTGGTGGGGCTGACCATCGACCCGAAATCGTTGATTGATATACGCCGCCACAGGCTGCAACTGATTAATACAGGCGCGCAGGTGGGATTCGCGAAGAGTGATAACACTGATTACGTGGATTACGAGGCCGTGGAGAAGGAGTTGCTATGGGCGCGGCGCCTGTGCAATGCCAAGGGGTGGCCGACGATTGATGTGACCAGGCGCTCGATTGAGGAAACGGCGGCGACGGTGCTGAAGCTGATGGATAATTGGCACGCCAAGCATGGTAAGGCTGGCGAGGGGTGAGAATTGTGGTTTTGGTGCCTGTGTGGTGCCACTTGGCGGCGCGCGCCCCGGCGGATAAGACGGGGCGCCATGTCAGACACTGAAACCGCGCGTTATGATTTTGCCCAGGCCGAGCCGCATTGGCAGGCCAGATGGGAAGCAGCCGGCTGTTTTGCCGCCGCCGATGTGCCCGTAGCGGGCAAGCCCAAATATTATGTGCTGGAGATGTTTCCCTACCCCTCCGGCAAAATCCATATGGGGCATGTGCGTAATTATACGCTGGGCGATGTGGTGGCGCGCTATAAGCGGGCACAGGGGTTTGACGTGCTGCACCCTATGGGGTGGGACGCGTTTGGCCTGCCGGCCGAGAATGCGGCGCGCGAGAACAAGGCCAGCCCTACGGATTGGACCTATGCGAACATCGCCAATATGCGGGGCGAGCTGAAGCGCATGGGCTTCTCGCTGGATTGGGCGCGCGAATTTGCCACTTGCGATGCCGAATATTATGGCCAGCAGCAGAAGATTTTCATCGAGTTCTGGAAGGCCGGGCTGGTTGAGCGGCGCGATGCCTATGTGAACTGGGACCCGGTGGATATGACCGTGCTGGCCAATGAGCAGGTGATTGACGGGCGGGGCTGGCGCTCGGGCGCGCTGGTGGAGAAGAAAAAACTCTCGCAGTGGTTTTTGAAAATTACCGATTTTGCGCCGGAATTGCTGGACGGGCTGAAAACGCTGGAGCGCTGGCCAGAGCGCGTGAAGCTGATGCAGGAAAACTGGATTGGTTATTCGCAGGGCGCGGAGGTGACCTTTAAGCTGGCCGCGCCTGTGGCCGGCATTGAGGATGTGACGGTTTATACAACGCGGCCAGATACGCTGTTTGGCATGTCGTTTCTGGCGATTGCGCCGGAGCACCCGATTGCCCAGGCCGTGGCCACGCAAAACGCCGGGGCGGCGGCGTTTATTGCGGAATGTGAGCGCCAGGGGACATCCGAGGCCGTGATTGAGGCAGCCGAGAAGCGCGGTTTTGCGACAGGGCTGGAGGTCGTCAATCCGTTCAATGGAGCGAAATACCCGGTTTGGATCGCCAATTTTGTGCTGATGGAATATGGCACAGGGGCGATTTTTGGCTGCCCGTGCGGCGACCAGCGTGATTTGGAGTTTGCCCGGAAATATAAGCTGCCCGTGCCGGTGGTTGTGGCGCCGAATGCTGACGAGGTGCCGGAGATTGGCGCCAAGGCGCTGGATGGCGAGGGCGTGATTGTGAATTCTGGCTTTTTGACCGGGCTGAGCACGGAAAAGGCCAAACCGGCGGCGATTGCCGAGCTGGAGAGGATTGGCGCGGGCAAGGGTGTGACCAATTGGCGGTTGCGCGATTGGGGTATTTCGCGCCAGCGTTACTGGGGTTGCCCGATACCGGTGATTCATTGCGAGGCTTGCGGCCCGCAAGCCGTGCCGGATGAGCAACTGCCGGTGGAATTGCCCAAGGATGTGAGCTTTGAGAAGCCCGGCAACCCGCTGGACCACCACCCCACATGGAGCAAGGTGAACTGCCCGGCCTGCGGCAAGGCAGCGCGGCGCGAGACCGATACGTTTGATACGTTTGTTGATAGCTCGTGGTATTTTGCCCGGTTTTGCGCGCCGCGCGCCACGGCGCCGGTGGATGTGGAGGCTGTGCGGCACTGGCTGCCGGTGGACCAGTATGTGGGTGGCATTGAACATGCCATTTTGCACTTGCTGTATGCGCGGTTTTTTACCCGGGCGCTGGAAAAGACCGGATATGTAACGGTTAAGGAGCCGTTTGCCGGGCTGTTCACGCAAGGCATGGTGACGCATGAATCTTACAAGGATGAAGGCGGGAGCTGGCTTTATCCTGACGAGGTGGTGAAGGGCGCGGATGGGGCAACGCACCGCGCGACCGGAAAACCCGTGATTGTTGGGCGTGTTGAGAAAATGTCCAAATCCAAGCGCAATACGGTGGACCCGGGCGCGATTGTGGACCGGTTTGGGGCGGATACGGCGAGGTGGTTTGTGCTCTCGGATAATCCGCCTGAGCGCGATGTGGAATGGACCGAAGCGGGTGTGCAGGGGGCTTACAGGTTTGTGCAGCGCCTGTACCGGCTGGCGGTGCAGGTTGCAGGCGAGCGGCGCGTGGCCAAGCCTGAAAGTTTTTCAGGCGAGGCGAAAAAGCTGCGGCAATTGACGCACCGGACCATAGCGGCGGTGACCGAGGCGCTGGATAGTTTTGCCTTTAACCTGGCGGTGGCGAAGCTGTACGAGCTGACGGGTGCTGTTTTTGGCCAGGCGGCGGAGACGGATGAGCAGGTTTTTGCCCGGTTTGAGGGGGCGGAGATGATCGCCCGGCTGGTGGCGCCGATGATGCCGCATTTGGGTGAGGAGGCTTTTGCCAAAATTAGCCCAGGTGCCGGGCTGGTGGCGCAGCAGCCTTGGCCCAAGGCGGACCCGGCCTTGCTGGTGGTGGACTAGGTGACCATTGCCGTGCAGGTGAACGGGAAGCTGCGCGGGACCATTGTTGTTCCGGCGGGGCAGGCGGCGGAGCCAGTATTGGCGGCGGCGGAAGCTGCCGTGGCGTCTGTTCTGGCAGGGCAGACCATTGTAAAGAAAATCCATGTGCCGGACCGGATTGTTAATTTTGTCGTCAAGCCCTAAGCGCGCTGCCGCGCTCGTTGCCCTGCTGGCGCTGGCCGGCTGCGGCTTTACCCCCCTTTATGGCGGTGAGGCGGGGCAGGATACCAGCGCCAGGCTGGACCAGGTGAAGGTGAGCAATATACCGGAACGGCCGGGGCAATTGCTGCGCCTGAGCCTGGAGAGCAAGCTGCATGTGGATGGCGCGCCGGAGACGGAGCTTTACGCGCTGAATGTGAGGTATAGCATTGTCACCTCGGATATTGGCATGCTGCAGGATTCCTCCACCACATATTCACGCATGCAGGCCACGGCGAATTGGAGCCTGGTGCCGATTGGTGATCCTTCGCACCCGCTGGCCACGGGCACGGCGACGGGGATGGATTCGATGAATATTATCGATAACCAGTATTTTGCCCAGGATATGGAGACCAGCACGGTTGACCAGCAACTGGCGGACATGGTGGCGGCGCAAATTACCGCGCAGCTTGCGAGCTGGTTCCGTACGCACCCGAACGCATGAAGATCGATTCAGGCCGTATCGACGCGTTTCTGAAATCTTCTAATCTGCCGCTTGTTCTGCTGCACGGCCCCGATGCCGGGCTGGTGGCGGAGCGCGGGCTGATATTGGCGCGTGGGGTAGAGGGGGCGATGCAGGACCCGTTCCGCTTTGCCGAGTTGATGAACCCGGCGGCGGATGTGCTGCTGGCGGAGGCCATGGCGGCGGCGCTGACGGGCGGGCGGCGCGTGGTGCGCGTGCGCGATGTGCATGAAAGCCACACTAAGGCACTGGAAACGCTTATAAAAATGCCTCCTGAGGCTTTGGTGATTCTGGAGGCGGGGGAGCTGACGGCGAAGTCTAAGCTGCGCACGGCGGCGGAGAAGGCGCCGAGTGTGGCGGTGATTGCCTGTTATGCGATTGACCAGGCGCGTTTGCCATCGGCGATTTCGTCGCGTTTGCGGGCGGCGGGGGTGCAGATAGACCAGGATGCGGCGGCCTGGGCGGGGCAGAATCTCTCGGGTGAGGAAGGGCCTTTGGGGCAGGCGCTGGAAGTGCTGACGCTTTATGCCGGGGAAGAGAAGCGTTTGAGCCTGGCTGATGTGTCTGCCGTGCTGGCGGATGGCGGCGATAGCTCGATGGGTGATGCGATTGATGCCGCCCTGACAGGTGACCCGGAAGCGACGGATAAGGCGCTGAGCCTGGCTTATGAGGAAGGCATAGCCCCGGTGGGGTTGTTGCGGGTACTGCTGGCCGAATTGCAGCGCCTGCGCGTGGCCGCGGGGGCGATGGCGGACGGGGCATCGGCCCAGGAGGCCATGGCGGCGATGCGCCCGCCGGTGTTTTTCAAACGCCAGGCGCTGGTGGGCAAGGCGCTGCGGCTATGGCCTTTGCCGGCGCTGGACCAGGCATTATCGGCCGCGCTGACGGCCGAGGCGGCATGCAAGACGACGCGCGTGCCAGAGCATGATTATTGCCGCCAGACCATGCTGGCTTTGGCGCTGCGGGCGCGGGCGGCCGGGCGACGGTAAACGCGCGGCGGTTGCCGGTGTGGGTAATGCTTCACGTGAAGCATTACCCGTTGAGCAGGGCGAGCAGGGAATCCAACTGGTCGAGATTGGCGTAGTTGAACGTTACCGAGCCGCTTTTGCCGTTGAACTTGATCTGCACCTTCAGGCCCAGGCGCTCGGTGAGGCTGTTGGCCAGGGCTTCAATGTCGGCATCGGCGCGCGGGGTGCTGGCGGGGGCTGTTTTGGCCGGGCGGATGGCCTGGTTGGTCAGTGCCTCGGTCTGGCGGACGGAGAGGTCGCGTTTGATAACCTCGCGCGCGGCTTTTAGCGGGTCGGGGTGGGTGAGCAGGGCGCGGGCATGGCCGGCGGAGAGCTGGCCCTGGCGCAGCATGGCGCGAACCGGCTCAGGCAGTTTGAGCAGGCGGATGATGTTGCCGATATGGGCGCGGGATTTGCCGACGGCCTCGCCCAATTTGTCCTGGCTCAGGCTGAATTCTTCCAGCAGGCGCTTGTAGCCCTCGGCTTCTTCGATGGCGTTGAGGTCTTCGCGCTGGAGGTTTTCCACCAGACCGGCGGCCATGGCGTCGCTATCGGAAAGCGGGCGGACGAGCACGGGGATTTCGTGCAGAGAGACGCGCTGGGCGGCGCGCCACCGGCGCTCGCCCGCGATGATTTGGTATTGGCCGGGCTGGCCGGGTGTGGGGCGGACCAGAAGGGGTTGGAGGATGCCGCGCTGGGCGATGGAATCCGCCAATTCCTGCAATGCATCCTCGTCCATTTCCTGGCGGGGCTGGTAGGGGCTGGGGACAAGGACATCTATGGGCAGTTGCTGCACGCCGGGGGCGGCGGTGGTTTGCGGCACGGCGGAATCGCCCATAAGGGCGGCAAGGCCGCGGCCCAGACGTTTGGGTTGTTCTTTTACGCTCATGCCTCAAGCCTTTCTGGTTTTTGCCCGCCGCAAAAATTCCGCCGCCAGGGCCAGATAGGCCTGGGCGCCGGTTGAGCGGAAATCATAAAGCAGGACCGGGATGCCGTGGCTAGGGGCTTCCGTGATGCGGATGTTACGGGGGATGGCGGTTTCGAACACCTGGTGGCGGAAATAGCCGCGCACATCGGCGCTGACCTGCTCGGAAAGGTTGTTGCGCTTATCCGTCATGGTCAGGACGATGCCTTCCATGTTCAGGGTGGGGTTCAGGCTTTGCTTGACCATATCGATGGTGCGCATGAGCTGGGAGATGCCTTCCAGGGCGAAAAATTCGGCCTGGAGCGGGACCAGCACCGCATCGGCCGCCACGAGGCCGTTGAGGGTAAGCAGGCCGAGGCCGGGCGGGCAGTCGATAAAGACGTAATCGGCGGGGCAGCCTTGGATGAAGGCGTCGCGCAGCAGGAATTCGCGGCGTTCCTGCTGGCCGAATTCAAGGTCGGCGCCGATGAGGTCCGGCACGGAGGGGATGATGGTGAGATTTTCGACCGTGGTGGGCAGGGTGGCATCGCTGAGCGAGGTTTCGCCGGCCAGCAGCGCGTAGCTGCCGCCTTTGCGGGCTTCGGGGCCAATGCCCAGCCCGGTGCTGGCATTGCCTTGGGGGTCGATATCGGCAAGCAGAACTTTAAGGCCGCCCACAGCCAGGGCGGAAGCCAGGTTGATGGCGGTGGTGGTTTTACCGACCCCGCCCTTCTGGTTGGCGATGGCGATGATGCGCGGGCGCTTGGTTTTGTCCGGCATGGCGAATCTGGCTCACTTTCAGGATGCAGCTATCGCCCCAGGAGGGGTGGGTTATGTGCTGAACGTCCATGTGCCAGAGGGGGGTGGCGAGCGTCAATTCTTCTGCCGCGTTGCGGCCTTTTGGGAAGAGGCAGATGCCGCCGGGAGCGAGATGCGGGGCGGCGAGGCCGAGAAGTTTATCGAGCGGGGCCAAGGCGCGGGCGGTGATGAGCGGGGCCGGGGCGATTTTGGCGGCCTCGATGCGGGTGTTGTGGATTTTGGCGGGCGCGCCGGTCTGGCGCGCGGCTTCCATGAGGAAGGCGGCTTTGCGGCTGTCTGATTCGATCAGATCGAACGGGAGTCCGGTGGCGATGCAAAGGACAAGGCCGGGGAATCCCGCGCCGGAGCCGAGATCTATGGCGCGTTCCGTGCCTTCGGGGATGTAGGGCAGCAGGCGGAGCGAATCCTGCACATGCCGGTCCCAGATATGCGGCAGGTCTGATTTGCTGATGAGGTTGATTTTGGGCGACCATTTTTCCACCAAAGCGGCGAAAATTCGCAGGCGGGACTCACTCATGCGGCGCGGCGGGATTTTTTGAGGGCGCCGAAAATGGCGCCGAGGGCGGCGGGGGTCATGGCCTCGATACGCCCGGCGGCGGCGAGGTTTTGCGGGCGGGCGCGCTCCAGCTTCTCGCGCAGTTCGTTGGAGAGTCCGCCCACGGCGCTGTAGTCGAAATTCTCGGGGATGCGCACGGCTTCGTCGCGCGCGCGGTCGCGGATTTCCTGCTCCTGGCGGGAGAGATAGCCGGCGTAGTGCAGATTGGCGCGGAGGATGCTGGCGGCGCGGCTTTCGCCCTCGGGCTTGTTGTTGAAGGCGGCGATTTGCGCTTGCAGCGCGGCGAAGGCGGTTTCGCGCTCTGGGCCGATGCAGCCCCATTGCAGGCCGAGCGGGGTGAGGCGCAGCTCGGCATTATCGGCGCGCAGTTGCAGCCGGTATTCGGCGCGGGAGGTGAACATGCGGTATGGCTCGGTGACGCCCTGGGTGACGAGGTCGTCTATGAGCACGCCGATATAGGCTTCCGCCCTGGTGAGGGTGACGGGTTGTGCACCGCTGGCGGTGCGGGCGGCATTCAGCCCGGCGATGATGCCTTGGGCGCCTGCTTCCTCGTAGCCTGTGGTGCCGTTGATCTGCCCGGCGAGGTAGAGGCCGGGGAGGGTTTTTACCTGGAGTGAGTGGTCGAGCGCGCGGGGGTCTACATAGTCGTATTCGACGGCATAGCCGGGGCGGATGATGCGGGCTTTTTCCAGGCCGGGGATGGAGTGGAGGAGAAGCTCCTGCACGTCTTGCGGCAGGGAGGTGGAGATGCCGTTGGGGTAGATGGTGTCATCATCCAGCCCTTCGGGTTCCAGGAATATCTGGTGGCCGGGTTTTTCGGCGAAGCGCACCACCTTGTCCTCGATGGAGGGGCAGTAGCGCGGGCCGCGCCCGGCGATGTTGCCGCCATAAACCGCTGATTTATGGATGTTTTCACGGATGATCCGGTGGGTTTCTTCCGTGGTTTTGGTGATGCGGCAGGAGATTTGCGGGTTGGTGACGGCTTGGGTGAGCGCCGAGAACGGTTCGGGCGGGTCTTCACCTCTATCTTCGGGCAGGCCGTTCCAGTCGATGCTGGCTTTGTGCAGGCGCGGGGGGGTGCCGGTTTTCAGGCGGCCCAGGGGCAGGTTGAGGCGGGCAAGCGAGGCGGCAAGCGTAATGGAGGGGGCGTCGCCGATGCGGCCGCCCTTTTTCATTTCTTTTCCGAAATGTAATATGCCATTGAGGAAAGTGCCTGTGGTGAGGACGATGGCGGCGCAGGCGATGCTTTGGCCGGTGGCGAGGGTGATGCCGGTGAGGTGGCCGCTATGCTGTTCGATGGATGCGGCCTCGCCTTCCAGAATGGTGAGGTTTGGCTGCGCGGCGAGCAGGGCTTGGACGGCGTTGCGGTAGAGTTTACGGTCGGCCTGGGCGCGCGGGCCGCGCACGGCGGGGCCTTTGCCGCGGTTGAGCAGTTTGAAATGGATGCAGGCGGCGTCTGCGGCTTTGCCCATGAGGCCGTCTAGCGCGTCGATCTCGCGCACCAGGTGGCCTTTGCCGATGCCGCCAATGGCGGGGTTGCAGGACATCTCGCCCAGTTGGCTGGTGCGCTGGGTGACGAGCAGGGTGGCAGCGCCGGAACGGGCCGATGCGGCGGCGGCTTCGGTGCCGGCATGGCCGCCGCCGATGATGATGACATCGTAGTGCATGGGCGGGGTTTAGAGGATTTGTGCCGTTGTGGCCACGGGTTTTGGGCGGGGCTGCCAGGTTGGGTGCCGGTGGCGTGGAGATGGATCGCCGCGCTGCGCTCGCGATGACGGTATTTGCCGGTGAGGGCGCGCGCAGCGTGCTTGACGCGCCTGAGCACGGTGCTCGGCTACGGAAAGCGGGGGCTACTCTTCAGCGCAGGCTGGCGTTCAGCTTCTCCAGCGCGGCGCTGCCGGGGCAGAGCTTGTCGTCCCCCAGGCTGTTCAGCGGTGTGGCGCTGGTGCCGAGCAGGCCGTGCATCTCTTCGGCGCCGGGTTCCACGTAGAGCAGGCCGGTGACGATTTCGCCCTGGGCTTTGCGGGCTTCCAGGAAGGCGCAGGCGGCGGCGTGGTCGCGCGGGTCGTAGTCGTTTTCGTCCAGCTTGCGCAGGCGCAGCAGGGAGCCGTCGTGCTGGCGGACCACTTCCACCGTGCCGGGCTGGTAATCGGCGGTGATTTCCGCGCGGCCCGTTATGACATCGAGGAAGTTCACCGCCTCGTTGTGTTCACGCACATAATCGAAGCTCTTGGTGGAGCCTTGATGGTTGTTGAAGGTGACGCAGGGGGAAATGACGTCGATAAAGGCAGCACCCTTATGGGTAAGGGCGGCTTTGATGAGGGGGACGAGCTGGGCTTTGTCGCCCGAGAAGCTGCGGGCGACAAAGCTGGCGCCAAGCTGCAGGGCCATGCCGGCGAGGTCTATGGCTTCGTCTTTGTTCGTGGCGCCGCCTTTGCTTTTCGCACCTTTGTCTGACGTGGCGGAGAACTGGCCCTTGGTGAGGCCGTACACGCCGTTATTTTCCACAATATAGGTCATGTTCACGCCGCGGCGCATGGCGTGGGCGAACTGGCCGAGGCCGATGGAGGCGGAATCGCCATCGCCGGACACGCCGAGATAGATGAGATCGCGGTTGGCGAGGCTGGCGCCGGTGAGGACCGAGGGCATACGGCCATGCACGGCGTTGAAGCCATGGGCATTGCCCAGGAAATAAGTAGGGGTTTTGGAGGAGCAGCCGATGCCCGACAGTTTGGCGATGCGGTGCGGGGGGAGGTCCAGCTCGAAACAGGCGCGGACGATGGCGGCGGAGATGGAATCATGCCCGCACCCGGCGCAGAGGGTGGAGATGGCGCCCTCGTAATCGCGCCTGGTATAGCCGAGCGCGTTGCAGGCGAGCGAGGGGTGATGGAATTTTGGTTTGGGGAGGAAGCTCATAGGGCGCTCCTGACGAGATTTTGGGCGGCGGGCAGAAAAGCCGCGATTTTTTCGATGATTTTGGTGGCGGTGATGGGCGAGCCGTCGAAATGCACGGCGCGTTTGAGCTTGGCCGGGCTTTCTTCCAGCTCGTTGATGAGCAGGGTGCGGAGCTGGCCGTCGCGGTTCTGCTCCACGACGAAGATTTGGTCGTGCGCGGCGATGAAGTTGCGGACATCGTCGTTGAAGGGGAAGGCGCGGATGCGGAGCAGGTCGAGATTGATGTTGTGGCGGGCGAGGATTTCCTGTGCCTCGCGCATGGCGGGGCTGGTGGAGCCGTAATAGATGGCGCCGATTTTTGTTGCGGTATCGGCGGAAATGAGCTGCGGCGGCGGGACGAGGGATTCGGCGGTGCGGAATTTTTTCAGCAGGCGTTCCATGTTATCGGCATAGGCCGTGCCGGATTCGGTGTATTTGGCGTAACGGTCCTTCGATGTGCCGCGGGTGAAATAGGCGCCGCGCGTGGGGTGGGTGCCGGGATAGGTGCGGTAGGGGATGCCGTCGCCATCCACATCGAGATAACGGCCGAAATCCGAGCCTGCTTCCAGCTCGGCTTCGGTCATCACCTTGCCGCGATCCATGTGGCGGGAATCATCCCAGGTGAGGGGGCGGCAGAGGCGTTCGTTCATGCCGATATCGAGGTCGAGCATGACGAAAATGGGGGTTTGCAGCCGGTCGGCGAGGTCGAAGGCCTGGGCGGAGAAGAGGAAGCTCTCATGCGGGTCTTCAGGGAAAAGCAGCACATGCTTGGTGTCGCCGTGGCTGGCATAGGCGGCGGCGAGGATGTCGCATTGCTGGGTGCGGGTGGGCATGCCGGTGGAGGGGCCGGCGCGTTGCACGTCGAACAGCACGGCGGGGGTTTCGGCGAAAGAGGCGAGGCCGAGGA